>CAINFA010000154.1 GCA_903847955.1 uncultured Actinomycetes bacterium
GCGAACAGGTCGACGTTGCCCCCCTCGGGCGTCGCCATCTGGGCCGGTGGGGTCGAGCTCCACGAGTCGATGTGGAGGTCTGGACGCTCGAGGCCGACGAGGCGCCACATCGCCGGAAGCCCGAGGGGCGCCCGCGAGGTGTAGACCTGATCAGGACGCAGGTCGAGCTCTCGGATCAAGATCGCCTTCAAGGCCGGCGCAGCATCCCCAGAGAGCTCGAGGCGCACGGCGTGCCCGAAGCGCCGTCGACGCAGTTCGGCCTCGAGGGCCACCAAGAGGTCGTCGGCCTCATCCTCTTCGACCACGAGGTCAGCGTTGCGGGTGATGCGGAAGAGCTGGTGCTCGCCCACCACCATTCCTGGGAACAGCACGTCGAGGTGGGCGGCGAGCACGTCCTCGAGCAGCACGAATCGCTCGGGACCGCCGATGCTGACGAAGCGGTCCAACACGTCGGGAACCTTGACGCGGGCGATCCTCGTCTCATTGGTGACTGGGTCGTGCACCGAGACCAAGAGGTTCAAGCTCCGGTCCGAGATGTAGGGGAAGGGGTGCCCGACGTCGACCGACAGTGGCGTGAGCACCGGGAAGATCTCTCGCTCGAACCGCTCGGCCAAACTCGCCCGCTCGTCGCTCGTGAGCGCAGACCAACCGAGGAGCTCGATGCCTTCGCGAGCCAAGGCTGGCACGAGTTCATCGCAGACGATTCGGTCCTGGCGCGCCACGAGACGCTCAACGACCTCGCGGATGGCGCGTTGCTGCTCCTTAGGGCGCAAGCCATCGGGGGATCGGGTGGAGACCTCAGCGTGGATCTGGTCCTCGAGGTTGGCGACGCGAACCTGGAAGAACTCGTCGAGCAGGTCGGCGTAGATGGCGGTGAACTTGACCCGATCGAGCAAGGGGACGTTCGAGTCCTCAGCCAGGTCGAGCAGCCGATCGCCGAAGGCCAACCTCGACAACTCCCGATTCGAGAAGCGACGAGGTCCGAGTTCCGCCTTGACGTCCTCGAAGTTCCGTCGCGGTTCGGGTTCGGTGGTCGTGGTCATCGCGGCCCCTCAGGTCTGGCTCCCGGAGCAGCGTAGCCTCCGCCGCTAACCTCATTGGCGTGACCTCCACCGCCACCGTGGCCGCCCAGCCGCGACGCCTTCGGCTGCGGCGGAGGCGGGTTCCACGTCGCCGGGCTGAGCTCGGGATGCTGCTGATGGTGGACCTGATCCTCACCACCTTCTACATTCTCCTGGCGTTCAACACGACCAACGCGCTGCCGAAGACCTTGGTGCCCTTCGGGGTGTGCGTGGTGGGGCTCTCGGTGGCGCTCCACCTGGCGAACCGCATCTTGGCCCCCCGGGCGAATGCGGTGTTCGTGCCCCTGGCCGTGCTGCTCAACGGCATCGGATTCCTGTTCATCCTCCGGTGGAACCCGCTCGACGGCAAGGTCTCGAACTACGCCATCCTCCAGGCGATCTGGACGGGTGTGAGCATCGTGCTGTACACCGCAACCTTGGCCGCAGTTCGCCGGTCGAGGGACCTCGACCGCTACCGCTTCACCTTGCTGCTCCTCGCCATCGCCCTCATGCTGTCGCCCCTCATCCCCCACGTTGGCGAGACCGTCAACGGTGCTCGGTTGTGGGTCAGGGTCGGCAGCTTCAGCTTTCAGCCCATCGAGTTCGCCAAGATCCTGCTCTGCATCTTCTTCGCCTCGTACTTCGCAGATAACCGAGAGCTGCTGTCGATCCCTACCGCCCGAATTGGCAACCGACTCGTGCTCGACCCGAGGCCGCTCGTCCCGATCTTGGCGGTGTGGGCACTCGCGATGGTCGTCATTGCCGGTGAGAACGACATCGGCTTCGCACTGCTCATCTTCACCGTCTTCCTCTCCTTGCTGTGGGTGACGACCGGGCGATGGCGCTACCTCGTCTTCGGGTTCTCCCTCTTCGTCATCGGCGCCTACACCGCCAGCAAGTTCTTCGCCCACTTCAACTCGCGCATCGACGAGTGGCTGCACGCCGCCAGCCCCGCGATCTACCACGAGGGCGGGGCACAGCTCGTCCAAGGCTGGTTCTCCCTCGCGGCAGGCGGGGTGACGGGCACCGGCATTGGCTCGCACGCCTCGCTCGTCTCAGGCAACATCCCTGAGATCTCGACGGACATGATCTTCGCGTCCATCGGCGAAGAGCTCGGATTGCTCGGCGCAGCAGCGATCGTCGTGTGCTACTTGCTCTTCGCCGGCTCTGGGCTGCGGACGGCCCAACGGGCTCGGTCGGTGTTCTCGAGGTTGGTGGCCACCGCACTGACCCTCATGCTCGGGTTCCAGGCGTTCTTCATCATGGCGGGCGTACTGCGACTCCTCCCGCTCACGGGCGTCACCTTGCCCTTCGTGGCCCGAGGCGGATCCTCGCTGATGGCTGACTACGTGCTCATGGCGATCTTGATGCGGATCTCCGACGAGGAGCCTGGGGTCGAGCCCTACCGCCCTGGTGAGGAGCCGCCGACGCCCGAAGTCACTACTCGAAGAGCTCGACGTCGACGAGCATCGGAGCCCGAGATGCTGACCGCAGCGCCGCATTGATGGCGTCACTCGGTCGGCATGAGACCACCAAACGGCCAGCAGGACCCATCAGGTCCAGTTCTGCGAGGTAGGTCCCGTTGACCCTGGCAGTGATCCTGGCGGCAACGACATCGATGTTCATCCCCGCCAAGATCTGACCGAGCAGGTCTTGGGAACTCGGTCGAGGCGAGGGTCGATCCTCGAGCACCGCAGCGATGGCGGCGCCGTCCGCCAGGCTCACCGGGAACACGAGGCTGCGGAAGGGGAGGACCTGCTCTGCCAGCACGACGCTCGGGTACTGGTCGGGCAAGGTCATGTGCACGTTCGCCACCCCCACCACCGCGAAGCTCGGGTAGTGCACCTCGGCTTCCTCGGCCCCAGGTGCAGCTTCGTTGGTTGCACCATCATGCGCCGAGGAGGTGCCCTCCGCCTGCGCCTCGTCCTCGTCGTACACGTCGACGTCCTCGCTCATCCCATCCCCCGTCGTTGGGCCACGCTCTGCGCCAGACCACACCCGGCGAAGGTGCACACGATGGCGGTCCCGCCGTAGCTGATGAACGGTAGCGGGATTCCCGCCACCGGCATGATCCCCATGGCCATCCCCGCGTTCTGGACGATGGAGAAGGCCAAGAAGGCGAAGATCCCCGCGCACAGCACCTGCCCCATGGTGTCGCGAGCGTTAACACCGGCCACGAGCACGCGCCATGCCACCGACGACAGCAGCGCCAAGATCCCCACCGTGCCGACGAAGCCGAACTGCTCGCCAATGGCAGAGAAGATGAAGTCCGTCTGCTGCTCGGGGACGTAGCCCAAGGCGGTGGTGGTGCCGTGGCCAATCCCCGCTCCAAAGAGCCCACCGTTGCCGATGGCGATCTTGGACTGCTGGAGGTTGTAGACCGCTTGGCTCAACTGGCTCGACGAGGAGGCGTGGTCTTGGTTGAGGAAGCTCGTCAAGCGCAGGAGCTGGTAGCTCTTGAGCAGGCGCAGCTCGATGGCGATCGCCACCGCCCCAACCACGAGGAGCAAGAGCGCAACCAAGATCCGCAACGGCACCCCGGCTGCAATCAGCATCACGAAGACGCACACCCCCATGATGATGGCGGTACCGAAGTCAGGCTGGAGGAACACGAGCCCGATGGGCACCACCGCCATCAGGAGCACCCGTGAGATATCCCGAAGGCTGAGCCCGTCAGGACGACGGGCGCAGTAGGTGGCGATGGCCACGATGATGCCGAGGATGGCGAACTCACTGGGCTGGATCTGGAGTCCCCCCACCGAGATCCAGCGAGTGGCGCCAAGGGCGTTGTTCCCCACCACCATCACCCCCAAGAGCGAGAGCAGGGTGACCACGTACCCCAAGGTGGCGATGGACTCCAGGCGGTGGTAGTCGATGCGCGACAGCACGATCATGCAGGCGATGCCCGCCACCACGAAGATCGTCTGCCGTTCGGCGAAGTACGCCCTCGAGAGCCCAAACCCGGCGGTCACTGCTTGGGTGGCGGTGTAGACCATCACGAGACCGAACAACGCCGCGAGCACGGGGGCAATGAGGAGCCAGAGGTCCACCGAGCCGGTTCGGTGGCTCGAGACACGGCGCTGGAGCATGACCATGGTCAGCCTCGTGCTCCGTGGTCCTCGAGGGCCTGCCACAGCACGCTGGCATCGACGGCGCAACCGGTGAAGTGCACGAGCTGCCCAATCGCCTGGTGCACGAGCATCGACAGCCCACCGACCACCGTCGCGCCTTGGGCAGCGGCGGCGAGGAGCCAGCGGGTCTGTCGCGGTTGGTAGACGGCATCGAAGGCCACCTGACCCCGCTGCGGCACCCAGTCCCCGAACGGCCCGGTCATCTCGTGGGAGGTGCCCGCCATGCCACAGGGGGTGGCGTTGACCACGAGGTCCATGGTGGGGAACTCCTCGAGGCGCCCCACCAGAGCCGTGGCGCCGCCCACCTTGGCCGCCGCAACGGCTCGGTCGGTGCTGCGACTGACGACGTGGACCTCGGCGCCTGCGTCGCACAGGGCGGCGATGATGGCGCGCGCCGCGCCCCCCGTCCCTGCGACCATCGCGCGCATCCCAGGGAGGTCCACCTGAGCGCCCTCGTGCAGTGCACCCAAGAACCCCGCACCGTCGGTGGAGTGGGCGTGGACGTGCCCATCGGTCACCACGAGGCAGTTGGCTGCACCGAGCCGATCGACCAGCGGTGAGGTCACCGCAGCCAACTTGGCGGCGGCCTCCTTGTGCGGCATGGTCACCGAGACGCCACGGACCCCGAGCGCGACGAGGCCTTCGAGCGCTGCTTGGAACGCGCCGTCTTTGACCAAGAAGCCAACCGAGACGGCGTCGGTGCAGGTCGCCTCGAAGGCGGCGTTGTGCAGGAGTGGAGAGAGCGAGTGGTGCACCGGGTCTCCAACTACTCCAACGACCACCGAGCGGGCCGAGATCTGCCGGCTCATCGAATCCCGTTCCGTTCCCCAATGGCCTCATTGGCCAGCTGCTGGGCGAACGTGGTGGCGAAGGCCGTGTCCCCCTTGCGATCGAGCAAGGTGAAGTACCGCCATGGGCCCGGAGTGGGGTGCAGCGCGGCCTCGAGCGCCGCGTTGGATGGTTGGCACACCGGGGTGGGCGTGAGGCCCGTGTGGAGGTAGGTGTTGTACGGCGTCGGGTTCTCGAGCATGGTTCGGGTCACCTGGCCGCCGTCTTGGTCGTAGGCGTACAGCACCGTGGAGTCCATCTGCAGCGGCGTGCCCGTGGCGAGTCGGTTGTAGATCACCCGTGCGACCTTGCCCATGTTGGAAGGGTAGTAGCCCTCCTTCTCGGTGATCGAGGCGATGGTCGCCACTTCGTAGGCGTCATGACCCTCCACCGTGGTCGAAGGGGTGAACCCGAGATGACGCGCTGCATCGACGTACCGCCGCACCATGGCCCCGAGGAGCTGGGTTGGCGTGGTGCTCGGTGCGACCAGGTACGTCCCCACCCCCAAGAGTCCCTCGAGGCTGGTGGTCGCCGTTGGCTGGAACGGCGACCGCACGGCATGTGACGCCAACGCCTGTGCGAACTTCTGCCCGTAGCTCGTTGAGACGTAGTTGGCCACGTCGTTGACCACCTCGGAGAGCATCTGGGCGTTGCCAACCTCGACCTCAGAGACGTTGGGGCCAGCCGCGAGCAGGGCCTTGGCCTCGCCGTAGCTGAGGTTGGTAGGCATCTCGTAGTGGCCCGGGACGATGGTGGGTGTGCCCGTCACCGACAGGTCGACCCGGAACAGCGGCGAGAGGTGAATGATGCCCGCCGAGCTCATCGCAGCGATCACCTGATCCGTCGACTCCCCCTCGGTGACGGTGAGCACGACCGGAGCCCCGTGCCCCCCAAGCGGCCAGATCGACAGCACCGTCGTAGAGAGCCCAACGACGAGCAGGGCCGCCACGCAGCCCGCCACGATCCGGCGTCGGCGCAGCACCCGCCGGCGACGAGCTCGCCGCTCAGCCAACGGGCTCAGTTCGTGGTCGGCCTCCTCCACCACCCCAGCATCGAAGACGCCACTCATCGTGACCCTCCATCGAGGAACCCCTGGAGGAGCACGCTGGCAGCGGCCGAGTCGATCCTCGATCGCCCTGCACGCTGCGAGGTACCACTGGCGGTCATCTGGCGGGCGGCCACCTTGGTGGTGAGTCGTTCATCGTGCTGGACGACCTCGATGCCAGTGCCTTCGAGACGGCGCTGCAGCTGCTCGAACAAGGCCGTGGCCGATGT
The DNA here is from genome assembly GCA_903847955.1 of uncultured Actinomycetes bacterium. GTDB lineage: Bacteria > Actinomycetota > Acidimicrobiia > Acidimicrobiales > RAAP-2 > CAINFA01. Next base: position 6,296 of record CAINFA010000154.1, read on the forward strand.
TGCGGCCTGGGCCCGCTGGCCATCTAAGGTCAGCGGCAACCCAACGACCACGGTGACAGGCGCCTCGTCATCGATGAGCTGGACGAGGGTGTCCACGAGGCTCGGGCCTGCCGCGACCGCCTCCCGAGGGAAGGCCATCTGGCGGGCGGAGTCACTCACCGCCACTCCAACCCGAACGGTGCCCGGGTCGATGGCGAGCACGCGACCACTGCGCTCCCCCGTCATCGCTAGGACTGCTTGAGCGCAGCCGTGGCAGCTTCGAGGGCGGCATCGATGCCGCCGACGTCCTTACCGCCGGCCACGGCGAGCTCCTTGGCCCCACCGCCACCGCCACCCACGAGCGGCGCGATGGATTTCGCCAGAGCACCAGCATCGACGCTGCCGTCGCTGGCCACAGCCAGGGCCACCTTGTCCTCAGGA
>CAINFA010000155.1 GCA_903847955.1 uncultured Actinomycetes bacterium
ACCTTGGACGTGCTCGGCACCTGCCGGGCCTGTGCCGCCAACCTCAGCCCAGCGCGTTGAGCTTGGGTCGGACGGTGGTGAGGTAGAGCACCGCGCAGACGAGGCCGCCGATGCCGGTGACCAGGTAGAGCACGCCGATCAACACGGCCCAGGTCACCTTGGAGGCCCCGATGGCGTCGTAGCGCCAGTCCGGTTGGGTGAGGCAGTCCACGAAGGCCCACACGCTGATCCCGAGGCTCACCAACACCACGGCTGCCAGCACGACCACGAGCGCGAGGACGACCCAGAACACGTCGTGGCCCACCAACACTGCGACCGACACCGCCACCCTCCTCGTCACGACGAGCGCAGGCTACCGCCAGCGGTGGGCTCGAGGGACCCTCCCCTCGCACCGGTGCTGCCTAGGATGGCACCATGGCTGATCAGGCGACCTTCGAAGCCGACGCCATGGAGTTCATGGGACCGCTGTACTCCGCCGCCTACCGGTTGACCGGCAACCAAGCTGACGCCGAGGACTTGGTGCAGGAGACCTACCTGCGAGCCTTCAAGGGCTACGGCGGCTTCCAAGAGGGAACGAACCTTCGGGCCTGGCTCTACAAGATCTTGAACAACACCTTCATCAACCGCTACCGAGCCGCCCAACGTCGGCCCCAAGTGGCTGACGTCGAGGACGTCGAGGACCTCTACCTCTACCGTCGGCTGCACGATCCACTGGCCGGGGCCGACGAGAGCGCGGAGGACGCGGCCATCGCCCAGATCACCGACGACGTGGTCAAAGAGGCCATCGACGCCCTCCCCGAGGCCTTCAAGGTGGCGGTGCTGTTGGCCGACGTCGAGGGCTTCAGCTACGCCGAGATTGCCGAGATCACCGAGGTGCCCATCGGCACGGTGATGTCGAGGATCCACCGGGGAAGAAAGGCGCTGCAGAAGGCGTTGTATGAGTACGCCACCGCGCAGGGGATCCTGCGGACGGCGACGGTAACCGGAGGGGGGACCAGATGACGATGGAGAACACGACGCCGGTGAACTGCACCGAGGCGGTCCATGAGCTCTACAGCTACCTCGACGGCGAGCTCACCGACTCCAAGCGCCAAGCCATCAAGGACCACCTCCAGCGCTGTCGGCCCTGCGACCGAGCCGTGCAGTTCGAGGCCGAGTTGCTGGCCATCATCGGGGACCGCTGTGCCGAGACCATCCCCGACGACCTGACCGCTCGGGTCAAGGCCGCCCTCGAGGAGGCCAAGGCACAGGAGACCGAACCCTCCTGAGCCCCCACGAGGCGCTCCTGGCCGACCTCCTCGCCCGGTGCCGCTTCGCCGCCACGGGGCCGCTCGTCCTCGCCGTCTCCGGCGGGGCCGATTCCACTGCGCTGGCACTGCTCGCCGCCGCCACCGGCCGCCCAGTGGATCTCCACCACGTCGACCATGGGCTGCGACCCGACGGGCCAGCAGAGGCGCTCCACGTCGAGGCGCTGGCCGAGCGGCTCGGTGCCCGCTACACCCTCCACCGGCTCGAACTCGACGATGGCCCCAACCTCGAGGCCCGGGCTCGAGCAGCCCGACGAGCGGTGCTGCCAGAGGGGTGCGCCACGGGGCACACCATGGACGACCAGGCCGAGACCGTGCTGATGAACCTGCTCCGAGGGGCAGGCTCGACCGGGCTGTCGGCCATGACCAGTGGACCCCACAAGCCCATCTTGGGTCTGCGTAGGACCGAGACCGAGGCGGTGTGCCGAGCAGCGGGTGAGGCGTTCCTCACCGATCCCACCAACGCCGAGGACCGCTTCTTGCGCAACCAGCTCCGCCACCACCTCCTGCCCATCTTGGACAACCTGGCCAAGCGGGACGTGGTGCCGCTGCTCGTGCGCTCGGCCGAGGTGCTCGGCGACGACGATGCACTCCTCGAGACCTTGGCGGCAGCAACGGTGCCCGACCCGAGCCAGGCGAGGGACCTGCGAGCCGCACCGCCCGCCCTCGCCCGTCGCCGACTGCGGAGCTGGTTGGCCGATCCTGCCGGCTACCCCCCGAGCCTGGCCGAGGTCGACCGGGTGCTCGAGGTGGCCCGAGGTGCGGTCCGGGCCACCGAGCTCAGCGGTGGCCGCAGGGTCAGCCGCCACGGCGGGGTTCTGGTTCGCCACGAGGCGACGTCCGGTAAGGTCCTCGGCGTGCCAGCGCCCAATGACGCCCCGCCCGCCTGGGCCGCTGCCGACCTCGGCCCGGCCGTCGTGACCCCTGAGGCCCTCCAGGCCAAGGTGGCAGAGATCGGCGCGGCCATCACCGCCGACTACGCCGATGACCCCCCGCTGCTGGTGGGGGTGCTCAAGGGGGCGATGATGTTCATGAGCGACATCTGCCGCCAGATTGAACTGCCGGTCGACGTTGACTTCATGGCCGTCTCCTCCTACGGCTCGGCCACCAAGACCTCGGGCATCGTCCGCATCGTCAAGGATCTCGAGGCCGACCTCGTAGACCGGCACGTGCTCGTCATCGAGGACATCGTCGACTCCGGGTTGACGCTCAACTACCTGCGCAAGTACCTCCAGTCCCGAAACCCCAAGTCGGTCGAGGTCTGCGCACTGCTCATCAAGGAAGGAGAGCAGCGCGTGGAGCTGGGCTGCAAGTACCTGGGATTCTCGATCCCGCCGACCTTCGTCGTGGGCTACGGCCTCGACGTGGCCGAGCGCTATCGGAACCTGAACGGCATCTACACCTACACCGGACCGGGGTCTGAGGCATGAGCGTCGACGTCCCACGGGCCCGAGCCGCCATCGCCGAGCTCTTGGCCGCCATTGGCGAGGATCCGGCCCGGGAGGGTCTCCTCGACACCCCCCGCCGGGTGGCCACGATGTACGACGAGCTGCTGGCTGGGCTGGGTGACGACCCCTCCACCCACCTCGAGGTGACCTTCGCCGAGGGTCACGACGAGATGGTGATGGTGCGCGACATCCCCTTCACTTCGCTGTGCGAGCACCACCTCGTGCCCTTCATGGGCAAGGCCCACCTCGCCTACATCCCCGGCGAGGATGGGCGCATCACCGGTCTGTCCAAGCTGGCTCGACTGGTCGAGGGCTACGCCCGCCGCCTCCAGGTCCAAGAGCGCATGACGGCCCAGATCGCCAACGACCTCGACCGGGTGCTCTCCCCGCGGGGTGCCTTGGTGGTGGTGGAGGCCGAGCACTTCTGCATGACCATGCGAGGGGTCAAGAAGCCTGGTGCCGTCACCATCACCTCGGCGGTGCGGGGGCTGTTCCGCACCGACGTCTCGGCCCGCACCGAGGCGCTCAGCTTCCTCAAGACCCGCTAGGTCCGCCGTGGTCGAGGCCACCGTCACCGAGGCCCCCGCCATCATGGGGATCTTGAACGTCACCGAGGACTCCTTCGCCGATGGCGGTGCGTTCCTCGAGACCGAGTCGGCCATCGCCCATGGCCTCGAGCTGTTCGCAGCCGGCTGCACCGTGGTCGACGTGGGGGGCGAGTCCAGCCGCCCGGGCGCGTCCGTGGTCGACGCCTCGATCGAAGAGGCCCGGGTGGTCCCGGTCATCGCTGCCTTGTCCCCCCATGGAGTGGTCTCGGTGGACACCACCAAGGCCTCGGTGGCTCGAGCGGCGGTGGCGGCAGGTGCCCGCATCGTCAACGACGTCTCGGGGACCCTGGCCGAGCTGGCAGGTGAGCTCGGCGTGGGCTACGTCGCCATGCACCGCCGGGGTGACCCCACCACCATGAGCCAGCTGACGGACTACGACGACCTCGTCACCGAGGTGCTCGACGAGGTGCTCTCCATCGCCGAGCGAGCCCGAGCAGCGGGTGCGGACCCGATCTGGATCGACCCCGGCATCGGCTTCGCCAAGGACGCCGACCAGAACCGCAGCCTGCTCAAGGCCGTCCCGCGCTTCGCCCGCGCCGCTCGGGCCCAGGGGTTCGGACTGCTGGTGGGGCTGTCGAAGAAGCGCTTCTTGGCCAATGGTCCCTCGGGCCAGCACTACGAGGTGGACGAGCGAGCCGAGCAGTCCTTGGCGGCAGCCACCTGGGTACTGGCAAATGGCGCGACGATGGTGCGTGCCCACGATGGGCTCGACCACGTCCGGGCCGCTGGCCTGGTGGGGCAGACAGGAGCGGATCGATGAGGGGAAAGTGGGCAGCGGGCATCTCGCCCAAGCACTTCACCTGGGTGATCAAGGGTTCGCTGGCGGTCGCCGAGCGTCCCGGCGGCTTCACCGTCAACCACCGCCGGGTGCGCCGCCAGGAGGAGGTCATCTGGCTGGCCGAGCAAGGTTTCACCAAGATCATCTCCCTGCTCGGCACCAACCACAACCTGGCCAGCTACGAGGAGCGTCACCTGGCCTCGGCCACCTACGCCCTGCCAGCGGTCGGCGACCCGACGGTGGTGCTGACCGCCTGCTTCGCTGACCTGGCCCAGTCGCTCACGACCAAGCAGAAGGTGCTGCTGCACCACGACGAACTGGGGGACAAGGTGCTCGGCACCACCGCCGGCTTCCTCTTGTGGAGCGGTCGGGTGACCTCTGGCCCCCAGGCCATCGCCGTCATCGAGCACCTCGCCGCCCGACCCCTCGGGCCGCGCGGGCGTGAGCTGGTGGCGGCATCGATGACCCTCCCGTCGCTGTCGAGCACATGAGCGCGGACCTGATCGAGGTCACCGGCCTGACCGCGGTGGGGATCTGTGGCGTGCTCCCTGAAGAGCGCGAGCGAGCCCAGCCCTTCCGGCTCGACCTCACCGTCGAGGTGGACCTCGAGGCTGCCGGGCTCTCCGACGACCTAGCCGACACCGTCGACTACGGGTCCCTCGCCCACCTCGCGGCGTTGATCGTCGAGACCACCAGCTACCAACTGGTCGAGGCGCTGGCTGATGCCATCTGCCGGGCCCTGCTCGAGGCTGACCAGCGCATCGAGGCAGCCACGGTCACCGTGACCAAGCTCCGACCCCCCCTCGCCCTCCAGCTCGAGGGTGTGGGGGTGACGAGGACTCGCCACCGGTGAGCCACCGGGTCTTCCTCTCCCTCGGCTCGAACGTGGGGGACTCCCGGGCCTTCCTCGCCACCGCGGTGGCTGGTCTCGGCCGAGCTGGCTCCGTGGTGCAGGTCTCCTCGCTGTACGAGACGGACCCCTGGGGCGGGGTCGAGCAGGACCCCTTCTTGAACCTGGTGGTCGAGCTCGACACCGAGCTTGAACCCTTGGAGCTGCTGGCCTGCTGCCAGCAGCTCGAAGCCGAGGCCGAGCGGGTCCGCACCATCCGCTGGGGTCCACGGACCTTGGACGTCGACGTGCTGCTCTACGACCAGCTGACCCTCGACCTGCCCGAGCTGACCATCCCCCACCCTCGGATGGAGGAGCGGGCCTTCGTGACCGTGCCGCTGGCCGAGGTCGCCCCTGAGCTGGCCGAGGCCCACTGGACCACCCGCGCTGGTGCAGAGGTGCGCCTGCTCGGTAGGCTCTGAGCGAGCAGTCTCACCCCGACCGGCACCCATCGTGGGCTGGATCTGAAGGAGGACACATGCAGCGGATCCGAATCATCGGCGATGGCCGTGCGGGCGGCGCCATGGCGCTGGCCTTGACAAGAGCGGGTGCCGAGGTGGTCTCGGTGCTCAGTCGCCACGACGACGTGGCCTTCGCTGCCATCGACGTCGACGTGGTCATCATCGCCACCCCCGACGACGCCATCGGTGAGGTGGCCAGCCGCATCCTGCCCATCGACACCTGCGCCATCGTCCACCTCTCGGGCAGCCGGACGCTCGAGGTCCTCTCATCCCACCTGCGCCGAGGTTCACTCCACCCCCTCATCCCCCTGCCCACCCCAGCCATTGGCGCCGAGCGGCTGGCCGCGGGTGCCACCTTCGCCGTGGCGGGAGATCCTGCCGCCACCGAGCTGGCCCTCTTGCTCGGTGGCCGGGTGGTCGAGGTGGCCGAGGAGGACCGCGCTCGCTACCACGCCGCGGCGTGCGTGGCGGCGAACCACGTGGTGGCCCTGCTCGGTCAGGTGGAGCGCATGGCGGGGGCCATTGGGCTGGACCTCGACTGCTTCTTGGCCCTCACTCGGGCGGCGGTGGACGACGTGGCCGAGCTCGGCCCGGGCCGCGCCCTGACCGGTCCCGCCGCCCGGGGTGACTGGTCCACCTTGGAGCGCCACCTCGGGGCCATCGACGAGGCGGAGCGCTCGGGCTACTCCGCCGGGGTCTCACTGGCCCTGCAGGTGGCGACCGGGCTGCCGGGCATGGGTGCCTCGGTCATCGTCGAGGATGACGCTCGGTCCCAGCCGGTGGCGGTGGCCTAGTGCCCGAGGTCTCGACGTCCCTGGCCCAGGCCGGGGTCGTCACCAAGGCGGCGCGCGCCCAGGGCAAGCGGATCGGCTTCGTCCCCACCATGGGGGCCCTGCACGCCGGCCACGCCGCCCTCATCGAAGCCGCCCGGGAGCGCTGCGACCTCGTCGTCACCTCCATCTTCGTCAACCCGCTGCAGTTCGGGGACCAGAGCGACCTCGAGCGCTACCCGAGGACCTTGGACCAGGACCTCGAGGTGGCCGGCGCAGCAGGCTGTGACCTCGTGGTCACCCCCGAGGTGGCAGAGCTCTACCCCACCTGGCCCGAGCCACCCTCGATCACCGTGACCGCTGGACCGCTGGCCCGCCGCTGGGAGGGTGCCTCGAGGCCGGGGCACTTCGACGGGGTGACCACCGTGGTGGCCAAGCTCTTCGGTGCCATTGGTCCCTGCCTCGCGGTCTTCGGCCAGAAGGACTTCCAGCAGCTCGCCATCGTCACCGAGATGGTGGAGCAGCTCTTCTACGACGTCGAGCTCCTCGGCATCCCCACCGTGCGCGAGCCTGACGGGCTGGCGCGCTCGAGCCGAAACGTGCGGCTCTCACCACAGGCTCGAGCCGCTGCTGCCGCCATCCCCCAAGCCCTCCTCGCCGCCCAAGCCTCCGCCGCCCAAGGAGGCGGGCCCGCTGCGCTCACCGAGGCCATGGCCGAAGTGTTGGCCGGTGCAAGATCGCTCCTCGTTCCCGACTACACCGTGGTGGTGGACCGACGCACCTTGGAGCCCCTCGTTGCGCTGGGCGAGCCGAACTCGGCTCGCCTGCTCATCGCAGCAGTGGTGGACGGGGTGCGCCTGATCGACAACGCCGGGCTGGCAGAACCCCTGGAGGTCCCAACCGTGCCCCACGACAGACCTGAGAGGATGGAGCCGTGACCGAGATCGCCACCGCTAGCTACGACGTGATCGTCTGCGGATCGGGGGTGGCGGGGCTGTCGGCCGCGGTGCGAATGGCCTCGGCCCACGACCGGGCGCTGAAGGTCTGCATCATCACCAAGGGCGAGCTCTCCCAGTCCGCCACCACCTGGGCCCAAGGCGGCGTGGCGGCGGTGCTCGGAGGCGACGAGGACTCCACCGACCTGCACTTGGCCGACACCTTGGCTGCCGGTGCCGGGCTGTGCGACACCGATGCGGTGCGGGTGCTGGTCGACGAGGGGCCGATCTGCGTGCGCGAGCTCATCGAGCTCGGGGCCGAGTTCGACCGCGAGAGCAGCGGCAGCCTGTCGCTGGCCCGTGAGGGAGGCCACTCGAGGGCTCGGGTGGTCCACGCCGGAGGCGCCGCCACCGGCTACGAGGTCGAGCGAGCACTGGTCGAGGCCACCCGGAGCTCGGCGTCGAAGATCTACGAGGACGTCTTCGCCCTCGACCTGTTGGTGGCCGATGGTCGCTGCCAGGGGGTGAGCGTTCGGCTGGCCGATGGCACCATCGAAGAGGTCAGGGCTCGCCACACCGTGCTGGCCACCGGCGGCGTGGGCCAGCTCTACTGGGTCACCACCAACCCGGCCGAGGCCACCGGCGATGGCCTGGCCATGGCGCTGCGGGCGGGGGTGGCCGTCGCCGACGTCGAGTTCATGCAGTTCCACCCCACCGCCCTCCACCACCCGGCCATGCCGAGGCCCCTGCTGTCCGAGGCACTGCGAGGACACGGCGCCCTCTTACGAGACGGCTCGGGCCAGCAGTTCGTCGACGAGTTGGCGCCACGAGACGTGGTGTCGAGGGCCATGGCCAAGACCATGGCGGCCGAGGGCAGCGATCACCTGTGGCTCGATGCCACCGGGCTCGAGGAGTTCGACCTGCGGTTCCCCAACCTGGCCGCCTCCTTGGCCGAGATCGGGATTGACCCCGGCACCGAGTGGATCCCCATCGCCCCAGCCGCCCACCACCTGGCCGGGGGCATCATCACCGACCTCGACGGCGCCACCAGCCTGCCGGGGCTGTGGGCGGCAGGCGAGGTGGCCTGCAGCGGGGTCCATGGCGCCAACCGCCTGGCCTCGAACTCGCTCCTCGAGGGCATGGTCTTCGGGGCCCGAGTGGCCGAGCAGATCCTGGCCGACAACACCGGCCCCGATGCCACCGGCGTCATGCGCCCCCTCCTCGATGCCCCTGGTGGGGTGGGCACGGTGACCTTGGAGGTCCCAGCCCCCCTTGGCCTCGACCAGCTCACCGGCGATGGCGAGGGTTCGGTGCCAGAGCTGCGCAGCTGGTTGCAGCGGGCCATGACCACCGGGGCCGGCGTGGTCCGCTCGGCGGCCTCGATGGCCGAGGCGGCCCAGGTCTTGGCCGAGCTCGACGCCACGCTGGCGGCCCACGGCCGGCTCGAGCCGGCCTGGTTGGAGCTGGCCAACCTGGTGACCGTGGGCCAGGCCCTCTTGGCCGCTGCCACCGCCCGAGCCGAGTCTCGGGGGAACCACGTTCGAGCAGAGTACGACGGGACCGACGAGGCCTGGCGAGTTCGTCAGGTGCTCACCACCACGCCGCGATGATCGCCACCGACGACCAGATCCACGAGGTGATTCGCCGGACCCTCGACGAGGACCTCGGGGAGCGCGGCGATGTGACCGGTCAGCTGATCGAGGAGGACCGCACCGCCACCTTGGCCATCGTGGCTCGTGAGGAGGGCATCGTGGCCGGGCTGCGGCTGGTCGAGGCCGCCTTCTTGGTCCTCGACCCCACCACCGAGGTCCACATCCACAGCCGTGACGGCGACCGGGTCGAGCCCGGGCAGTGCGTGGCGCAGGTGCAGGGGCTGGCCCGGTCGATCTTGGCCGCCGAGCGCACAGCACTGAACTTCTTGGGACACCTGTCGGGCATCGCCACCTTGACCGCCCGCTTCGTCGAGGTGGTCGAGGCCGCCAACCCACGCTGCGTGGTGCTCGACACGAGGAAGACCACCCCGACCCTGCGGGTCTTCGAGAAGGACGCCGTGGTCGCCGGTGGTGGCCAGAACCACCGCATGGGCCTGTACGACGCGGTGCTGATCAAGGACAACCACCTCGGCATGCTCTCGATCACCGAGGGCGTGGAGCGAGCCCGCCAGCTGGCCCCGGGGCTCGAGGTGGAGGTGGAGTGCGACACCGTGGACCAAGCGGTCGAAGCGGCCCGTTCGGGCTGTGACGCCATCCTGCTCGACAACATGGATCCTACGAGGGTCGCCACCGCCGTGGCCGCCATCCGAGCAGCTGAGCAGGCGCCGGTCCGCATCGAGGTCTCAGGTGGGGTCAACCTCCACACCGCCGGGGCGCTGGCGGCAGCGGGCCCAGACTGCATCTCGGTGGGCGCCCTCACCCACTCGGCGGTGGTGCTCGACTTCGGCCTCGACCTCGACCTGCAAGGCTGATGCGATGCTCGTGACCATCGACGTGGGGAACACCGAGACCGTGATTGGCCTCTACCGCACGAGTGGCGACCCCGAGGTCCCGCCAAGTGCGGTGGCGGGCTACGGCCTGGCCACCGGCCAGGACCCCGAGCGGGGCCTGACCCACCACTGGCGGCTGTCGACGGTTCCCTCTCGCACCCCTGATGAGCACGCCGTGCTCTTGGCCCAGCTACTCGACCTCGAGGGCATGGACCTCGACACCACCGCCACCGGGATTGCCATCTGCTCCTCGGTGCCCTCGGTCACCACCTCGCTGCGCCGGATGGCCGGCCGCTGGTTCGCCGAGCTGCCGTGCGTGGTGGTGGGACCAGGGGTCCGCACCGGCATGGCCGTCCGGTACGACAACCCCAAGGAGGTGGGGGCCGACCGCATCACCGACGCGGTGGGTGCCTACGACCTCTACGGCGGGCCGACCATCGTGGTGGACCTCGGCACCGCCACCACCTTCGACGTGATCTCGGCCGAGGGGGAGTACCTCGGCGGGGCCATCACCCCTGGGGTGGCCATCAGCCTCGAGGCGCTCTACAGCCACGCCGCCGCGCTGCGCTCGGTGGAGCTGGTCGAGCCCCGCGGCGTCATCGGCCGCTCGACGGCGGAGTCCATCCAGTCCGGCGTCCTGTACGGCTCGGCCGAGATGATCGATGGCATGTGCCGACGCATCGAAGCCGAGCTCGGCGCCTGCACCGTGGTGGCCACCGGCGGGCTCTCCACCCTGATCGCCCCCTACGCCAAGGCCATTCACCACGTCGAGCCCTGGCTCACCCTGCACGGCCTGCAGGTCATCTACGAGCACAACGAGGAGTGAGGACAGCTGTGATCCCCTACCGGTTCGACAAGGACACCCCTGCGGGGACCATCGCCGAGCGCTTCGGTGCGCTCGAGCCCGGCCAGGGCTCGGGCCAGGTGGTCTCGGTGGCGGGCCGCATCATGTTGAACCGCCCCCAGGGCAAGCTGGCCTTCGCCACCTTGCGGGATGAGACCGGCGAGGTCCAGCTGTTCTCCCTCGAGGCCTCCACCGAGGACTTCGAGGCGCTGACCAAGCTGCACCTCGGTGACTGGGTGGGCGCGACCGGTGAGGTGGTGCGGACTCGCCGAGGTGAGCTCAGCGTGCAGGTGGCCACCTGGGTGCTGTTGGCCGAGGCCCGTCGGGGCTTCGGCGACAAGTGGAAGGGGGTCTCGGACCCCGAGATCCGCTACCGCCAGCGCGAGGTGGACCTGTGGGCCAATGAGTCCACCCGGACCCGGCTCGACATCCGGGCCAAGGTGCTGCGCTCGATGCGTGAGCGGCTGTGGGCGCTCGGGTTCACCGAGGTCGAGACGCCGCTGCTGCACCCCATCCCCGGAGGGGCGGCGGCCAAGCCGTTCACCACCCACCACAACGCACTCGACACCGAGCTGTTCTTGCGGGTCGCCCCCGAGCTCTACCTCAAGCGCCTCGTCATCGGCGGCATGGAGAAGGTCTTCGAAATCGGGCGCAGCTTCCGCAACGAGGGCATCAGCCCCCGGCACAACCCGGAGTTCACCACCATTGAGCTCTACCAGGCCTACATCGACTACACCGACCTCATGGTCCTGTTCGAGGAGCTGGTGGCGGGGATCTGCCTCGACGTGCTCGGCACCACCGTGCTCAGCTACCAAGAGCGCGAGCTCGACCTCACCCCGCCCTGGCGCAGGGCGTCGATGTGGGAGCTGATCGAAGAGGCGACCGGCACCTCGGTCTCCATGGCCACCCCGATCGAGCAGCTCCGAGAGCTCCTCGTGGCCGCAGGAGCCAAGGTGGACGACAGCTGGGGTCCGGGCCGGCTCATCGCCGAGCTGTTCGAGGAGACGGCCGAGGCGGCCCAGTGGGCACCGGTCTTCGTCGTCCCCTACCCCAAGGAGATCTCGCCGCTGTCGCGGGTCCACCGTGACGACGCTGAGCTGGTGGAGCGCTTCGAGCCCATCATCGCCGGGCGCGAGCTGGGCAATGGCTTCTCGGAGCTGATCGACCCCGACGACCAGCGAGCCCGGTTCGAGGAGCAGGCCCAGGCCCACGCCTCAGGTGACGACGAGGCCATGCTGGTCGACGAGGAGTACCTGCGGGCCATGGAGCAGGGACTACCCCCCACCGGTGGCTTCGGCCTGGGCGTCGACCGCTTGGTCATGCTCTTGGCTGACACCGCGAACATCCGGGAGATCATCGCCTTCCCCACCTTGCGCCCCGAGGTGCTGCTGCGGTCAGTGGAGGTCGAGACGACGGAGGCCACCGAGGCGTGATGCTGCTCCGGCCCCGGAGGAGCGACGACCTCGAACGCCTGGCCGAACTGCTCGAGCGAGTCCATCGCCACGACGGCTACCCCCGGTCCCGTCCAGGCTCCTTCGTGGCGTTCTTGGACCGAGCCGACCTGCTCGGGGCCTGGGTGGCCGAGCTCGATGGCCAACTCGTCGGCCACGTCGCCGCCGCACCTGAGGCGGCCCCCGGCGCCCTCGAGCTGGTCCAGCGCAGCACCGAGCGGTCCGCCGATGACCTCGGTGCCATCGTCCGGCTGTTCAGCGACCCCGACCACAGAGCGGCAGGACACCGCATCGGCGCACAGCTCTTGGCCCACGTCCAAGCCGAGCTGTGGAGGATGGGCCGCCGGCCCTTCTTAGATGTGACCACCGCCTCACCAGGACCCATCGCCTTCTACCGAACCCATGGCTTCCTCGAGGTCGGCACCACCACCCACACCTTCCCCTCTGGGGTGGAGCTGGAGTTGGCGGTCTTCCTCGGTCCCGACCTCGAGGGGAAGCCGGCCTAGCGGGGCCGCACCATGGCGAACTCCATGGTGGTCCGTTCGGTGAACCCCATGGCACGGTAGAGGGCTTGGGCCGGGGCGTTCTCGGTCGAGACGTGTAAGAGCGACGAGCTACCCCGCTGCCGCTCGAGGTCGATGAGGTGCCCCACCAAGGCGCGGGCCAGACCCTGCCCCCTCGAGGCGGGGTCGGTGCACACCGCCGAGATCTCCCTCGTCTCCCCGAGGTGGAAGCGCTGCCCGGCCATCGCCACGAGGTGGCCCTGGGGGGCAATGCCGACGAAGGTGCCGAGCTCGTAGGTGCGGGGACGGAAGGGCCCGGGCTCGGTGCGCTCGACCAGCTCCACCATGGCGGCCGCGTCCTCGGCACCAAGCACCACCGCGTCGGCACACGGTGCTGCCTCGACGCCATCGGCCAGCATCTGGATGCCTTGGACCCTGAAGGTGGTGGCGAAGCTGTCGGGCACCTCGAGCACGGTGGAGGCCAAGATCACCCCGTCGTCGGTGAGCTCCACCTCCTCGGTGGCGCACAGCTCAGCCAAGGCATCCCAGCACGCAGGGTCGGCCGGATCGGCCATGGCGGCGAAGCGAGCGTGGGAGGGGCGGTAGGTCCGAGCGAGCGCCCCGCCCAGGCTGACCTCGGCGTGGGCGCCACAGAGCGAGGCCCAGATGGGGTTGTTGAGCGCTTCTGGGCCGGTGGGCATAGGGCACGGTACCAAGCCCGTGCCACGACTCAGCCCGGCAGGTCTTCGAGCAGCAGCGACCCCAAGGCCACGAGGCCCTTGGCGAGGGACGCCGAGGGCAGCGCCTCACTGGCCGCTCGGGCCTCTTCGGCGAAGCGGTGGGCCTCGGCCACCGTCGCGGCGATGCCTTCGGAGGCCTCGACCAGCGCCCGAGCCTTCTCCCGCTCGGGCTCATCGAGGGGCTGGCCCAAGATCTCGGCCAGCTCAGGCCCGATCACGGAGTCCTCCAAGGCCACGAGCACCGGCAGGGTGTAGATCCCTTCGGCCAGGTCTTGGCCAGCAGGCTTGCCCAGCTGCCCATCGGTGGCGGTGACGTCGAGCACGTCGTCACGCAGCTGGTACATCATCCCGAAGCTCTGCCCAAAGACGGTGAGCGCCTCGACCTCGGACCGGCTGCGCTCGGCGGTGAGCGCTCCCACCCGGCAGGCGGTGGCCATCAAGGCCGCCGTCTTGCCACCAATGGCGGTGTAGTAGTCGTCTCGGGTGCGAGCGGTGGAGAAGGCGGTGCGGACTTCGGACACCTGACCTTGGGTCAACAGGGCCAAGGTGTGGGCGATGACGCTGGCGATCTCGGTGCCGAGGTCAGCGGCGATAGCGGCGGAGCGGGCGAGGAGGTAGTCGCCAGCCACGATCGCCACCAAGTTGCCGTAGCGGGCGTTCACGCTCTCGACGTTGCGGCGCATCTCCGCCTCGTCCATGACGTCGTCGTGGTAGAGCGAGGCCAGGTGCACGAGCTCCACCGACACCGCACCCATGAGGTCGTCCTCGGTGGCAGCCCGGTCCCCCGAGGTGGCCGAGGCCACCCCGAGCAGGGGTCGCAGGCGCTTGCCGCCGGCGCGGATCAGGTGCGTCGTCACCTCGTCCAAGAAGGCGTCACCGGTCTCCACCGACGATGCGAGCAGCGGCTCGAGTCGGGCGAGATCCTGCTCCACCTCAACGAGGCCAAGGGCGGCCAAGGGATTCACACAGACCACGATAGGCGCCGCATCAGCAAGCCAACGCATCTCGTCGCTGTGCAATGCCAAAGCGCAAGCGAGTCACCGTTGCGAGGCGCGCCGGTATGCTGAGCCAACGAACGAGGACGGAGGCGCACCGATGTTCGAACGCTTTACGGACCGTGCACGCAGAGTCTTGGTGTTAGCCCAAGAAGAGGCGCGCCTGCTCAACCACAGCTTCATCGGCACCGAGCACATCCTGCTCGGGCTCATCCACGAGGGAGAAGGCGTCGCCGCCAAGGCCCTCGAGTCGATGGGCATCACCTTGGAGGCCGTGCGGGAGAAGGTCGAGGAGACCATCGGCATGTCGGGCACCGCCCCGTCAGGCTCCCCGCCGTTCACCCCCCGGGCCAAGAAGGTCCTCGAGCTGTCGCTGCGCGAGGCGCTGCAGTTGGGCCACAGTTACATCGGCACCGAGCACATGCTCTTGGGACTGGTGCGAGAGGGCGAGGGCGTCGCTGCCCAGGTGCTCGTGAGCCTGGGAGCGGATCTGTCCAAGGTCCGCCAGCAGGTGATCCAGATGATGTCGGGCTACCAGGGCAAAGAGGCCGTCGGGGCCGCCCCTGGTGCCACCACCACCGACGCCACTGGCGGATCCGCGGTGCTCGACCAGTTCGGCCGCAACCTGACCCAGCTGGCCCGTGACAAGAAGATCGACCCCCTCGTTGGACGCGAGAAGGAGATCGAGCGGGTCATGCAGGTGCTCTCCCGACGGACCAAGAACAACCCGGTCCTCATCGGCGAGCCCGGCGTGGGCAAGACCGCCATCGTCGAGGGCTTGGCCATCAAGATCGTGGCCGGGGAGGTCCCCGAGACCTTGGCCAACAAGCAGCTGTACACCTTGGACCTCGGCTCGTTGGTGGCGGGTTCTCGCTACCGCGGTGACTTCGAGGAGCGCCTGAAGAAGGTCCTCAAGGAGATCCGCAGCCGCGGCGACATCATCTTGTTCATCGACGAGATCCACACCTTGGTGGGCGCAGGTGCCGCCGAAGGGGCCATCGATGCCGCCTCCATCCTCAAGCCCATGCTGGCCCGAGGCGAGCTGCAGACCATCGGTGCCACCACCTTGGACGAGTACCGCAAGCACGTCGAGAAGGACGCCGCCCTCGAGCGCCGGTTCCAGCCGGTCAAGGTTGAGCAGCCCTCGGTGGCGCTGACCATCGACATCTTGAAGGGCCTGCGGGACCGCTACGAGTCCCACCACGCCGTGACCATCACCGACCAGGCGCTCGTGGCGGCAGCCAACATGGCCGACCGCTACATCGCCGACCGGTTCTTGCCCGACAAGGCCATCGACCTCATCGACGAGGCTGGCGCCCGCCTGCGCATCCGCCGCATGGCCACCCCGCCGGCCTACAAGAAGCTCGAAGAGGAGATCGCCCGCATGCGGGCCGACAAGGAGACCGCCCTGGCCAAGGGTGCCCTCGAGCAGGCCAAGAAGCTGGCCGAGCAGGAGCAGGAGCGCCTCGAGCAGAAAGAAGCCCTCGAGGCGGAGTGGAAGTCCGAGGGCGTCGAGCTGTTCGACGTCGTCGACGAGGAGACCATCGCCGAGGTGCTGGCCACCTGGACCGGCATCCCGGTCTACCGCCTCACCGAGGAGGAGACCTCCAAGCTGCTGCGCATGGAAGAAGAGCTCCACCGTCGCATCGTCGGCCAAGAGGAGGCGCTCAAGGCGCTGTCTCGTGCCATCCGCCGCACCCGTGCAGGGCTCAAGGACCCCAA
>CAINFA010000156.1 GCA_903847955.1 uncultured Actinomycetes bacterium
CATCGATGATGGTCTGTGGGGTCTGGGTGCCCCAGACGATGCCCTGGTGGAGGTCGGTGATGCGCAACGAGTCGTTCTTGGCGTAGAAGGCGAAGAGCAGCTGGTCGAGGGTCTTGGTCATGTGGTACACCGAGCCAGGGTTGGCTGGGTGGAGGATCTCGCGGTCGAGGTCACCGTCAGGGGTGGGGACCTTGACCGTCAGGTACCCCTCGGGGATCGGTGCGGTGCCGGACCAGCCGTAGCCGTAGACGCCCATGGTGCCCAGGTGGACGACGGCGATATCGAGGCCGGTCTGGACGATGGCGCACAGCAGGTTGTGGGTACCGGTGACGTTGTTGTCGACGGTGTAGCGCTTGGCCTTGGCGTCACGCATCGAGTACGGCGCCGCTCGTTGCTCGGCGAAGTGGACCACGGCGTCGGGGCGCTGGTCGAGGAGCACGTCCACCAGTCGGTCGTACTCCGTGGCGAGGTCGAGGTGAATGAACGAGAGCTCCTTGCCGGACTTCTCCTTCCACACCGCGACCCGCTCGCCGATGGGGCGAATCGGGGTCAGCGAGTCGACCTCGAGGTCGACGTCGATGTACCGGCGCGAGAGGTTGTCGATGATCACCACGTCGTGGCCGACATCAGAGAGGTGCAGCGCCGTGGGCCAGCCACAGAATCCGTCTCCACCAAGAACGAGAATCTTCACCGTGTGCTCCGTCTCATGGGTGCTCGCTCCATCCAGGCGCTCCTGGAGGGCTGCAAAACCCTAGCAGCACTGATTCGGCGATCCGGGCCCGCCGCAGACCTCTCGATCGCTCGCCGAGGCCTCATCGGCCTCGGAGCGAACCACCTCGACGAGCGACTCGGCATCGTGGCGGTCGAGTTGAGGGTGCGCTACCACGTGCTGGTGGCAGGGGAGCCGACGCCAGGGCCACGTTCCCTCGACGCTGCGTACCTCGGGTGGTCCCCTGGGCGGTCGTCACGGTGTTGCTCGCTGGCCTCAATGGACGCCGACGGCCGCGAGGAATGCCGTCGCCGCGGACGCGAGGGGCCCGGGACGGTGGATGAGGCCCACCTCGCGTCGGATCGACGGCTCGGGCTGGGCAACGACGGCGCCGAGTTGGTCGGCCTGGTGTCCGAGCGGCTCTGCGACGAGGGCGGCGCCAGCTCCATGGACCACCAAGGGAACGATGGCGTCCCGCTGAGCGGTCACGACGGCCACCTGGGGAACGAGACCTACTGAGGCGAAGCCTTCGTCGAGGAGTCGTCGGGTCGAGGTGCCAACCGGAGCAGCGACGAACGGCGTCTCCCTGAGCGACTCCAGTCGAACTGAACCAGCCGATGTCGGCGTGCCTGGGGGGAAGATGAGCACCAGAGCCTGACTGGAGAGCACGTGCAAGGTGACGCTGCTCGGGACCGCATGCGCGTCGATGAGCCCGAGGTCACAGGTGGCAGAGGTGACGAGGTCAACCACCTCTCGGGCGTGCTCGCAGGCTGCGAGGTCGAGGTCGATCCCGGGGTGGAGACGCCGGAAGCGCCCAATGAGTGCTGCCATAGGGTCGACCGCCAGCGTTGGTAGGCACGCCAATCGAAGCGTGCCAGCCTCGAGCCCGCTCACTGCGGCCACCGCTGCACGACCCGCCTCGATCTCACCCAGCGCGCGGCGAGCAGGACCGACGAGGGCTGCACCCGCGGCGGTCAGCACGCTGGTGCGACCGACCCGCTCGAACAAGGCCGTGCCGAGTTCACCCTCGAGCTCTCGCACGGCCAAGGACAGCGCAGGCTGGGAGATGCCCACCTCCCTCGATGCCGAGGTGAATCCACCGTGGTCAACGACGGAGAGGAAGTGTGACAGCTTCCGAGAATCCATCAGCAAAGACTATCGGTTCAGCAAGAAATTGGTATTTGCCTTCTAGCAGTGGGGTACCCACACTGGAGAGGTGGAACCATCCTTGGAAGGCTTGCGACCTCCGAGCGCACGCGCGTGGCTGAACGAGCCTCGCCGCCCCACAGTCATTCGCACGAGGGAGCGGGCCTTCTGGCTGGCGGTGGCAGCGGTGTGCATCGGTGCTGCCATGGGTCAGCTCGACGCATCCATCGTCACCGTGGCCTTGCCGACCTTGCAGGTGCACTTCGGGGTGAGCCTGGGATCGGTCACCTGGGTGGGCCTGTCCTACCTCCTCGTGCTGGTGGCGACGGTGGCAGCGGTGGGGCGCTTGGCCGACATGGTGGGACGCAAGCTCCTCTACACCTACGGCTTCGTCATCTTCACCGTGGGCTCCGCGCTGTGCGGGGTGTCGACCAACCTGTGGATGCTCAACGGCTTCCGGGTGCTCCAAGCCGTTGGTGCGGCCATGCTGCAGGCCAACTCCGTCGCCATCATCGTGCTGGCCGTGCCCCGGCGCTCCCTCGGCAAGGCGATCGGGATTCAAGGCGCGGCGCAGGCGATCGGGCTCGCCATTGGGCCAACCATCGGTGGGCTGCTCCTCGCCGCCTGGGGGTGGCGGTGGATCTTCTTCGTCAACGTGCCGCTTGGGGTACTGGGCACTGTCGCCGCGGTGGTGTGCATCCCCCGAAGCAGGTTCCTCCAAGAGCGGGTGAGCTTCGACTGGATTGGGCTCGGCCTCTTCTTCCCCGGTGTGGTGGCGCTGCTGTCTGCGGTCACCTTCGGCGATACCTCGGGGTGGACCTCATCGCGCATCCTGGCTCTCGGCGCGGCAGCAGTGGTGCTGTTGGTGGCCTTCGTCGTGCGAGAGAGCAGCACCGCCCACCCGATGATCGACCCGGCACTGTTCCGCTCCACACCCTTCACCGCCGGGATCACCAGTGGACTCTTGGCCTACCTCGTCATGTTCGGCGTGCTCTTCCTCGTTCCTTACTTCGCCAAGCATGGACTTGGCTTGGGCGCGGCACGCTCGGGTGCTGAGCTCATGGTCATGCCGCTGCTGCTCGGGATGACCGCACCCTTCGCCGGCCGGCTCGCCGATCGCTTCGGGCCTCGCGCGCTCACTGCCACGGGGATGGTGGTGGTCGCTCTTGGATTGGTTGCCGCTGGCCTGTGGGGGACGAGCACCACTGTGCTCCTGACCTCGCTCGGCGCGATTGGCGTGGGGCTCGGACTCTTCACGCCCCCCAACAACGCCGCGGTGATGGGGTCCGTCGACCCCGCGCAGTCTGGACTGGCCTCAGGCGTCCTCAACATGACACGCGGCCTCGGCACCTCGCTCGGGCTGGCGCTCACCGGGCTGGTGCTGACCCTGGCAGGAGGCGCAGCCACCAAGAGCACCGCCCAACACAGCTTCACCATTGCCGCCTTCTTCTTGGCCGGGATCTCGCTCATCGCCGGTGGACTGGCCGCGGCGCGTGGTGCGACGTCGCTGTCGGGACAACGTCCCGAGGAGCGTTCCCTCAGCGTGCTGTCGGAGTAGCCCGGACCACGGCCATCCTCAGCACCGCCACCTCGCGATGATGGTCAGGAACTCTCGGACGCTCGCTGAGCGGCGCCCGGAAGACGGTACTGAGAGAACTTCGACCGCTCGCGAATGCGAGCGACGAGGGCGTAGAGCGCCAACCCGATCGAGATCGGCCAGGCGATGTAGTTGATGAGCCAGTGCCATGACGGAGGCGGCGACAGCGACACGCCGACGTTGTCGATGTCAGCGTTACTGGCATCCAAGGTGATGCCCCTCGAGACCTCGAGGTTGTGGCGGATTACGTTGTGCTCAACGGTGGGGGTAGCTGCATTGGGGTCGGTGATCATCACACCGACACGGTTGTGCTCGATGGTGTTCGACACGACGGTGTTGTCGTTGGAGCCATTGAGCACCACGCCGTCACCGGTGTTGTGCATCGAGGTGTTGCCCGCGATCAGGTTGCCGCTCGAGCCGCCGTACATCTCGATGCCGTCCTCGCCGTTGTAGGCCGAGGTGGAGTCCTCCAGGGTGCTCGAACTCACGTTGTTGGCGAAGATCATGCCTACCGCATCGTTGTGCTCGGCGATGTCGTGGATGAAGGTGAGGTTGGAGGAGTCGGTGTGGGGGTCGATGCCGTAGAGGCGGTTGTCGTCGAAGGTGGAGTTCTCCACCGTCAACTTGTGGATCTGCTCGGTGTAGAGCCCGATGAAGTTGTGCACCGAGGTGCAGTCGCTGATGGTGCCAACGGCCTTCTGCTGCAGCGACAAGCCGTAGCTGCCGGCCCAGTCCCAGCCGAGATTCTCGAAGGTGTCGTGGTAGGCGAAGAGTCGGGCTCGTTCATCGACGTAGACCGATGGGCGGAACACGGGGTGCTGAGGGGTGCCAGGGTTGGTCGAGGTCGAGGTGACGGTCAGTCCACTGAGGGTCAACGTCCCGCTGTTGGTTGCACCGAGGAGGACGCCGGGTCGGTTGGCGAGCACGATGGTGGTGGAGCCGTTGCCCGTGAAGTCGCAGTTCGCCTGGAGGCCGCAGAAGAGCCCGACCTTGAGGGTGTAGGTCGTGCCCGAGCGAGCAATGAGCGTCGGGTCGTTGACGGCGGTGGTCAGCTCACTCAGGCTGACCGGGCCCGGTGCGAGGTTGGCGCCCGAGACCGCCACGCCGCCTTCGTAGTGGTACACACCACCGTTGACGACCTCGAGGGCTTGGATGGCGTTGTCGGGCTGGGGCTTCTTCGCCGTTGCGATTGGGCCGATACCTTCGAGGTCCGCCAAGATTGGGTTGGCGGCAGGGATGAATGGTGGGCGGTAGACGACGTCGAAGCCGTGGATCAAGACCTTGGTGTTGCTGAGGCCGAAGATGATGGTCAGCACTGCTGAGGTCAAGATGGCCACCACGGCAAGCGAGCCGACTTGGGTCGATCGGCGGTGGAGGTCGGTCGGCCAGAGCTGCTCGGTCACGATTTGACCTTGGCGCCGCGCTTCTCCGGCTTGGCCTTGGCGATCACCTCAAACTTCTTCGGGTTGCCCTTGAACAGCACGGTGAAGAACACCACGATCGAGGTCATCGACGTGATCGGCGCAAGCAGCACGCCGATGATGGTCTGCTTGATCTTGAACGACCGCGAGTTCTTCTCGTAGCTTGCGCCCACAGACACGGCGTAGGTGTACTCGATCAGCCAGAACGCCAGTGCGACGAGGAGGATGGTGAAGTACGTGTCACTGACGTGAATCACCCCGAGGGGGACGAGCAGCAGGCCAACGAAGCTGACGAGTCCCACCGCGTTACCCAAGAACAGCCGGGCTACCAGCATGAGGCCACCCGAGGGCGGGATGAGTCCTCGACGAACCGCATCGATGTTGCCCCAGGTCCACCGCCGACGCTGCTTGATGAAGTCACTCCAGGTCCACGGGCTCGTGAGCTGGATGTACTCATGGATCCAGCCCCAGCTCATGCCCCGCTCCACCGCGTTCTGGCCGAAGGTCAGGTCCTCTGAGGCCACGACCGGGTAGTTCCAGGTGATGTCCTGCTCGGCGGAGCCTCGAATGCACAGTCCCTCGCCGTGGACGAAGATCGGGTGTCCGTGTCCTTGGAAGTTCGAGCAGATGACGAGGCACGTCAGGGTGCGGAGGTCGTCGAGGTGGCTCAAGAAGCGCCCGTAGTGCAGCCGCGGCGTGGTGATCCCCTCGCAGATGTCGAAGTCGGC
>CAINFA010000157.1 GCA_903847955.1 uncultured Actinomycetes bacterium
CGTCCGCAACGCCCAAGCTTCGGTGCTGGCTCCGACAGGCACCATCGGCCTCCTGATGGACTGCGACACCACCGGCGTTGAGCCGGACCTCGGACTCGTCAAGACCAAGAAGCTGGTCGGCGGCGGCACGATGTCCATCGTCAACCAGACCATCCCTCGTGCGCTGTCCAAGCTTGGGTACTCCCAGGAGGCGATCGACTCGATCATCGCCTACATCGATGAGCACAAGACCATCGTGGGTGCCCCGGGTCTCGCCGCGGACCACCTGCCGGTCTTCGCCTGCTCGATGGGCGACAACACCATCCACTACTCGGGCCACGTCCGGATGATGGGTGCGGCGCAGCCGTTCTTGTCCGGTGCAATCTCAAAGACCGTGAACATGCCTGAGGAGGCCACGGTCGAAGAGGTCGAGCAGCTGCACATCGATGCCTGGAAGCTGGGCGTCAAGGCAGTGGCGATCTACCGTGACAACTGCAAGGTCGGCCAGCCGCTGTCCACCACCAAGAAGGACGGTGCTGAGGAGGGTCCCGAGGCCACCCACGTCCACGAGATCGACGCCCGCATCGCCGAGCTCGAGGCCGCCTTGGCCCACGAGCGGGTCCGCGCCAACACCGTGGTGGTTGGTGCGGTGCGTGAGCGGCTGCCCCGCAAGCGCCGCTCGAACACCTTCGCCTTCCGTGTGGCGGACTGCGAGGGCTACGTCACCGTCGGTGAGTACGACGATGGCCGTCCCGGCGAGGTCTTCATCAAGGTGTCTAAGCAGGGCTCGACCCTGGCGGGCATCGCCGACGCCTTCTCGATCTCGATCAGCCTCGGCCTCCAGCACGGCGTGCCGCTGGCGACCTACGTCCGTAAGTACTCGAACATGAAGTTCGAGCCGGCGGGGATCACCGACGACCCCGAGCTGCGTATCGCCAGCTCGCTGGTGGACTACATCTTCCGTCGTCTGGCGCTGGACTACCTCACCCCAGCTGAGCGTGAGGAGTTGGGCGTGCTCTCCACCGAGGAGCGCATGCAGCCCACCTTGCCCGGCGTCGAAGAGGTGGCGACCAAGTCCCAGCCCATGGGGTCGACCTTGGCCACCGGCGTCATCGAGCAGCCTTCGACCCTCGCCCGGGGCGAGCAGCGGGATGCCCCCTACTGCTACAGCTGTGGGAACTCGATGCAGCGAGCGGGCTCGTGCTACGTCTGCTCGAGCTGCGGGACCACCAGCGGCTGCAGCTGAAATCTGGGGGTCTTTACCTGTCTCCTTTGATGCAAGATTCGGTACCGGCAGTGACTTAGATTCAACTGTCGAAACTGGGAATCGAAAGTGCCTCCCTCTGGCTGATGCCGGAGGGAGGCACTTCTCATTGGTGTCACACCCAATGACAAGAGTTGGGACTGTGACAAAGAGGCTCTCACTATGACGTCAACCGTACGCGTCGTGCGGCCGATTGATCTTGACGCGAGCATGTTGGCATCGATGCTCGGAGAGCCGCTGATACCGGTGGAGCATGTCACCTCGCCATCGATTCTCGTTGACGGAAGGTTTCATGAAGCGGCATCTCGTTGGCTTCGGCGCAAGTTCCTGCTCCGCCCTGTCGAGGGCACAGTGAACAGTCACGCCAGTCGCTTAGCTCGCTATATCTCCTATCTGCGGAACGAGCGAGGCCTCAACTAGTTCGGGGAGACGGTGACACAAAATGGGGATACACAACCACACGGGAGACACCCCCCGAGTCCCAAGGACCAGCTGAGCACCGCGTCATCACGGAGTGACCCGAGAGGGGAGGGGCAGCGCCCCTCCCCTCTCTCGCGTCCCAACCCTCAGCGCTCGAGGTCCATCGGTGGGCTCGGAGCGTTGGTCTCACTCAGCACGCCCAAGAGCTCATCGCCGTAGCGTTCGACTTTGGTTGGTCCCATGCCCTTGATGGCGAGCAGGTCGTCGAGTGTGGTGGGCATCGCAGTCGCAATGGCCCCGAGGGTCTCATCGGTGGCCACGATGTAGGCCGGCACGGCATCTGAGGATGCTCGCTGCAGCCGCCACCGCTTGAGCGCCTCGAACACGGTGGGATCTCCGGCACCAGGAGGTGCTCCTCGGGTCGTCGACGTTGCGGCCAGGGTCACCGAGCGACCCTCGAAGGTGAGCAGCGCGCCGTGGGCCACGGTGGTCCGGAGGGTCCCCGTCTGGGCCACGACGCCGTCGGGGGTCACCTCGACCACCTCGTAGTCCATGCCGCCCCTCGTGAACACCTGCCCCACCTCAAGGGCCACTTGGTGCCCCTTGGGGCGCGAGGGCTGGCGCCCAGCGGCCCGACGTGGCGATGGTGCAGGGGCAGGCTCCCCAGGTGCGGCGATTTCGGCCAAGAACCTCGATCCCGCATCGGCCTCGGAGGTGAGGGTCAGGGTGGCGCTGGCTCTAGTGATCGCCACGTGGAAGATCCGTCGCTCCTCTTCGAGGTAAGTGCTGAGCCGGTGAGGGAAGACCCCCTCGGTGACGTCGTGGACGATCACGTGAGGCCACTCCTGCCCCTTGACCCGGTGGACAGTGGAGATCGTCACCCCTTGGGGATCCCTTGGGACCTTGATCGCGTCGGTGAGCCAGGCCGAGAACGTGGCGGGAGCAGGGTGCAGGGCACCGAGGGCCTCGAGGGCCCGCAGGTCATCGAGGTGGCCGTTCTTGTTCCGATCGGCCCGTGAGGCATCCAGGCTGGCGAGCGCTCCGTCGAGGCCAACCACGGTCCGGAGGGTGGCGATGATCTCCGCCGAGGTCCCCGAACGAGCCCGTGCGGTCAAGGTGCGGAGGTCACCCACGAAGGCGTGGAGCTTGGCCGCCAAATTCGGGTCGTCGAGGCGTTGGGCCATCGCCTCGAGCGCCTCGAGGGACGACTGGTCCGAAGCCCAGTCGCGCATCTTGGGGCTCAGCCCCCTCGAGGGCCGTTGGAGGGCCACCTCGAGGTCGCCGCGCCCGAGCGAGCCCTGGGTGGTGGCGAGGCGGAACCAAGCCAGCGCCGTCCTCGTGCCGGTGGCCTCGAGGAAGCTGCGGTTCGGCTCGGCGTTGACGGGCACCCCCCGTGCCGCCAAGGCGATGGCCACCGGCGGCTGCAGGCTGTTGACCCGGGTCAAGACGGCGAGGTCCTCTGGGGAGGCGCCCGCGTCGAGGAGGGTGTGGACGGCGTTCACCGTGGCGGCGGCGGGGTGGGGGGAGCTCACGTGCTGCAGCTGGTCGGCCTGGACCTTGGCACCGGGCCGCGGGCGGACCACCTTGGGGACTCGCTCACGGTTCCTCGAGAGCAGGTTCGTGGCCGCGGTGACCACCGGGGCCGGACAGCGGTAGTTGACCTCGAGGTTGTGTCGGGCAGCAGCGGGTACGTAGCGGTCGAAGTCCACCAGCCACCGGGGCGAGGCGCCCGAGTAGCCGTAGATGGTCTGGTCGTCGTCACCCACGCCGAAGATGGCGTAGCTCGGAGCGGTGAGCAGTCTGAGCAACAGGAGGTGGGCGGGGTTGAGGTCTTGGAACTCGTCGACCAAGACCACCCGAGCCCCCCGTTGGGCCCGGGCCCGGGCCTCTGGGGATCGCACCAGCAGCTCGATGGCGGCGTAGAGCATCTCGTCGAAGTCCACCGCCTGACGTCGAGCGAGTTCAGCCCGGTAGTGGGGGAAGAACTCGGCGAACCCCTCGAGGTCACCATTGGCCTCGCCTTCGACCACCGCCGGATCTTCGAGCCCGAGGCGAACTCGGCTGAGAGCCTCGATCCATGAGGCGGCCGGGTCGGCATTGCGCACCCTCGGAAGGTCGACGAGGGAGGTGAGGATGCGACGGACGTCGCCCTCGTCGAGCACCGTTCGCCGGGAGCCACCTTGGAGGTGCCCCTGCTGGTCGTTGAGCAGCGAGAGCCCGAGGGCGTTGAGGGTCTGGATGCGCAACCCTGGGAGGTCTGCGGTCCTCGAACGAAGCTCCTCTTGGGCCAACTTGTTGTAGGCCACGAGGAGGAGGCTCGAGGTGGGGACACCTGCCTCCACTGCCAGCCGCGCTCGCTCGGTGAGGACCCTCGTCTTGCCCGAGCCAGCAGGGGCGATGATGCGGGCTCGCATCGACGGCTCGGCCACCGCCGAGCGTTGGTCGGGCGCCAGTGCAGTGGGGGCAGCGACGAACCTCAGAGCGCTCAGCGTGCCGTGCTCGAGTACCTCGAGCGGGCAGGCGTGCCCCGCGTTGGGTTGCTCGGCGGCAGCCAAGGCGAGTGGGCCGCCATCGATCCATCCACCCTGCCCCCTCCAGCGCGGGTCGAGCTGGTCGGCGATGGCATCGGGCGCGTAGCGCGCCTCGGCGCCTCTGGCATCGATGGCGTTGCGCCACAGCAGCGCCCAGGTGTCCTCGGCGGTGAAAGCAAACTCCGGCGTCAAGCTCCACACCGGCGCCTCCACGATGGCGGGCGTGGGGGCATCCAGTCCATCGACGACGTACACCACTGGGGTGCGGCTGAAGAAGGCCCGCTGGATGGCAGCAACCGTCGACGCCTCAGCGATCGACGCGGGGGTGAGGGTGATGCGAGGATCATCGACCCATGGCGTCGGAGGTTCCTGGCCGGCGGCGACGACCACCGAGCGTCCGAGCCGTGCTCTGGCGGCACCCATCGCCTCGAGGCTGAGGCGCCCCCCACCGTCGAGGTTCGGCGTTGGGTGCGGTGGACTCGGGAGGTCTGGGGCAGGTGGACCTGGGGACCACCGTTGGGCCAAGGCCTTGGCTTCGGCGAAGCTGGCCACGAGGCGGACCTCGCTGCCACTCGAGACCGCCCAGCCATCTCGGTGCCTCGTGATGGAGATCTGGTCGGCCACCGGGTCACTCTCTCACTCGGCGGTGACGTCGGTGGTCGTCGTTCAGCGTTCCTGGGTCATCGGTCCCCGCACCCACGAGGCAGCGGCAGCGATGAGGCTGACCACGATGGCGAAGTCGAAGGCGGCGTCGAGGCCGTGGCGGAATGGCTCGGCGATGAGCCCAGGGAAGAAGCTGTGGCCAACCAGCGCCTGGCGCTGGGCAGGGTCGAGCGCGGCTAACTGGGTTGGGCCGAGGAGGTGCTCGATCGGGTTGTACCCCAAGAAGGCAGCGAAGAGCGTCGACACCGGAGGGAGGTGGCCGACGTGGTCTGCCACCTCGGGGGAGACGCCGTGGGCGACGAGCCCTGCCACGAGGCTGGAGGACAAGGTTCCGGCCAGCCCCACGATGAGCAGGGTGAAGAAGATCCCGATCGAGAACACCTGGGCGGAGTTCTGGAAGGTGGTGTTCATTCCCGACCCCGCCCCACGGTGCTCGGGGGGTAGCGCGTTCATCACCCCAGCCCGGTTGGGCGAGCCGAAAGCGGCCATGGCCAGCCCCGTGACGAAGAGGAGCAGGCCGAAGACCCAGTAGGTGAAGTTGACCGGCAGGAACTCAAAGCCCATGAAGCACAGCGCGGCCGCCACCATGCCGCCGGTGGCGAAGGGGCGAGGCCCGAAGCGGTCCGACAAGATCCCCGACACCGGTCCTGAGATGAGCAGCCCCACGGTGAGCGGAACCATGGCGATCCCCGCCCACAGCGGCGTGCGGGTGAAGTCGTAGCCATGGAGGGGGAGCCAGACGCCCTGCAGCCAGATCACGAGCATGAACATCAGCCCGCCCCGGCTGAGAGCGGCCAAGAAGCTGGCGCAGATCCCGGCGAAGAACGCCCGGATCTTGAACAACTGCAAGCGGAACATGGGCTGGGCCACCTTGAGCTCCACGACGCCAAAGGCGATCAAGGTGGCGATGCCAAGGGCAATGGTGGCCAGCACGCTGGGGTTGGTCCACCCCATGGTGTGCCCCCCGTAGGGTTCGATGCCATTGGTGATGCCCGCCATGATGAGCACCATGCCCAAGGCGAAGGTCACGTTCCCGAGCCAGTCGATCTTCGCCTGGTGTCGCTCGCCCCGCTCCTCGAGCAAGCGGTAGCCGAGCACGGTCCCTACCAGTCCTATGGGCACCGAGACTAAGAAGATCAGGCGCCAGTTCACCGGTGCCAACAGTCCGCCCACCACGAGGCCGATGAAGGTCCCCGAGAAGGCCGCCCCTTGGTTCACCCCCATCGCCAGCCCACGCTGGGTGGGCGGGAACGCATCGGTCAAGATGGCCGCACTGTTGGCCATGAGCATGGCCGCACCGAGACCTTGGAAGAGCCGCATGACAATGAGCCAGATCCCCGCGGCGTGGCCATGCATCCAGGTGATCGACAGCAGCAGCGAGAAGAAGGTGAAGACGGCGAAGCCGAGGTTGTAGATCTTGACCCGGCCGTAGATATCGCCCAAGCGTCCGAGGGAGACCACGAGCACCGAGGTCACCACCAAGAAGCCGAGGATCATCCACAGCAGGTAGAAGCTGTTCTCGGGCTGCAGTGGGTCGATGCCGATACCACGGAAGATGGCCGGCAACGAGATCAAGACGATGGAACCATCGATGGTCGCCATCAGCATGCCCAAGGTGGCGATGACGAGCGCCGTCCACTTGTAGCGGTCCGACGTCGGGGCGGTGTTCGTCGTCGTGGTGAGCGTGGCCATGGTCGTTCCCCCCCCGCAGGCTACTGCGTCGTCTCTGGCGGCCCGGAGTCCGCAGTGGTGTGCCATCCTTCTGGCATGGGTGCTCGGGCGAGCCAGCGCACCGCCATGGTTGGTCGGTGGCGGTGGATGCTCAGCGCGTTGCTCCTCGGGGTGGTGGTTGGGTTCGTCGTTGAGGTGCTGAGCCGGTCCACTGCAGGGGACCCCCTGCTGTGGAACGACACCACCATCTACCAGTCGCTCTCGCACCAGCCGCTGCTCAGCGCAGCGCTCTGGACGTCGGTCAAGCCACCGCTCACCGCGCTCATGCTCAAGGTGTTCCCCACGCCCCAGGGCTTCGCCTGGGCCCAGGGCGTCGTCTACGTCGTGTCCTGCCTGACCTTGGTGGCGGTGGTGTGCTCGTTCTTCGCACGGCGCTGGGCGCAACTGGTGGCCACCACGGTGCTCCTCGGCGTGGCCTCGAGCACGCCGATGACGTTGTGGAACCGCTCGGTGCTCTCCGACTCGCTCTCGGTCAGCCTGGTGCTGCTCGGGGTTGCGGCTGGGCTCGTGGCGGTGCGGTCGCCGACACGCTGCAACCTGGTGCTCGTCGTGGTGGCCTTGGCGCTCAACGTCGAGAACCGCTACGCCCAACTGGCGTCGGTGGCGGTGGTCGGAGGTCTGCTCGTGGCCGCCGGGATCGCCACGCGACGTCGATCGCTGTATGGGTCAACGTTGGTGGTCGTGGGGTTGTGCGCAGTGGCGGTGGCTGGCCTTGGGGTGCTGCAGGAGTCGACGTCCGGGCTGACCGCCAGCGAGACCTCGGACATCTACCTCGTGCGCGTCTTCCCCTTCCCCGGCGAGGTGGCCTGGTTCGCAGCCCACGGGATGCCCGATGCTCAAGGGATCAACGCGGCAGCCGGAGCGACCACCGCCATGCCTGGGGCGTCGAAGGTGGTGGTTGTCCCAGACCCTGCCCTCGAGCACTGGGTGGCAACCGAAGGGTCGTGGACCTACCTCGAGTGGCTGGCGGAGCACCCGAGCGAGCTCGTGTCCCAGCCGCTCGAGCGACCCGAGCTGGCCTTCAACTTCGCCAATGGTGACCTCGAGTTCTACGCCCCCCTCGGTCAGAGCCCGAGCCCGCTCGACCCCGTCGTGTGGCCGGCGTGGTGGTGGCTCGTGCTCCTCGGTGTGCCAGGGGTTGTCCTCGTCGCGCTCCGTCGGTTGTGGCGGCACCCGATGGTCGTCGTGGGCGTCGTGCTCGTCCCAGTCGGCATCTTGCAGATGGGCTTCGCCTGGTTCGCCGCCGCGCAAGAGACCACTCGTCATACCCTCGATGGCTTCGTCGAGGTGCGCCTCGGCGTGCTGCTCGTCGTGCTTCTCGGGCTGCTGCACGAGCGCGCGGCGCCGCAAGGTGCTGCGAGCGACAGGCCTTGAGGGGTCCGGGCGTACCCCGGCACCGTCGTAGGCTGGGCATGTCTCGAACGAAAGCGACGCATCGTGAGCCCCACCCCCATCGTCTCGGCCTTCTTCAACGACATCTCGAGCGCTGA
>CAINFA010000158.1 GCA_903847955.1 uncultured Actinomycetes bacterium
CGCGAGTGATAAGCCCTTTTCCGCAACGGTTCCTGGAATAGCAAGTACGGCAGACTTCACAGCCGCGAATGCTATATCCTTCGCTAAGTTGGCTGACCAATGCCAACGGGCATCGTGAGCGGCGACTAGTGAGTCCGCGGCAAAGGCGGCCGCTGCCACAACAGCGCAGGCACCAGCTGAAACGAAAGTGCAAGCGAAGGCTGCACCAAACTCGACGGCAGAAACTGAACCGCCCTGGGATTCTTGGAGACTCGATGAAACCCGGGGCAGTTCAGTGCGTCCTTGACGAGGTATCACTCCCCCTCTTGAGTCGCACGCACGGAGGTAGGTCAGGTGGCAAACTCTCGCGTGGCCCCAGATGCACCCTTGGCATGGCACGACTTCTTCGTGGGATCCATCGGCGCGGCTGCCGCCCTCACGGGTCTGCTGTTCGTGGCGATCTCGATCAACCTCGAGCAGATTCTGGCCTTTCCCCAGCTGCCCGGCAGGGCAGCGGGAACCCTCGGCACCTTGGTGGGTGCCCTGGTCGTCTCTGGGTGCGTCCTTGCTCCAGGACAGAGCCACCAGGCTCTCGGCACCGAGCTCGCGGTGGTCGGTGCCATCCTCGTAGCCCAGACCATCTGGGTGTCTCGTGCCTCGTCGACGCCCGACGGTGCAACCTCGTGGCAGTTCCGCCACCTGGCAACCCTGCTCGTCCCCGGCGTCCTGTTCATCATCGGGGGAATCAGCGTGGCGGTTGGAGCGGGCGGCGGCCTGTCGTGGGTAGGCACGGGCGTGCTCCTGGGCTTCGTGCTGGCGTCGATCAATGCCTGGGTGCTCTTGGTCGAGATCAAGCGGTAGGGAACGGCGACATACCGGCTCGACTACTCGTCGTGCGCAGCTCGATGAACACCACGGGCCACGGAGCCCACAGGATCAAGGTCTCCGTCTCAGGCGCCACCTGCTCCCGTTGACCACACCACCGATGCCAAGCACCCCGTGCATGGTGGTCCCCGCTTGGGTAGGTTGGCCGTGGTCGAGCAGAGGAGCAGCGATGGCGCAGGGGTTGCGGACGACCACGTGGCGCACCTCGCTGGTGCCCCTCGCCACAGGCGCGATCGCGCTGCTCGCCGCTGGGTGCTCCTCGGCGGCCGCTCCTCGTGGAACGAGCGAGCAGGTGAAGATCTTCCCGGTGCTCTCTCGGACAGAGTGTGGGCAACCTGCGCCCCAGGCACAGTCGCTGAGGATCCCGAGCGGGGCTGCAGCGGCCATCAAGAAGGCCTACGCCAGCTCAAACCTCACCTCCATCTCAGGTTCGCTCGACCCTTGCGATCCCACTTGGGCCGTGTTCCACGTGCGAGACAGAGCTGGAGATGGCAACTACGGCTACCTCTCCAAGGCCTCGGGTCACTGGACCGTGGTGGACTCAGGGTCGGCGATGGTGGGCGCCTCCACTGTGCCGCCCCTCATCCTCACCGACCTCGGGGGCTCTCCTGGGGTGTTCCTCAACACCAATGGCACCACCACCTCCTGCGGGAAGCCACGCCCAGCCGCCATCGGTTCGCCGAACACGCTCCCCTCAACGGTGAGCACAGCCATCCAGGCCAGCCTCAACGTTGCTGGCTCGACCGTCGTTGGCACCATCGATCCATGCGACCCCTCCTGGGCGGTCTTCGAGATCCTGAACCAACGTGTCGGCAATGCCTACGGCTACCTCCACCGCGAAGCGGGCAAGTGGGTTGAGCTCGACGATGGATCAGAGGAGGTCGGCTGGTCCACCGTTCCCACCCAGGTACTCAACGACCTGCCGACGCACCTCGGCACGCCATAGCGCACCGGTCCTCGACGAGCCATCGGTCGCACGCGCCCGGTGGCCTCGACACACCCTGCTGGCCCCCTCCACGGCGTGGCGGATGGCTCAAGCGAAACTACCGCTTGCTCTTGGTTGCGGAGGTGCCTGCCTCGACCACGCACCGAGCCGTCACCAGCCAGCCGTGGTGCAGGGTCTGGTTGACGCAGCCAACGATGGCCGCGTTCGAGAGGTCGTACGGGTGCACACGGTGGGTCAGCCGCCACTCCAAGATCCCGAAGTGCTGCCGGGGCATGGCACCGACGATGGCGGTGAGCTGGGCGGCGGCCAGGTTGTCGAGGTACAAGGTGTGCAGCAGGGCCACCGAGGTCACCCTCCTGGCGTTCATGGTGGCGGCGATCAACCGACGCTGCGGCGCGGTGCTCAGGGTAGGCGTGAACGGCGTCATCAGCTGCTGCAGCGCCCGCTCGCCACCGCTCGGGAGCACCCGCCAGGCCGAGGCGGTCCCATGGGTGGTGGGCACGAGCACGTACCCACCGACCAGGGCGTAGCGAAACTTCGAGACGGCTTGGAAGACCATGGGCGAGCTGGAGGTGGAGAACCCAGAATCGATGTAGGGGAACACGAGCAGACGCTCGTTTGGACGGGCGTGCTCGGCGAAGTGGGCGAAGAAGAGAGCCTCGGCCTCGTCGGTCACTGAGGGGAAGGGCGCCGACGCCGCGAGCACCTGGGGCACGACCGTCACCGCCACCACCAGACCGACGAGGCCCACCCGAGCGCCCGGCTGGCGATCGCCCAGCGCATCGAGCAGGGCCTGCCAGCCGAGCACGAGCAGCAGGATGACCGCCAGATTGACCATCTGGGCGAAGCGGTCCACGATGAGCTGGTCGACCACCGGCAAGCCGGCCGCCAGCCGCCACGGTGCCCACGACAGGAGGGCACTCGACCCAGGCGAGACGGTCACCGTGGTGCCGAACGACAGCACCACGTTGACCAGTCCAACCGCGGCGATGGCTTGGACCCTGCGGTCATGCCGGCGCCAGAGGGTGATGGCGAGACAGCTGAGGATGGCTCCCCAGCCGAGGTAGGCCAAGGGCTCGCTGCCGCCCCACGGCGTCCCAAGCAGGCCGACCTCGGAGGCCCCGTGGCCGAAGCGCACCGGGGCCTGCACGAAGCCCACCAGCGGATTCCCGGCCAGGTACTCGTCGCCCCAGGGACTACCGGTGGTGTGCCGGGGACCGAGGAACTCGAACCACAGTGGGTAGGCCAGGACCACGGCGGTAACTCCGGTGGCAATCCCGACAGCCACCGCAGCCGACCTGAGGTGCTGCATCACCAGGTCTCGACGGACGACGAGGAGGACCACCAGCCCGATGCCGACCTCGATGGCCGCCATGGCGAGCTGCTCCGAGCCAGTGAAGAACTGCACCACCATGGCCGCAGCTGCCCACAGCCCGGTCCGCACCGGACTGCGACGGCCCGAGCACAGGTCCATCGCCAAAAGCACCACCACCGGCTCGATGAACTGCACCGTCTGGTGGAAGCGACCCGAGGAGAGGTTGGAGATGACGTAGGGGGTGAAGGCCCACAGCACGCCGCCGATGCCCGCCAGTACGGGGGAGGCCACGAGGCGCCGGCACAGGACGTACATCGGCCAGGCCGAGAGCATCGGTGCCACGAGGACCCCAACGTTGAAGGCCAGGATCGGTCCACCGGTCAGGGTGATCGGTGCCAAGACCAGCCCGGGGGCGAACTCCGAGGTGTTCACCATCAGGTTCACCCCCCCTGAGCCGGCGAACAGCTGGTGGGAGAGCAGCGGGTTGCTCCCGTGCAGCAGCGCATGGGGCAGCCAGGCCAAGAACCACACCTGCTCGGCGACGTCGCCTCCCGTCGTCGGCAGCCAACTCCCGGCGTGACCCGTCAGCCAGGCGTGGGCGTTGATGCCAACCCCGAGCACGAGCACCACCCCGAGGGTGCACAGCAAGCCCCAATTCCACCTCGCTGGATCAGCGAAGCGCGCTGGGGTGCTCGTCGGTGGCTTGGACTCCAGCTGGGCGGTGGTGCTCGTGGTGATGGTCGCCTCGCTGGATCAGGTCTGGGGCATAGCCCGCACCGAGCCTGCCACGCCGCTCAGGAGCAGTCGGGCTCGGCCAGGGCTCACGCCACGTTCGGCGCCGCCGAGGTGAGCTGCGCCACTCGGTCGAGGGCATTGGCGCCGAACTTGGCTGTTGCCCCTTCGCCGAGCACGGTGATGGTGAACGTCGAGGCCTTGGCCCCGAGCACGTGCCGGAGGTAGGTGGCCGCCGCCTGGGCCCGAGCAACGCTGATCTGCTTGTTCTGCGCAGCGGTGCCGAGCGGGTCGGTGTAGCCCTTGATGGTGACCTCGGTGAAACCATCGGTCGCCGCGGTGGTGGCGAAGGCGGCGATGGCCGCCTCGCCCGCTGCGGTCAAGGTCGTGCTGGCCGAGGCGAAGTAGGCCGATGCCACCGGCGCCACCAAGGTCACTGCGGCGTAGCGGATCTCGACCAGACCGCTGCCACCAGTGGCACCACTCGTGCCGAGCGCAAACACGCCACCGATCACCGCAGCGGCCCCGCCGCCACCGCCACCGCCGCCGGTGCCCGAGATGCCGGCTACCGCCACGCCACCGATCACCGCACCGGCCCCGCCGCCACCGGTGCCACCCGTACCCGGGGTGCCGGAGTAGCGGCAGTCGTGCCCAGCGCCACCGCCACCACCGCCGCCGAAGGTCGTGGTGTTGGAGGCGAAGAGCCCCGTGGTGGGCGTGCTGCCACGCCCGCCCGCTCCAGCGCCGCCCGCAGCGCTCCCGCCACCGCCGGTCGCGAGGAGGTTGTAGGAGTAGTCCTGCTCGAAGGCGCAGGAGTTGGGGTCCTTCACCACGAACCCGGCTGCGCTCCCCGCCGATTGGTCGGTACCCGAGATACCACCCTGACCAGGAACGCCACTCGCGGAGGAGGTCTCGTCGAAGCCGCCATAGCCGCCTTCGCCACCGGGAGCCAGGCACGCCGTGGTCGCTCCGTTGAGCACCTTCGAGATGCCACCGGCGGTGCCATTGGATGGCGTGCCGCCTTGGGCGCTGGCTGTGCCACCGGTGCCACCCGCACCGACGTTGATGGTCAGGGTGGTCAGATCCTTCACCACCGTCTTGCAGACCACCGCAGCACCGCCACCACCGCCGCCGCCTGGGGCGTAGCCACTGCCCGCACCACCACCGCCGCCAGCACCAACAGTCAGGATCTGCAGGCTGGTGACGCCTGCTGGCACCTTCCAGGTGGAGGCTCCGGTGGCGTTGAAGGTCGCTTGGCAGATCCCCGGAGCCTCCATGGAGCTTGGTGCGCTGCAGCGAGTGATGGTGGTGACGGGGGCCGCGTTGGCGGCCGGGGCAACCAAGAGCGACGCTCCAGCGGTGAAGCCCGATGCAGCGATGAGTGCAGCCGTGGTCCGCGGTGCCTTGTGCGCCATGGTTTCCCCCCTGGGACGAGTGTCCGCACCTTATTACAGTGGTGGAGGTGACGCTGGGTCACGTAATCGGTCAGCGAGGAGCGCCGTGGACGTCGAACCCTTGGTGGAACCACAGCCCTTCCACTACCTCGCCCTTCAGGCGCAGCTACGGCCAGGCACCATCGCCATCTCGAGCGCCGAGGGTGACCTCACCTACGCCACCACCTACACCG
>CAINFA010000159.1 GCA_903847955.1 uncultured Actinomycetes bacterium
GCGTGCCACCTCGTCGTTGAGGTCGAATCGCCCCTCTTCGTACAGGCTCATGAGCGCCAAGGTCCTCGAACTCAGGATTCGCACGCCGTCGAGCACCCCGCCGGCGAGCAGCATCGTGGTGAATCGGTGGTAGTCGTGGGCGCTCGAGACGAGGCCACCTCCCCCAGAGAGCATCCACGGCGCCCGGAACGCCCCCTTGCTCATCGGACCGCCCGAGTGGAGGCCGCCGCCGAGGTTCAGGTAGAGCTCGGCCACGCGCTCGTGGTCCTCCTCCTTGGCGAAGAAGCCGGTGTCGACCATGCCCAAGGGCGCAAACACCCGCTCTTCCAGCACCTGGTCGAGGGGCTGGTCCGTCAAGACCTCGATGAGCCGCCCCACCACGTCGGTGGCGACCGAGTAGTTGAACGCCGTCCCGGGTTGGAAGCGGAGTGGGAAGCTGGCGAAGCGGTCGGTGGCCTCGGCCAAGGTGATTTCCCTGGGTGTGCCGAAGTCGAAGCCGGCGTCACGGTAGATCTGGTCGGTGGGGTGGAGGTAGTCGAATCCGTAGGTCAGCCCGGCGGTGTGCGACAGCAGGTGCCAGATCCGCATGGGGGCCAGTTGGGGCTCGGTGAGCGGGGCAATGGCTGGCCCGCCGACGTAGACCCGGGTGTCACCGAAGGCAGGGAGGTAGCGTGCCACCTCGTCGTTGAGGTCGAATCGCCCCTCTTCGTACAGGCTCATGAGCGCCACCGTGGTGATCGGCTTGGTCATTGAGTAGATGCGCCAGAGGTTGTCCGAGGTGATCGGCTGCCCCGTCTCTCGATTGGCCATGCCGCCCTCGAGGACCGCAGCCACCTCGCCCTCTCGGGCAACCGAGATGAGGTACCCCGGGAGGACCTCGTTGGCGACGTACCGGTCGAAGTGCGCCTTCAGGCGATCGAGCCTCGACGGGTCGAGCCCCAGCTCGGCGGCATCGGCGGTGACCTCGAGGTGGGGGGACATCAGGCTCCTTGGGAGGCGCTTAGTTGGCGGTCTCGCCGACGGAGGCCAGGCACATCTCGTCGGAGGAGGCGTCACCCCAGGTGATGAAGCTCGGGGGGAGGTTCCGCAGCTGGGGCAGCAAGCTCCGCAAGGAGGCGTCGTAGGTGCAACTGACCGTGACGGTGTCGTTGGAGTTCACCGCCGTCGGCGTGATGTCGTAGCCCACCTGGAGGTCGAAGTTGTAGTTGGGGTCGCTCAACAGCACGCGGCTCGAGGGTCGCCCAGCGTTCAAGGTCACCGTCATCGAGGCTCCGAGGAGGTGCATGTGCGGGGTGATCCTCCGCAGTACGCCTGGCGTGGCTCTCCAGGTGCACGACGTGGTGTTCGAGCCGGCGGTCTCTGCAGGGGTCCCCGCCCTTCCGCAGATGGCCTCGAGCACGTTGACGAAACCGACCTGGGTCTGTCCGAACTGCTGGCCGAGTTGCTTGATGGCCGCACTCCGAGAGCACAGGGCACCCGTCACCCCGCTCGGGCAAGGGACGTCGGGCGGGGCCGCGTAGAGGTTGATGTGCAGCGGCTTGAGCGATGAGGTGCTCTGGGGCACCATCTGCAGGTTCACGCTCGGGTGGTCGGTGGGGCCTTCGCCGTTGGCTCCACATGCCACGAGCAGGTTGTAGTGGATCTGCACCACGATCTCAGCGCCGGCAGGCAAGGGCATCGCGCTGCCCGAGGGCTCAACGTCGGTGCCGTGGCCCGGAGCCCAGCCGGCCAGCCATGGGGTGAGCTCGAAGGCCGCAATGGAGTTGTCGCCGTTGAAGCTGGGGGCACCGAAGCACGTCCACCCCTTGCCGCCGTTGTTGAGCTTGTTGGCAGCGGCCACTTGGCTGGGCTCCACCAAGTACAAAATGGCGTGGTGGTCTTCCACCGACCCCGGGTCGAAGGTGCTCGAGGTGATCATCATGGTCTTGGTGACCTTGGGGTTGATCACGCTGCAGTGGTAGATGTCGTTGGTGATCGCGTTCGGCTTCTTCGGGGTGTATGCCGGGATGGCCAAGGTCTCCGAGACCGCTGCGGTGACCGCAGGGTGACGGTGCACGTGGTGGGTGGCACGTCGCGGAGCTGCACTGGCAGCACCAATGGCGGTGGTGCTCAGGGCTACCACCAGCGAAATCGCGGTGATGGTCGCGGTGATGTACAACTTCGCGGTTCTGTGCATGGAGCCCCCCTCGGCAACTGGCCCCACCGTAGGTGGAAGGATCCCGGGGGTCAATCAACCCGGCCGCATCGGCCACAACCGGGTCCTTTGACCCTTGCAGCGCGTCGATCGAGCCAGACACTGTGACCATGGCGATGTACCGAAGTCTGCTCGTGGGTGCCGGGGCGCTGGTTGCGCCTCCGCCGACCTCCATCGCCGCCCTCGATGCGGAACTCCACGCCGCCGCTTCGGATCTCGCGGCTGCTACGAGCCACCTCAGGCCAGCCGAGGAGCGCCTGAGCGTCCAGCTCCGGTACGACGTGGCCCTCTGCCAGCTCTTGCTCGTGCTCGGCGCCGTGGTCGACTTGTCGACCTACGAGGATCCTGCTGCGGGAAGAATCGAGCACGAAGGACGCCTTCGGCGAGCACGGGCGAGCGCGGTGCCGCTCGGGAACTAGATCCTCGGCCGCTCGTCGTGGGCGAGGTTGGTGGCCAAGATGGCCGCTTCGGTGCGGCGGGACACCCCGAGCTTGGCCAAGACCGACGAGACGTAGTTCTTGACGGTCTTCTCCGCCAGGTAGAGGGCATCGGCGATCTGGCGGTTGGTCATCCCCTCGCCGATTCGGTCGAAGACGGCTCGCTCTTGGGTGGTGAGCGAGGCCAGTCGTCGCGTCGTCTCGGTCTTGACCTTGAGCTGGCGGAGGACCTCACTCGTGACCTCGGGGTCGAGCAGGGACTCACCTCTGGCCACCTTGCGCAGATCGCCCACCAAGTCCCGCTCTCCTACCTGCTTGAGCAGGTAGCCCGAGGCCCCAGCGAGCACCGCAGCCACCAAGGCATCGTCGTCGGCGTAGGAGGTGAGCATCAGGCAGTAGGTGTGGGGGTGGCTCGAGCGGATCGACCGGCAGAGCTCGATTCCCGTGCCATCGCCGAGCCGCACGTCGAGGAGGGCAACGTCGACCTCGAGGTCGACGAGCGCGGCTTCGGCACTGAGCACGCTCTCGGCCTCGCCGACCACGAGGAAGTCCTCTTCCGCTTCGAGCACAGCCCGGACGCCAGCGCGCACCACGGCGTGGTCATCGCAGATGAAGATCCTGATGGGCACGGCCACATCGTAGGACCGCCGGTGCTCGTCGGGTGGCGTCGGGAGCAGGCCTAGCATGAGCCCGTGGGACCCACGTCGGTGGAAGCACCCGAGAAGCTCCGAGCACTGGTCCAGTCCCTCCTCGTGGTGGCTGGTGACGGCAGCTTCGACGACATCATGGCCCAGCTGGTCGAGCTGGCCAAGGAGCTCACCGACGCCACCTACGCCGCTATTGGTGTGGTGAACGAGGACCACACCGGGCTCGCCACCTTCATGACCCGAGGGTTGGACGAGGCGGAGGAGGTTGCCATCGGCCCGCGTCCAACGGGTCGGGGTGTGCTGGGGCTCCTGCTCACCGACCCTCGACCGTTGCGCCTCGACGACCTCCGGGCGCACCTCGATGCGTCAGGCTTCCCGCCAGGGCACCCGGAGATGACCTCGTTCCTCGGGGTGCCGATCTCTGCGCATGGAGCGGTGTTCGGCAACCTCTACCTGACCAACAAGCGGGGTGCCCCAGCGTTCAGCGACGAGGACGAGGCCTTGGCGGCGACCTTGGCGGTGGCGGCCGGGTTGGCCATCGAGCGGGCGAGGGCGGCCGAGCGTGAGAAGCGGCTCTCCATCGCCCGAGATCGAGACCGCATCGCCCGGGATCTCCACGATTCGGTCATCCAACGTCTCTACGCCACCGCGCTCCGACTCGATGCTGCTCGGGGGAAGCCGGATCGCCTCGAGCATGAGGTGCCGATGGCCGTTGGCGAGCTGAACGGGGCGATGACGGACCTCAGGGGAGCGATCTACGAACTCGAGCATGGGGCGGTTGGGGTCAACCTCCGTAGCGCCATCTCCAAGCTGGTGGCAGAGCTCGAGGACGTGCTGAGGGCCGAGGTGACGATCAGCTTCTCGGGCGCGACCGACGAGCTCGTGCCGAGCGCCCTGCTCAGCCACTGCGTGGCGGTGGTGCGCGAGGCGCTGACCAACGTGGCAAAGCACGCCCAGGCCAGGGTCGTCCAGGTGACGGTGCACGTCGGTGCGCTCGTGGAGATCTCGGTGCTCGACGACGGGGTGGGGCTGGCAGGGCGCAGCCAGGGAGGGCATGGGCTGAGCAACCTCGAACGACGGGCCGAGCGACTCGGAGGAAGCTGTCAGATCCTCGACCAACTACCCGCCGGCACCGTGGTGCGATGGAGCGTGCCTGCCACGGCCGTAGCGAGGTAATCCGTACCCTCTTCTGAGTCTTGACGTCGGAACAGTAACGATATATTGTTATAGTTATCGAAAGAAAGAAAGAGGAAAGAATGCGTCACCACAATGAACACCACAATGGGCACCACCACCCCTCGCACGACGAAGGGCGCGGCGGCCGGCGCTTCCGGCACGGGGGTCCCCCCTTCGGGCGAGGCCCCGAGGGATTCGGTGGCGGCCGCCGCATGGGTCGCCGCTCCAAGCGGGGCGACGTTCGCGCCGCGGTCCTGCTGTTGATCGGCGAAGGTCCACGCAACGGGTACCAGCTGATCCAAGAACTGGCGGAGCGCTCGAACGGCGCCTGGCGACCGAGCCCCGGATCGATCTACCCCGTGCTGTCCCAACTCGAGGATGAGGGATTGGTGGCGGTCGACCCCACCCAGTCTGGTCGCACGTACCAGCTGACCCCGGCGGGTAGCGCCTACCTCGACGAGCACCGGGCAGCGCTCGGTAAGCCGTGGGAGGAAGCGGCGGCATCGGTCGGCGGCCCCACGTCTGAGTTGATCAGCACCACGCGGCAGGTTGCAGCAGCTGCCAGGCAGGTGCTCGAAGCTGGCACCGAAGCCCAGGTCACCCAGGCGGTGGCTGTCTTGGCAGAGGCCCGGCGTGGGATCTACAAGATCCTGGCGGAGGACCCAAGCCCAACGCTGTGAGGCACGGCCCGCACAGCCCGCCCACAGCGGGCTGTGCGGGGCGAGCCAGCGCCACCTGGTTCACTCTCGGTTAGCCTTACGGGCCAACTGAACTACGGGGAGTGCGCAGGCCATGACGGAGAGTTCCAACCGGTCGTCGACGAGCAAGGACAAGGCCAAGAGCCAGAGCCGTACCGTTGGCAATCCCAAGGGTCAGCGGGCAATCACCAAGCCCCAGAAGTCCAACACCAACCTCTACACCTGGGGCCTCATCACCTTGGTGGTCGTCATCGTTGCCGGCCTCGTGGTCTGGAAGATCACGAGCAAGCCGGCGAAGGTCAAGGATTTGGGTGCGGCTCCCGCTTCGATCGTTGACCCCGTCACCTCTATCCCGGCATCGGTCTTCGATCAGGTCGGCGCCACGGGATACGACACCCAGTTCCCGGCCAACCCGTACCTTGCGACCAAGGGCCAGCCCCTCATCAAGTTCGCTGACACCTCTGGTGCCCGCAAGCCGGGCATCTTGTACAACGGCGCCGAGTACTGCCCGTACTGCGCAGCTGAGCGCTGGGCGCTCATCGCCGGGTTGTCGCGCTTTGGCACCTTCAAGGGGCTCGGCCTCACCACCTCCGGGGCACAAGATGTCTACGCCGGCACCAACACCTTCACCTTCACCAACGCCACCTACACCTCGCCCTACGTGACCTTCCAGTCGATCGAGAACTACACCAACCAAGAGAACTCGAGCGGCACGGGTTACGTCCCTCTGCAGACTCCGACGACGGCTCAGGCGGCGTTGATCACCAAGTACGACAACCCGCCGTTCGTGCCGAGCCAAGCCGCCGGTGGCTTCCCGTTCATCTTGTACGCAGGGCAGGTCATCGCCCCGGGCTCAACCTTCAACCCCCAGGTGCTCGGAGGGCTGACGTGGAAGGAGATCTCAAGTCAGCTCAACGATTCGTCGGTGCCCGCCACCCAAGACATCGTCGCCTCGGCCAACTACGTCTCGGCTGCGGTGTGCCACATCGATGGCGACAAGCCTGCCGACGTCTGCATGTCCTCGGGGGTCAAGGCGGCCAAGAAGGCCATCGGCATCTCCTGAGCGCCACGCCACGACGGCCTCACCTGGCTGCTCGAGGTGCGAACATGAGGTGGTGCGACGAGCCCCATCGAAGAGCCTGCTGCCGGTCGCTCTAACGACTGCAGCGTTGGGCCTCGCAGGATGCGGGAGTACCACCTCGGCTGCGAGCAGTCCCGGCGCGTCCGTGCGGAGTGGCATCTACGTCACCCATCCAGCGGGGGCCCCTGGCTACTTCGTCGTGCTGACGACCTCTGTGCACGGTGTGGTGGCGGGGTCGGTGCAGTTCCACTACGAAGACGGGCAGACGGTGGTCATCGTGGCGTTCTCGGGCACCGCGCAAGCTGGCGTGGCCACCTTGGTGCCCACCGCTGTGCTCGCAGTGTCTGTGGTGGGTGCCCACCACGTTCCGAGCGCCTTCAGCGCCACCTACGGCGGTGGCCGCCTCAACCTCGGCGAGTGCGACGCCTACCTCCCCATCTCCCAGATCACCTCGCTGGCAGGCTGCACCTTCGACTACAGCGCCAGTGGGCTGGCGTGCGCGCGCGGCGACGAGCACGGTAGCCAACGGTGACTGAGCACCACCACGGCCACCGCCTCGAGGACCACGTTGGGCTGCGATCGGTCGTCACTGCGCTCGTGCTGATCAGCACCTTCGTCGTGCTCGAGGTGGCAGCCGGCATCCTCGGGCACTCCCTCGCGCTCTTAGCTGATGCGTCGCACATGGTGACCGATGTCGCTGCGTTGGGCTGCAGCGCATGGGCCATCCGCCTCAGTGCGAGGCCCGCAACCGACCGGTTCACCTTCGGCCTCGAGCGGGCCGAGATCCTCTCGGCTGCGATCAACGGCGTCTTGCTCGCGGTGCTGTCCGCCGTGGTGCTCCTCGAGGCCATCGATCGGCTCGTCGATCCCCGCCCGGCCAGAGGGGGACTCCTCGTCGTGGTGGCGCTCATCGGCGCCGTGGTGAACCTGGTGGCGGCGAGGGTCCTGCGTCCCGGAGGGGAGCACAACTTGAACCTCCGAGGGGCCTACCTGCACGTGCTCACCGACCTCTACGGCTTTGGGTGCACCGTGGCCGCCGGCGTGGTCATCATCGCTACTGGCTGGCTGCGTGCCGATGCGGTGGCGTCGCTCCTCGTGGTGGGCATCATGGTCCGGTCCGCCTGGGAGCTCCTCGCAGCATCGGGCAAGGTCCTGCTCCAAGGATCC
>CAINFA010000160.1 GCA_903847955.1 uncultured Actinomycetes bacterium
CCAGGTCGCTCCGCTGACCAAGGCGCAGATGACCGGCGGCTGGCACAACTACGGCATCCTGTGGACGCCGAACTCCATCGTCTACATCTTGGACGGCAAGGCCTGGGCCATGGAGACCTACAACCCGACCACCAAGGACGTGACCCAGACCGTCGGCACCACCTCGCTGACCGTGGGCCCGGGCACCGCGGTGTCCTCCGAGGGTGGCGACTGGCCCTTCAACGCTCCGTTCTTCCTCATCTTGAACGATGCGGTTGGCGGCGCTGCCTCCCCGGTGGCCCCCAACGGCTCGAGTGCCACGATGAAGGTCAACTGGATCAAGGCCTACCAGGACGGCACCTACGGTGCGGTCACGGTGCCCAAGCCCTGAGCAGCAACAGCCACCAACGGTGGCGTAGAGCAGAGGGCCCCGCAGAGCGATCTGCGGGGCCTTTCTGCATTTCGGCGCATCCCCA
The DNA here is from genome assembly GCA_903847955.1 of uncultured Actinomycetes bacterium. Lineage (GTDB taxonomy): Bacteria > Actinomycetota > Acidimicrobiia > Acidimicrobiales > RAAP-2 > CAINFA01. The sequence goes on from CAINFA010000160.1 coordinate 456, forward strand.
AGGAACGTCACGGGGTGTGCTCCACGTCCGGTGGCGGTGCCCTCCACTCGTGCTCGACAAGCCGCTGACCTGCACCAATGACACCGGATAGCGTTGTCGGAGGTCTTGAACATACTTGCCATCCGAGCGTCAGCCTCATAGATTGGCGACTTCGTTCCGGTGTTCGGCCACGGCAGCAACGCTTGACCAACCACCCACGTCGATGGGGGACAGCTGTTGTCAAGGTGGTCGAGCAAGTGGACGAGTGGACTCCTGGCCGTCGTCGTGGCAGCCACCACTGTGCTCACCGCGGCTGGTGCAGCCGATGCCGGGGCAACGGCTCCCACCACGGAACTCTCGCTCGTTGCCCTCGCCGGCCAAGCTGCGGGTGCGGTCACCCTCCACGCCGGATTCGTCGACCCCGTCGCAATCGAGGTTCGCAACGACGGCACTGCCGCGACCTCGGAGTCGGCCGCAACGGCCACGGTGACGCTCCCGGCCGGGGTCACCCTGACCAAGCTCAGCACCTACTCCACGCAAGGAAACCTCGAGGGACCGGCATGGTCCTGCCACGTTGACCACGCCCACCACGCCACCTGTCAGCTCGAGGGCACCTCGACCAGCCCCCTGTCGAGCCTCAAGCCAGGCCAGGCCGTGGTGCTCGTCGCCCTCCTGCGCAACAACCTGCCGGCGGGCAGCAGCGGAACGCTCCACCTGGACGTCAACCTGCCAGGTGCAGCTACCTCCTCGGTCACCCTCCCGGTCAACGTCATCACCAATGGCGTCACCGGTGTCACGGTGGTTCGCCAAGCGGTGCCCGAGATCGGCCTCGGCTCGGCCTCGGCCATCCAGTTGGCCTTGCTGAACTCGTCGTCGACCACCGTCACCTACAGCGCTTCGGCGCCAGCGGTGCTGTCGAACCTGCTCCCCGCTGGGCTCGTCACCAGTTGGTCCACCACCTCGTCCGGCTGGAGTTGCACCGGGGCCCAGAACGCCTCGCCCAGCTGCGCGTTGTCCGGCACGATCACCCCGCGCACGACGTCTGCGCCACTCGTGCTCAGCTACACCACGGCCACCTCGAGCCCGTTGCTCAGTGCCGCGCACACGTCGGCGCCGTTGAGCTGGACCTCTGGGCTCGCCCTCCCCGGCCCCTACGGCGAGCAGGAGACCAGCTCGTTCAACGAGCACCTCGAGCTCGAATCGAAGCTCGCCCTCGCCATTGGCGTGGAGGTGCGCGCCATCGGTGGCAACGGTGCCGCGTCGGATTCCATCAAGACCATCGACGTCAACGACGTAGCCAGGTTCGGCGCCCCCTCGGGGGTCACCGACACGGTGGTCATCCCCAAGCACACCTGGGCCTCGCCGGTGGCGATGAACGGTTGGACCTGTCCTGGCGGCACGGGCACCATGACCTGCACGCACCCCGCACCGGTGGTGTCGAGCGACCCGTTCGGGTTCTCCATCGACCTCCACGTCAGCTCGGTGACCACCTTGACCTTTGGGCTGGTGGCCGTCGAGGCGGCCATCACCGGTAGCCATGCTCGCAACGCCAACTTCGTGTTCCTCTCCCTTGGGGTCAAGCAGGGCAACGACACCGCACGATCGACCACGCCGCACCCGGCCACCACGACGCCGAAGGCCCCAACGAGTGGCACCACCACGCACCCGGTGACCAAGCCCACTACCCCTCCGTCGACCCCACCAACCACCACCCCGACGACGCCCCCCACCACCAAGCCCAAGCCCACCCCCACGCCCACCGGCGGCGGTGGATCGTCGAGTGGGGGCTCGGGCTCGGGCTCGGGCTCGGGCACCAGCGCCTCGAGCTACGTGCCGCCCATGCCGTTCAACACCAACTACCTGAGCCGCGACATTGGTGGCCAAGGTTCAACGCGGCACTTCACCCAAGG
>CAINFA010000161.1 GCA_903847955.1 uncultured Actinomycetes bacterium
GTGGAGGCGATGGGACTCGAACCCACGACTTCCTGCTTGCAAAGCAGGTGCTCTAGCCAACTGAGCTACGCCCCCGAAGGAGAACCAGCCTACCCCGGGAGCTAGGGCCTGCTCTCCGCGGCGGTGGTCAAGTAGGGTGGCCAGCCCCACGAGCACAAGGTAGGGCATTGCAACTGCTGTCTGGTCTGCGACCGTTCTCGAGCACCCGAATCGCCGCCGAGGTCATCGCAGGCGCAACGTTGGCGGCGATCGGGATCCCCGAGGTGATGGGCTACAGCACCATCGCCGGCATGCCCATCATCACCGGGCTCTACACCTTGATCGTGCCCATGGCGGTCTTCGCCCTCGTTGGCAGCTCGAAGCACCTTGCGGTCGCCGCCGACAGTGCGACCGCCGCCATCTTGGCCGCCGGCCTCGTTGGACTCGCCGCGGTGGCGACTACCAACTACGTCGCCCTGGCGGGATTCGTGGCCGTGTGCACCGGTGGGCTCCTCGTCGTGGTGCGGCTCTTGCGCCTCGGCTTCCTGGCCGACTTCCTCTCGAGGACCCTGCTCGTGGGGTTCTTGGTCGGCGTGGGCATGACGGTGGCCATCGGTCAGTTGCCCGAGATGCTGGGACTCACGGTGCACTCGTCCTCCACGCCTCGGTTGGCGTGGAAGGTGCTCAGTGACCTCAGTCACGCCGATGGGGATGCGGTCCTCATCACCGCGGTGTGCCTCGTGCTGCTGGTCGGGGCTCGGCTGCTCTCCAAGCGGCTCCCAGCTGGACTGGTCGTCGTGGTGGGTTCCATCGTCGCATCCAAGGTCTGGAACTTCGGGGGCCACGGCATCGCCACGGTTGGTCACCTCAAGGCTGGCTTGCCGACGCTTTCGATGCCGAGGATCCCTGCAGGACAGCTGACCCATCTCGTGACCATCGCCTTCTCGCTCGTGGTGGTCATCGTGGCCCAATCCGCTGCGACGTCTCGTGCCTACGCCGCCCGCTACGACGAGGACCTCGACGAGAACCAGGACCTGGTTGCCCTCGGGTTGGCGAACCTGGCTGCAGGGCTGACCGGCACCTACGTGGTCAACGGCAGCCCCACCAAGACCGAGATCGTCGACGGCGCCGGGAGCCGCACCCAACTGGCGGCACTCGTGACGGCGGGCGTGGCCCTCGTCGCCATCTTCACCTTGACCGGGCCGCTGGCCTACCTGCCCAAGCCCGCCCTGGCCACGGTGGTGTTCATGATCGGCGTGGGTCTCATCAAGCTCAAGGACCTCGTCGGCATCGCCAAGCTCCGACGTGATGAGTGCATCGTGGCGGTGTGTTCGGCGGCCGTGGTCGTGGCCTTCGGCGTGGAGATCGGGATCTTCTTGGCGGTGGTGCTCTGCCTGCTCAACCACCTCCGCCGGGGCTACAGCCCCGAGAACATGCTCATGGTGCTGGAGGAAGATGGCACCTGGCAGCCACACCCCGTGTCCTCGAAGACCCAAGCCGTGCCCGGGGTCTACATCTACCGCTTCCAGGCAGCCCTGTACTACGCCAACGTGGCAAAGTTCGCCGCGGAGGTGACCTCGCTCACCACGGGCAACCCGCCCAAGGCGGTCATCGTGGACTGCTCAGCGATCGCCGATGTCGACGTGA
>CAINFA010000162.1 GCA_903847955.1 uncultured Actinomycetes bacterium
CCGGCCTCGAGGGCGGCCAAGGCCATCTCCACGTGGAAGTGGATGTCGGCCACGATGGGCACCGGCGAGCGGGGAACGATCTGGGCCAAGCCCTCGGCTGCTGCCACCTCATTGCAGGTGCAGCGCACGATGTCGGCTCCCGCTGCCGCCAAGGCGTAGATCTGCTGGAGGGTGCCCTCGACGTCAGCGGTCTTGGTGGTGGTCATGGACTGCACCGATACCGGCGCTCCCCCACCGATCTTGACCCCGCCCAAGGTGATCTGGCGGGTTGGACGGCGGGGGGTCAGGAGCTCGGCAGCAGTTTCCACACCTCCACTATGCCTGCTCGAGCCCCCGACCGTGCCGGGTGCTCAGTGCCCGAAGGGGTTGGCGATGGGGTGGATGGCGTCGAGGTAGAGCGCCGAGAGGACCAAGAAGCCCAAGAAGGCGACGAAGACGTAGACCACGGGCAGCAGCTTGGTGATGTCGGCTCGGTAGTGCGGCTGACCGCGACGCGTCCGGAGCCGCTCGTAGATGGCGATCGCAACGTGGCCACCGTCGAGGGGGATCATCGGCAGCATGTTGACGATCCCGAAGCCCACGTTGAGCACCACCAAGATGTACAGGTAGTTCTGCCAGCCCGAGTGGGTGGCATCGGTGAGCACCTGGCCGAAGCCGAGCACCGAGGTTGGCCGGTACTGGGCGCCGGTCCCCGAGGTCGACTGCGAGGGGTGCAGGTCGTTGGCTGCGATGTGGCTGACCCCGCTCGGGGTGAAGAAGCGGGCGATGCCGGAGAACTCCTGGGTGGCCACCGCCCCGACCTGGTCGAACGAGGCCCGCACCACCCCAAGAGGTGACAGCTTGACGTAGCTCGTCTGGTCGACCGTCTCGACGCCGATGAGTCCGTACCCCGTGGCAGCGGTGAGGCCATCGACCTCGGCAATGCTCTGCTGGGAACCAGGTGCGGTGACCGTGCGGGCGTCGACCGGGGTGACGACGACCCCACGTCGCACCCCGTCGCGCTCGACCTGCAAGGTCACCGGATCTCCCACGTGGAACCTGGTGACCTGCTCGAGTTGTCCATCAGCGGTGAACGGCGTGCCGTTGACTGCGGTGATGAGGTCCCCGACCTCGAGTCCCGCGCGCTGTGCAGGGGTGGGCTGGCTCCACACCGAGAGCTGCGCCACGGTGGTTCCGGTGATCTTCGGCTCCCCGATCGACCAGAAGATGGCAATGCCCATCAGGATCGCCAGCAGCAGGTGCACCGCGGAACCCGCCGAGGAGACCACCACCCGCTTCCAGAAGCTCTGGTTCATGTAGCTGCGGGGTTCGTCCTCGGTGGCGACCTGCTCGAGGGAGGTGAAGCCCACGATGCGGACGTAGCCGCCGAACAGCAAGGCCTTGAGCCCGTACTCCGTCTCGCCCCGTCGGAACGAGAAGATCCTCGGGCCAAAGCCCACGAAGAACTCCGTCGCCTTCATGCCGCACCACTTCGCGGTTGCGAAGTGGCCCAGCTCGTGGGCCACCACGACGAGGACGAGGGTCGCCACCACGAGGACGACGGCGCCGTACCCAGCGATGCACGCGAGCAGTGCGGTGAGGAGGAGCCCTCCAACCATCGCCAGCCGGAGGCCGAGCGATGGCTCTGGCCGAGGTGGTGCAGGCGCCTCGGTGGATGGTCGCTCGGGTGCCAGGGTCATCGCAGCACCACCCTATGGGCCACGTCCCGAGCGGTGCGGTCGGCTTCGGAGAGCTGGCTGAGCGCCTCGAGGGGCTCAGCCCCGCACTGGTCCATGGTCGCAGCTACCACCGCTGCGATGTCGATCCAGTCGATCTGGCCGTCGAGGAACGCCGCCACGGCAACCTCGTTCGCGCCTGAGAGCCAGGCAGGGGCCACCCCGCCAGCACGGCCGGCGGCGTAGGCGAGGTTCAAGCACGGGAAGGCGGCACGGTCCGGCGGTTCGAAGCTCAAGGTGAAGGCTTCGAGCATCGACAGGTGACCGAAGGGGACCTCGAGGCGGTCGGGGTAGCCCAGTGCGTAGCCGATCGGCAGGCGCATGTCGGGCTGGGAGAGCTGGGCCAAGGTGGTGCCGTCGGTGAACTCCACCATGGAGTGGACGATGGATTGGGGGTGGACGACGACGTCGATGGCGTCGTAGTCCACGTCGAACAGCGCATGGGCCTCGATGACCTCGAGGCCCTTGTTCATCAAGGTGGAGGAGTCGATGGAGATCTTCGGCCCCATGGCCCAGGTCGGGTGCGCCAACGCCTCGTCTCGGCTGACCGATGCCAGCGATGCGGCAGAGCGGCCACGGAATGGACCACCTGATGCGGTGATGACCAGGCGCTCGAGCCGCCGCTGCGTCCCATGGGCAGCACCAAGGCATTGGAAGATGGCGCAGTGCTCGCTGTCGACGGGCACCAGCTCGGCGCCAGGGGTGGCCCGAAGGGGATGCACCAAGGGTGCGGCAGCGATGAGGGATTCCTTGTTGGCTAGCGCCAGGCGTCGGCCCGCGGCCAAGGTGGCCATGGTGACCGGCAGACCAGCGAAGCCCACGATGGCGTTGACGGTGACCTCGGCCAGTTCACAGGCGGCGATCAACCCAGCCTCGCCGACCCCGACCTCGATCCCTCCCGGCAGCGCTCCAACCACGGCGGCGACATCGCTCGGTTGGTCGACCACCACCAGCTTGGGGCGATACCGCAGCGCTTGGTCCACCAAGGCGGCCATCGAGTGCTTGGCCGATAAGGCCACGACCTCGAAGCGGCCCGGCGTAGCGTCGACGACCTCGAGGGTCTGGGTGCCGATCGACCCGGTCGACCCGAGCACCGCGACCGAGGTCATCGCTCGGCGTGCCCCAAGCCAACCACGGTGCGAACCATCAGCCGAGGTTGAGGGCTTTGACCACGAAGTAGGCCACCGGGAGCATGAACAGCAGCCCATCCACCCGATCCAAGATGCCACCGTGACCTGGCAGCAGCCGACCTGAGTCCTTGAGGCCCAAGTAGCGCTTGATGTAGGACTCCACGAGATCCCCAATGGGGGCCACGATTGCGGTCAGCAGTGCCATCAGCAGTGCCGCACCCGTCGTCCACGGGTGGATGAACTGCACCGGGAACAGGGCGATGAGGAAGGCGATGACCGTGCCGCCAACCAGACCCTCCCAGGTCTTCTGGGGGCTGACGGTTGGTGCCATGGGGTGCCGACCGAAGCGCTTACCCACGAACAGGGCCGCAACGTCGTAGCAGCCAACGAGCAGGATGACCCCGAGCAAGATGGCTACGCCGTGCTCGTTGGGGAACTTGTTCTGGTTCAACAGCAGCTCCCCGTAGGAGCCACTGACCGCGATCCAGCAGTACACGAGCAGCGTCGTGCCGATGCCGATGATGGGATCGGTCTTCTCCACGCCGGTGAGGTACCAGGCGAAGGTCCCTGCCGTCATCGCCAACACCATGGCTGCAACAGCGGCGTCACCATAGTTGTAGGCGCCCCACAGCGACAGCACTGTGATGACGAAGCCCAAGAAGGTGGCGGGTCGGTACCCCACCGAGCGGAACATGGCGAAGCCCTCGAGCACGGCCATCAAGGTGGCGGCTGCCACGACCAGGGCCGAGATCACGGTGCCCAATTTGAAGCCCACGAGCAGCACCAGCGCCAAGAGCACGCCGGTCATGATGCGCACGAACGCCGTGTTCTCTGCCGCCGCAGCTGAGGCCCCACCGCGTGGAGACCTCGGTGGGTGCGGCGGTCCACTGGTCACCGGAGCACTCCGCCTGGGAGCCGCCGACCGAACCTTCGAGCGAGACTTGGTCCGCTCGGCGCGCGAGGTGGCAGCAAGAGCAACCTCGTCGTCGAGGTCGCCGTTGATGGCGGTCAGCGGATCACCGAGATCACCCGTCCCAAACGCGGCGTAGTCATCAGCGCTGAAGCTCCCGAGAGGCGCCTTGTCCTCCGCCTCGGGGGCAGCAACGTCTTCGTCGAAGCTCCACGGCTGGCGGTCTGCCCCGTCGTCACCAACGGGAAGGTCCGCCAGCATGGCGTGCTCGAAAGTGGCGTCTTGGTTGGCCCAGTCTGCGCTCTCCTCGCGCCAGGTGGGCTCAGGAATCGACGCCCACGGGCTCTCGTGCTCGTCGTGGGCTAAGACGGCAGGGATCTGCCCGGTGGGCTCGTCGGTCCATGGTTGCATCTCGGGCAATGGGCCGGCATCGAGCATGCTCTCAAACCCTGGATCGTGGTCGTCGAGCAACGCCGCAGGTTCGGTCACACGCTCAGCACCAGAGATCCGCAGGCCAGCGGCAGGCTCCACGTGCGCCTGGGCATCGTCGTCCTCGTGGAAGAGCGCTGGGGTCTCGACCTCACCTGCATCATCAGACTTCAAGGAGCTCCTGCTCTTTCTGCGCGAGCAGCGCGTCGATGGCCTCCACCTCGCCGTGGGTGAGCTTGTCGAGGATCTTCTCGGCCCGCTCGGTGTCGTCGCTCGAGAGCCCCTCATCTTTCTCCAGGCTCTCGAGGTCGTGGCGGGCTTGGCGGCGGACGTTGCGCAGGGCAACCTTGCCCTCTTCCGCCGTGGTGTGGACCACCTTCACCAGCGCCTTGCGACGCTCATCGGTCAACGGCGGGACCGACAGTCGCAGCACGACGCCGTCGTTCGACGCCGACAGTCCGATGTC
>CAINFA010000163.1 GCA_903847955.1 uncultured Actinomycetes bacterium
CAGGAGGTCGTCGGTGGAGCGTCCCATGGCGCTCACCACGGCCACCACCTGATTGCCGGCCTTGAGGGTGCGGGCGATGTGGTCAGCGACGGCGCGAATGCGCTGCGCGTCACCGACAGAGGTGCCACCAAACTTCTGCACGAGGAGCGTCACCTCTCGAACGCTACGAGGTCTCGACACAGAGGGTCAACCTGAGCGACCGCCAGCGGTAGGCTCGCCCCCGTGCCAAGCGACAAGCGCGCCCGTCAGCGGGCCCAACGAGAAGCCAAGCGAGCCGCCGAGCAGAAGCAGGCCAAGCGCAAGCGCCTCATGAAGAACGTGACCTGGGCCCTCGTGGCCATCGTGGTTGTGGGATCCACCGGCTGGTACTTCTTCCACCCCAAGCCGACGCCACCTCCAGCACCGTTGACACCCCAGCAGCGGGCCAACAACCTGGCGGTGGCCGCCGGCTGCTCGGCGAACCCCCACACTCGAGCCAATGAGCTGAGTTGGAAGAGCGAGCCGGCCTTGAGCCTCGCGCCGCACACCTCCTACGTCGCCGTCGTCAAGACCACCGCGGGCAGTTTCACCGTGGCGCTCAACACCACCACCACGCCCCACAACACCAACAACTTCATCTTCTTGGCGCGGCACGACTTCTACCACTGCGTCATCTTCCACCGGGTCATCCCTGGCTTCATGAACCAAGGCGGGGACCCGACCGGGACCGGCACGGGAGGTCCTGGCTACGTGGTCAAGCAGAATGAGTTCCCCACCGCCGTGGCCTCAGCTGATGCAGCGCACCAGTACAAGCTCGGTGCGGTGGCGATGGCGAACTCGTGCTCGCAGAGCACCCCGGCCTCGAGCTGCCCTCCCACCAACGGCAGCCAGTTCTTCATCGTCGCTGGCGCCCAAGGCGAGGCACTGCCGCCCCGCTACACCGACTTCGGCCAGGTGATCTCGGGGATGTCCACCATCGACAAGATCAACGCCGAGGGGGACATCAACGCCGCCAGCGATGGCACCGGCACCAACCTCAAGGTCACCAACCGCATCTTGTCGGTCACCATCACCACCACCTCCAACTGAGAGCGAGCAAACCGCCATGCCAACCCCTGACGCCCCCGCCCTCGACGGGTCGAGCCCGAAGACCCAGCAGTTCTCGGGCGAGCCGCCCATGGTCATCGACCCCGCCAAGCGCTACACCGCGGAGATGGTGACCTCCAAGGGCACCATGACCATTGCGCTCGACCCCATCGCGGCGCCAAAGACGGTCAACAGCTTCGTCTTCCTCTCCCGGTACCACTACTACGAGGGCGTCACCTTCCATCGGGTCATCCCCGGCTTCGTCCTCCAAGGTGGGGACCCGACCGGCACGGGTGCTGGTGGCCCGGGCTACCGCTTCGAAGACGAGCTGCCCAAGCCCGGCCGCTACGAGATTGGCAGCTTGGCCATGGCCAATGCAGGACCCAACACCAATGGCAGCCAGTTCTTCATCATCTGCGGACCCTCGGGGGTGGCGCTGCCGCCGCTGTACTCCCTGTTCGGCAAGGTCATCGCCGGCGGTGAGGTCGTGGGCGCCATCGAGGCGATTGGCACCGACTCGGGTCGCCCCACTGAGTCGGTCGTGATCCACTCGGTCACCATCACCGAGCACGACTGAGCCCTGTGCCGAGCACCGGCACGATTCGCCTAGCCGAGCCCGCTGATGTGGGCGAGATCTTCGCCATGATCAAGGACCTGGCCACTTACGAGCGCGCGCCCGAGGCGGTCGATGCCACCGAAGCCATGGTCGCCGACCTGCTGTTCGGGGGAACCACTTCGACCTCGGGTCTGCCGGCGTGCTTCGCCCACGTGGTCGAGCATGAGGCCGCGACCAGTGGCTACCGCCTCGGCGGCTTCGCCTTGTGGAACCTCAAGGTCTCCACCTGGCGCGGGCGGTACGGCATCTACCTCGAGGACCTCTACATTCGCCCCGAGCTGCGTGGCCTCGGCTACGGCTCGGCCCTCATGCAGACCTTGATCGCCGAGTGCACCCGCCAGGGCTACCCCCGGTTCGAGTGGTCGGTGCTCGACTGGAACGAGCCCTCCATCGCCTTCTACCGTTCGCTCGGCGCCACACCGCTCGAGGAGTGGACCACGTGGCGGCTCGAGGTGCCCCTCCAAGGCTGATCAGCCAAGGGGGTCGATCTGCACCCCTGCTCGGTAGTGGTCAACCAGGCCCTCGCCGAGCTGGTGGCGCCCCTGCCCATCGAGGACCAGTGCCGCGTTTGGGTGCAGGGCCACCACGTCGGCCGCTGTGGGTGCGAGGGCAACCGTGCGGGCCAAGCGATGCCCCTCGGGATCATCGGCGTCACCGCCGACGCCGGTCACCACCACCA
>CAINFA010000164.1 GCA_903847955.1 uncultured Actinomycetes bacterium
CCCCCTTCACCCGGGCTTGGGAGCTCGGCCTCGGGGCGGCGTTGGCGGTGGCTTCGCCGTGGATGCTCGACAAGGCGCCCAAGGTCGGCTCGGTGCTGCGGGTGGTGGGCCTCGTGGTCATTGCCTGGTGCATTTGGCACCTCCACGCCTCGAGCCAGTGGCCGGGGAAGAACTCGATCCTGCCGGTGGTGGCGACGGGGCTCGTCTTGGCAGGTGGCACCATGCGAGTGTCCAAGGGCTACGACCGCATCTCGAGCTGGTCGGTGATCCAGTGGGTGGGGCTGGTGTCGTACTCGCTGTACCTCGTGCACTGGCCGATCTTGCAGATCGCCGAGCAGTACTCGCTCTCTCCACTGTCGAGCTGGTCGAGGTTTGGGTTGGTGGAGAACGCCATCGTGGCAGCAGCGGTGCTCTACTACGTGGTGGAGAACCCGATCCGTCGGGCTCGCTTCCTGACCGAGAACCGCTGGCTGACCCTGCTGTTTGGGGCCGCCATGCTCGGGGTGACCTTCTGGGCCATCTCGTGGTCGCTCGGGCACCCCATGGCCACCGGGCGCGAGCAGATCGCCAAGGGCATCGAGTTCGCTGCGCTGCTGTTCGGGTTGTTGCTGGGCACCAAGGTCGGCATCTACCTCCAAGACCATGGCGGCAAGGTGGACGTCGCCGACCTGCGAGCCCTCGTGGCTCGGCATCCCGAGCGGTAGGTCGTGGACCGCGGCACCCACGAGCACTGGGAGCGGCTGGCCGAACTCCACGGCAGAGGTGACGACCGCTACTACGACCTCGACCGCTTGGTGGCAGGTGGGACCCTCATGGGAGACGCCGAGCAGGGGGCGCTCGACGCAGCAGTTGGTACTGACCTGACCGGACGTAGCGCTCTCCACCTCCAGTGCCACTTGGGGTGCGATGCCATCACCTTGGCTCGTTGGGGAGCGACCGTCACGGCGGTCGACTTCTCGGCCACGGCGCTTGAGCGAGCCCGAGCGCTGGCCGAAGCGTGCGGCGTGGCGCTTACCACCATCGAGGCAGAGGCCACAGCCCTGCCCCCTTCGCTCAATGGTCGGTTCGATCTCGTCTACGCCTCCATTGGGGTGCTGTGCTGGATCGACGACCTCGAAGCCTGGATGCAAGGTGTTGCGCGTGTGCTCCGTCCGAGCGGAGTCCTCGTGCTGGTTGAGCTGCACCCGCTGTGGAACGCCGTTGACCAGCGCGATCCGCTGCGGGTCGACTTCCCCTACGCCTTCGATGGTCCGCATCGCTTCACCCAATCTGGCAGCTACGCCAACCGAGAGGCCGAGGTGACCTCGACCACGGTGCAGTACGGCCACAGCCTCGGCGAAGTCGTGACCGCGGCGATCGACGCCGGGCTGCGGATTGAGCGCCTCGAGGAGCACCTCAGCGCCGTTCAGGACTTCCGTGACGACGGCACCTTGGTGCTCGAGGACGACGGGAGGTACCGGCTCCGACTTGGGACCAGTGTGGACGACCAAGGCGCACCATGGCCGGCGGTGCCTCTTCCCGTGCTCTTCACCCTCATCGCTCGCCGCCCTGGAGGCCGACGAGAGCAAGCGGGAGAGAATTCCTAAAACCTACTTGACCGATGGGAATTTATAACTTAGTGTTCCAAGTGCTTCTAGTGAACTACTAGAGTTACTTCTGAAAGGACACCTCCCCCATGCGACCCACGTCACTCCTGGCAACCCTGTCGGTCACCGCCCTCTCCGCAGCCACCTTGGCCGCGACCGCTCCGGTGGTGGCATCGGCCTCGACGACCACCAACGTCAACGTGGTCGGCTACTCGATCGTCAAGCCGGTCTACACCGCCCTCGAGCAGGCGTTCCAGAACACCTCGGCAGGCTCGAACGTGACCTTCACCAACTCCTTCGGTGCGTCGACCACCCAAGCAGCCAAGGTGGCGGCTGGCACCTTGGCCGCAGACCTCGTGAACCTGTCGCTGGCCTCGGACGTTGACTCGATCGCCGGTGCTCCAACCGGGCTCATCTCGACCAACTGGGCCAAGCAGGAGGCTGCGACCAATGGCTACGTCACCGACTCGGTGGTGGTGCTCGTGGTGCGACCTGGTAACCCCAAGCACATCACTGGCTGGAACAGCCTCGCAGGCAAGGGGATCAAGGTCGTGACCCCGGACCCCATCAGCTCAGGCAGCGCACGGTGGAACTTGCTGGCGGCCTATGAGTCGCAGATCCAGCAAGGGAAGTCGGCCAAGCAGGCGGCGGCCTACCTCAAGTCGGTGCTGGCCAACACCGTGGCCCAGCCCACCTCGGGCAGCGCAGCGCTGTCGACCTTCTTGTCCGGAACCGGTGACGTGCTGCTGGCCTACGAGGCCGACGCTGCCTACGCCCAGTCGCTGAACGACGCCGTCCAGATCATCGACCCTGCCCAGAACACCCTGATCGAGAACCCCATTGCACTCACCTCATCAGGGCTGCAGAACGCTGGTGCCAAGGCCTTCGAGAGCTACCTGCTCTCGGTCGGTGGCCAGCGCATCTTCGCCAAGTACGACTTCCGTCCAGTGAACCCCACGGCGGCGGCGTCGGTGAAGAAGAGCTTCTACCAGCCCAAGGCGCTCACCACGGTGGAGAAGTTGGGCGGCTGGAACAAGGTGGACGCGCTGCTGTTCAACAGCGGTGCACTCGTGCCCACCTTGGAGAACGAGACGGGACACTCCGGTCTGTAGCCAACCAGTTCCTGCCCCTGCCGGCCACGCCGAGCCGCCGCCCTCTCGTGGGCGGCGGCTCGGCGCGTCCGCGCTCGGTTGGCTCATGGGTACCAGTGGCGCCACCTTGCTCGCTGGCTACCTCGCAGCGGTGGTGTGCATCCCCATTGCGGCCATCTTCGGGCATGGGTTTGGGCTGTCGTTCGACACCCATGGGGCAGGACTCGAGCTGTGGCGCTGGAGCCTCCACAGTGACTTCGCCGGATTCACGTCGGGGTTGTCGGTGCCCGGGGCCTGGAGCGCCATCAGGTTGTCCATCGTGGTGTCGGGCATCGTGGCGGCGATCAACTCCGTGATGGGGGTGGCGATTGCTTGGGTCCTCACCCATGACCACTTCCGGGGCAAGGCACTCATCTCGTCGATGATCGACCTTCCCTTCGCCCTGCCCACCATCGTGGCGGGCGTGACCTTCATCTACCTCTACGGCGCTGACAGCCCGGTGAAGCTCGACCTGACCGGCAAGGTGCTCGGCCTCGGGGTAGCGCTGACCTTCGTGACCCTCCCGTTCTGCGTGCGGGCGGTGCAGCCGGTCCTCGAGGCGATGGACCTCGACGCCCAAGATGCCGCTCGCACCCTCGGGGCATCGAAGCTCCGGACCTTCTGGAGCATCGTGGTGCCCTCCATCTTGCCCGCCGTTGCCTCTGCCTACGCCCTTGCCTTCGCTCGCGCGCTCGGCGAGTACGGCTCGATCTCCCTCATCGCGCTGGTGGGCACCGCCTCGACCACCACCGCGTCGATCTTCTTGTTCACCCAGTCCACGAACTTCGCCTTCGATGGCTTCACCTCTGCAGCCGCTGTGGCCATCGTCTTGCTCGGCGTCTGCTTCGTGGTCTTCAGCGTGGCGGGCACGGTGGGTTGGTGGATCAACAAGAGGCTGCGACCATGACCGCCATCGACCACGCCCTGTTCCCGGCCCCTGAGCCCCGACCCGTGGATCGCCGGGCGCAAGGGAGCTGGGGCCGGCTCGCACTTCGAGTTCCCGTCATCGGGTTCCTCGTCATCGTGGTTGCCCTACCGGTGGGCTACCTCTTCTTCCAAGCCGCCACCCAGGGCTGGTCGTCGATCACCAACCAGCTCTCCCAAGCTCAGCTGTGGCAAGCGGTGTGGCTCTCGGCCAAGATCGCGCTGTGGGCAGTCCCGCTCAACACCATCTCGGGAGTCGCCGCAGCGCTGCTGATCTCCAAGTCGCGCTGGGCCGGGACCAAGGTGCTCGGGCTCTTGTTCGACCTGCCCATCGCGCTCTCGCCCATCATCTTGGGCATCGCGCTCTACGCCGCCTACAGCGACCTCGGGTGGTTCGGTCCCTTCCTCGCCCGGCACGGGATCAACCTGTTCTCCGTGCCCGCCATGGTGCTGGCCAGTTGCGCCATGTCGCTCCCCTACGTGCTGCGCTCGGTGCTGCCGGTGCTCGAAGAGCTCGGTGATGAGCAGGAGCAAGCGGCGAGGACCCTCGGTGCATCGGCGATACGACGGTTCTGGACCATCACCTTGCCGACCATCCGCTGGGGCGTGCTCTACGGCGTGGCGCTCACCTTGGCCCGAGTGCTTGGGGAGTACGGTGCGGTGCTCATCGTCTCGGGCAACCAACCCGGGGTGAGCCAGTCGCTGTCGCTGTACATCGGTGCGAGCTACGACACCAACAACCCCAAGGCAGCACTGGTCGCAGCCGTGCTGCTCGCCGCGTTCTCGATGGTGATCTTGGTGGTGCTGGCTGTCCTCAAACGCAGAGAGAAGAGGATCCTTGTCGATCAGCCTTGATGACGTCGCCAAGAGCTACGGGAGGAGCGACGGGAAGTTCGCCCTCAACGGCGTCACCGCCGAGATCCCGTCGGGATCCCTCACGGCCATCTTGGGCCCCTCGGGATCGGGCAAGTCGACCTTGCTCAAGGTCATCGCCGGGCTCGAGCAGCCCGACCGAGGCCGGGTGTGCATCGAAGGTGACGACGTCACCGACCTCGACGCCCGATTCCGGGGGATTGGCTTCTGCTTCCAGCAGTACGCACCGTTCCGACACCTGACGGTCGAGAAGAACATCGCCTACGGCCTCAAGGTGCGTCGTCGTCCAAGGGCTGAGATCTCGAAGAAGGTGGCCGAGATGCTCGAACTCGTGCAGCTCGGCGACTTCGCCAAGCGCTACCCCGCCCAGCTCTCTGGTGGGCAGCGGCAGCGCATGGCCTTGGCACGGGCCTTGGCGATCGAGCCTCGGGTCCTCCTGCTCGATGAGCCCTTCGGGGCACTCGACGCCCAGGTGCGCGCCGAGCTGCGGACGTGGGTGAAGAACCTCCACGATCAGGTCCCCATCACCACCATCATGGTGACCCACGATCAGTCCGAAGCCATGGAGGTTGCCAGCCAGCTGGTCGTGCTGCGAGATGGCCGCATCGAGCAGACCGGTGCCCCCGGTGAGCTCTACGACCACCCTGCCACCCCCTTCGTGCACGAGTTCCTCGGGCCCACCACCACTGTGGGCGGCGAGGTGGTCCGCCCGCACGACCTCGTGCTGCGGCGCCAGCCAGGGCCTGGCCACCAGGGCAAGGTGACCGGGGTGGTGGCGCTGGGCTTCGAGGTCCGGGTCGAGGTGGCGCTCGACGATGGCTCCTCGTGCTGGGTGCAGTTGACCGCGCACGAGTTCGCCGAGCTCACCGTCACCGTTGGCGATGCGGTGGCGGTCAGCCCTCGGTGATCACCGCCGACGCCGCGGACTGAGCCCAAGTCCGGGGACGGGTCCTTCACCACGCTGCCCCGAGGCCAGGTGCCTCCAGTTGGCGACCTCCATGAAGCGCTTGGGTTCCGCCCGCAGCACGAGCACGAGGTTCACCCATACGTCGCAGATGGGGAGCTCCGCTGCAGAGGTGGGAACCACGCACAGGCTGAAGCGCTCGCCGAGGGTCGTGGTGAAGCCGAGGTTGAACAGCTCGCCCAGCTCGACCGTGCCGTAGGGGGTGGGAACGGTGAACCGGCCGCTGTTCGAGAAGCTCTCCCGCTGGTCGTCGTCGAGCAGGGCCATCAACAGCTCCCTCGCTCGTCGCTCGGCCGAAGCCGAGGGCGCGAGACCGCGCCGTCGGGGCGCCCTCGAGGTTGGCCGTGCGGGCCGGGGGTCCAACCAGAACGGGTGCTCGAGACCACAGGGATCTGCCACGAGCTCCTCGAGGGGACGCAGCCCTGGGGTGGACACGGCCACGAGCACGACCGTGGTCCCGGCCAGTTCGCCCTCGAGTAGCTCGACCAGCTGTCGGCCGTGGTCGAGCTCCTCGAGCACCTTGAAGCGGGGAAGCTCAGCCACCGACGATGGGCCGGACGAAGATGATCTCCTCGGCCGAGGGGTCGAAGCTCGAGATCTTCACCGACTCGGTGGGTGCCGCTCCCTTGAGGCGAGCGAAGGCCATCCGTCGCAGCTTGCGTTGGGCGTCGAAGGCCCGGCTGGCCTCGAGCACGGCGCGATCGTCGAGCTCGCTCCACTGCACGACGGTGTCGCCAGTACTGTCCAAGATGCGCATGGTGCCCACGAGGTCTCCTTCGGTTGGGTCCTAAGACGAACATACGTTCGCTCTCATGTCAAGCCGATCGTGTCCCACCGTTGTGACACCTGGTCGGGGTCTGACCTTGGGACTGTCAGACTGGAGCGGTGCCCCAGTACCTCTCCGCTGATGAGGCGGCCGCCCTGCTCCGACCTCACGACGCGCTCGGGCTCGGACTTGGGCCGGCGAACCCCCCGGCGCTCCTCGAAGCGCTCGGCCGTCGGAGGGACTGGGAGAGCCTGACCATCGGTGGAGCGCTCCTGCTCGGGCTCTACGACGTGCTCACCCATCCCGCCGTCGAGTTCCGCTCGGGGTTCTTCGGTCCCGTCGAGCGGGCCTACGCCCAGATGGGGCACCGCATCGAGTTGGTACCGGGAGGCTTCCGCCAGTTCGGCCCTATCTTGGATCGCCTGCACCCTCGGATGGTGGCCGTTGCTGCCCGGGTAGACGCCGATGCAGGGGTGGTTAACCTCTCGCTGCACCATGGTGCGACCTACGAGGCCATCGTGGCTGCCGGGCGCGATCCACAGCGCCTGCTCGTGGTGGAGGCCAACGACCAGCTGCCGTGGACGGCGAGCTACGGTCCCGAGTTCACCAACGAGTTCCCCCTCGACCTCGTCGACGTCGTCATCGAGGCCTCGGCCCCTCCATTCACCTTGGAGGAAGAGGAACCGAGCGATGATGACTTGGCGGTGGCCGAGGAGGCCGTCCGCCACATCGCCTCAGGGGCCACCTTGCAGACGGGCATCGGCACCATCCCCTCGGTCGTGGCCACCCGGTTGGCGGAGGGCGCAGGCGAGGGCTACGGCATCCACTCCGAGATGTTCACCGACGGCCTGCGCCGCCTCCACGCTGCGGGCAAGGTCACCAACGCCCACAAGGGCATCTTCGAGGGTCGTTCGATCACCACCTTCGCCTTGGGCTCCGCCGCGCTGTACGAGTTCTTGGACCACAACGACGAGGTGGCGTTCTTGCCGGTGTCGACGGTGAACGACTCGTCGGTGATCGCCCGCAACCGCCACTTCGTCTCGATCAACGGGGCCATCAGCGTCGACCTCTACGGCCAGATCGTGGCCGAGGCCATCGACGGCCGGCAAATCTCAGGCGTCGGTGGCCACGAGGACTTCGTCGCTGGTGCGGAGTTCGACGTCGAAGACACCTCGCTGATCTGCATGACCTCGACGGCGATGGTGCGTGGCGAGCGTCGCAGCCGCATCGTGGCCCGCCACCCTAAGGGCACCATCGTGTCCACCCCACGGCAGCACACCGGGCTCGTGGTCACCGAGTTCGGCACCGCGGACCTGCGAGGACTGACGGTCGCCGAGCGGGCTCGTTGCCTTTCCGAGGTGGCGCACCCCGAGCACCGCACGGCGCTGCGGAGTGAGGCCCGCTCCTTTGGTCGCCCACCGGTGGCAACCTCATGATCACCGGCGAGGGCCTCACCATTGAGATCGCCGGCCGCAAGATCCTCGACGGCGCCAACTTCATGGTGGGTGACGGCGAGAAGGTCGGCCTCGTGGGCAAGAACGGCGCGGGGAAGTCGACCTTGCTCTCGGTCGTGCTCGGCGAGCCTGGCGCCCACCTGCGCCACGAGGGCAAGGTCAGCTTCAGCGGAAGCTACGGCTTCCTCCCCCAGGTGCCGGTTCCTGGGGGGCTCGGGCTCGAGCCCATTGGCTTCTCCCACGTGCTGAGCGCACGCGGGCTCGACGTGCTCGACGAGCAGCTCAACGCTGCTCGGGACCAGATGGCCAAGGACCCCTCAGAGGAGAACATCAACCACTTCTCAGACCTCGAGGAGCGCTACCGCACCTTGGGCGGCTACGAGGCTGAGGCCACCATGGCCCGCCTCGCCGATGGGCTCGGGCTCCGCCAAGACCTGCTGTTCGACGACCTCGATGGGCTCTCGGGCGGCCAACGTCGTCGAGTGGACCTGATCCGCATCTTGTTCCAAGAGCCCGAGGCCATGGTCCTCGACGAGCCGACCAACCACCTCGACCTGTCGGCCAAGCGTTGGCTGTTCGATGAGATCGGGCGCTTCTCGGGCTCGGTCCTCGTGATCAGCCACGACCTGGCCTTGCTCGACCGTTCCATCGACAAGGTGCTGGCGTTGGCCGACGGCCGCCTCGATGAGTACAAGGGGAACTACACCAAGTTCCTCCAGTCCCGTGAGCTCGACATCTCCCAACGGGAGAAGGCCTCGGCCATGGAGGAGAAGGAGATCAAGCGGCTGAGCCAGCTGGCCGACTCCATGCGGGGTCAGACCGAGAAGCGGGCCAAGACCGCCAAGGCCCTCGACCGGCGGGTGGAGCGGATCCAAGCCAACCGGACCGAGACGAGGAAGCGCGAGTCGAAGACCACCTTCAAGCTGCCCGTCCCCCAGCGCGCCGGTGCGGTGCCGATGGAGATCCAAGACCTCGCCGTCGCCTACGGGCCCAAGACCATCCTCAAGCGAACCAACTTGTTGGTCGGACGGGGCGACCGAGTGGTGGTGCTCGGGCGCAACGGCGTGGGCAAGTCCTCCATGCTGCGCTGCTTGGCGGGAGTCCAGGCGCCGACCAAGGGCAAGATCGTCCTCGGGGCCAACACCTCAGTGGGCTACTTCGCCCAGGAGCACGAGCAGATCGACCCCGAGCTTCGTGCCATCGACAACCTCGACGACATCGTGCTCAAGACCGATGCCGAGCGGCGGGCACTGCTCGGTTCCTTCGGGCTCTCAGGGGACAAGGCCGACCAGCTGCCTGGGACCTTGTCCGGAGGTGAGCGGGCCAAGCTGGGCTTGGCCATGCTGGCCGCTGGGCGGAACAACCTGCTGCTGCTCGACGAGCCCACCAACAACCTCGACCCCGCCTCGGTGGTGGCGGTGGGCGAGATGCTGGCGCGCTGGGAGGGAACGCTCGTGGTGGTCTCCCACGAGCGCGCCTTCGTCGAGGCCCTCGAGCCGACCCATGCCGTGCTGCTGCCTCAGGAGTTCTACGACCTGTGGCACGACAACTACCTCGACGAGGTCGAGCAGCGCTGAGCTAGTGGTTCACCGCGTCGTTGGGGCAGCCGATGGTTCCGGTTGCCACGACCACCCCAGTGGGGGACTGGAAGCGAAGACCGGTGACCGTGGCGTTCTTCGAGGTCACCTTCACCGTTCCACCACTGAGTTGGGGCCAAGCGTGCTTCGCGTAGGTCATCGCCGCCACCGAGACGTCCTTCCCGGTGGCATCGAGGTTGGCCAAGGTGAGTACGGGTGACGTGGGGGCGGTCAGCGAGCTCGCCGTGAACCGAACGCCGTTGTGGCCACCGATCGAAATGGTGGTCCACCCATTGGAGGTCAACGTCTCGGTGACCGCACCTGTGAGCGCGATCTGGCCATTCAAGATGCAGGCGGTGAAGCTCGGGATGGTGGTCGTCGTGGTCGACGGGGTGCTCGAGCTCGATGAACTCGAGCATCCAGCGGCCACGAGCACGGTGAGCAGGGCGGCAGCGACGGTGGTGCGACGGAGGGGTGCCATGGACCACCACGTTGCCACGTCAGCGGGGGTCTTCGGGGTGATCACGTGAGCAGCCGGTCGGCGGTCTCGTGGCAGAACTGCTCGAAGTAGGCCTCGGTGTCGGCCACCGACCCGACCAGGTGGCCGAACAGCTCGAAGCTGATGATGCCGAACAACTCGTTCCAGGCTCGGATGCCGTGGATGATCTTGGCTTCGGGGACCTGCGCCAGCTGGTCGATGGTGTCGAGCACCCCCGGATCGAGCACGCCGGTCGGGCCAGAGCTGGGATCCATGGGGTGCTCTCGTGCAGCGGCGATGAGGATGCCCACGAGCACGATGGGGACCCGGCTGGCCGCGCTGATCGTGCTCTGGGGTGCGACGTAGTTCGGGACCGGGGTGCCGTAGATGAGGGCGTAAGCATGGGGTTCGGCCCTGGCCCAGGCTCGGGTTGCCCTCGTGGCGGCGAGCCACCTCCCACGGAGATCGCTGCGCTCCACCGCAGCTTCTGCGGCCTCCACCGTTGCCCCGAGGTCGTTGTAGGCGTCGAGGATGAGCGCCGTGAGCAGCTCGTCGCGAGAGGCGAAGTAGCGGTAGATGGCCGAGGAGGACATCTCGAGGGTCCTAGCGATGCTGCGCAGGCTGAGCCCGCTGGCACCGTCTCGAGCCAGTTGGGCCTTGGCCTCAGTCAGGATCTCAGCGGTGATCTGCTGCCGGGCGATCGCCCTCGCTCCTCTCCCGGTTGCCATGGCTGCACGGTAGCACCGAGAGCGCTGCACACTTCTGCGAGCATTGCTCTTGAAATGCTCACCTCACCATGTACACTGCTCTCAATCAAGAGCACCGCTCACAATTTAGAGGAGGCCCGCCATGGGCGCACACGTCATCGTCGGAGCTGGACCCATCGGGAGCGCCACCGCCACCTTGCTGGCGAGTCAAGGCCAAGAGGTGGTGCTGGTCACCCGCTCAGGGAGCGGACCGGTGGCACCTGGGATCGAGCGCCGGGCGGCCGATGCCACCAATGCCGCCACCTTGACCGAGCTCGCAAAGGCGGCATCGGTGCTCTACAACTGCGCCAACCCGGCCTACCACCGCTGGGTGCAGGACTGGCCACCGTTGGCAACCTCCCTGCTCAAGGCGGCGGCTGGCACCGGAGCGGTCTTGGCCACGGTGTCGAACCTCTACGCCTACGGCCCCGTGGCGGGCCCGATGACCGAGGACCTCCCCCTCGTCGCCCCCGGCACCAAGGCCAAGGTGCGGGCCGAGATGTTCGCCGAGGCCAAGGCCTGGCACGAGGCCGGTCGGCTGCAGATGACCGAGGTGCGGGGGTCGGACTACTACGGGCCCGGGCTCACCTTCCAGAGCCACCTCGGTGAGCGCTGCATGCCCGGGCTGCTGGCGGGCAAGGCGCTGTGGGTCCTGCCTGACCTCGAGGCCGTCCACACCTGGACCTACGCCCCCGACGTGGCACGTCTCCTCGTGACGGTGGCGGGGGACCCACGGGGTCACGGCCGGGCCTGGCACGTTCCCTCGGCCCCTCCGCTCTCGATCACCGGCGCCATCTCCCAACTGGCTGAGGCCGCCGGGGTGGCGATGCCGAAGGTGCACAAGATTCCCTCGGCGGCGATGGCCGTCCTCG
This sequence comes from uncultured Actinomycetes bacterium, assembly GCA_903847955.1. Taxonomy (GTDB): domain Bacteria; phylum Actinomycetota; class Acidimicrobiia; order Acidimicrobiales; family RAAP-2; genus CAINFA01. The sequence goes on from CAINFA010000164.1 coordinate 11,371, forward strand.
GGTTGGTCAACCCCATGGTCCGCGAACTGCGAGAGACGAAGTACCAGTTCGAGGCTCCCTACGTCTTGGACTCGAGTGCTGCCACGGCCACCTTCGGCCTCGAGGCGACGAGCTTCGCCGAGGGCGCCAGGGCCACCGTCGAGTTCTGGCAGCGCCGCTTGGCCCGAGGTGTCTAGGTTGGTGGGATGGACGACGTGTTGGAACTCGAGCGCCACGGCGACGTGGCCGTCATCACCTGGAACGCCGACGACAACCGGGTCAACCACGACTCGCTCGGTGCCTTCGAGGCGGTCCTCGACGAGCTCGAGGCCACTGAGGGCCCACTGGCGATCGTGGTCACTGGCACGGGCAAGTTCTTCTCCAACGGCCTCGACCTCGATCGGTTCGCCGCGCACCCCGACGAGCTGGTGCCCACCGTGGCCCGCTTCGAGCGGCTCATGGGCCGGCTCTTGGTCTTCCCCGCCTACTGCGTGGCCGCCATCAACGGCCACGCCTTCGCCGCTGGTGCGATGTTCAGCTGCGCCTTCGACCACCGGGTCATGCGCGCCGACCGCGGCTACTTCTGCCTGAACGAGGCCGAGATCGGGATGCCGCTCACCCCAGCCATGGCCGAGGTGGTCCTCGGTCGCCTCCCCCAGGCCACCGCACTGGAGGCCATGTTGACCGCCCGGCGCTACAGCGCCACCGAGGCCATCGCGGCGGGCATCGTCGAGGAAGCCGTCGAGCTCGACGAGGTGCTCCCCACCGCCATCGACCGGGCTGCCATGGCCGCCACTAAGCACCGCAAGATCATCGCCATCCACAAGCGCATGGTCTTCGCTGGCCGGGCTGAGGCCTGCGGCTACACCCGCTGAGCACCTCGAGCGCCGTGCACCGCCCGAGGTGCGCGGCCTGAACACGACAGGAGCAGATGCACCATGGAGATCCTGCGCACCCCTGAGGAGCGGTTCGACGACCTCGTCGACTACCCCTACGAGCCCACCTACCTCGAGGTGCCGACCAGCAAGGGGAGCACGACTCGGCTCCGGGTCGCGGTGGTCGATGAGGGCCCTCGGGATGCCACCGTGGCGCTCTTGCTCCACGGAGAGCCCAGCTGGGGCTACCTCTACCGCCACCTCATCCCACCCCTCGTCGCTGCCGGGCTGCGGGTGGTGGTGCCCGACCTCGTGGGCTTCGGCCGCTCGGATAAGCCGGCGCAGCGCAGGGATGTGACCTACGCCGCCATGGTGGCGTGGATGGACGAGGCCCTGTTCGGACAGCTCGGCCTCGACGACGTGGTGCTGTGCTGCCAGGACTGGGGCGGGCTGATCGGCCTCCGGCTCTTGGCCGCCCACCCTGAGCGTTTCTGCGGCGCGGTGGTGGCCAACACCGGGCTCCCCACCGGAGAACGAGCACCCACCGACGCCTTCTTGGCCTGGCAGCACTTCAGCCAGACCACCGAGGTGCTGCCCATTGGGGCCCTGCTCCAAGGCGGCACCACCCGGACCTTGACCGATGCCGAGGTCGCCGCCTACGACGCCCCCTTCCCCGACGAGCGCTACAAAGAAGTTGCTCGCCAGCTCCCGAGCCTCGTGCCGAGTTCCCTCGAGGACCCGGCGTCGGCGGACAACCTGGCGGCGTGGGAGGTGCTGCGCCGCTTCGAGGCTCCGCTGCTGTGCGCCTTCAGCGATGCGGACCCCATCACGAGGGGTGGCAATCGTATCTTCGAGCGCGAGGTGCCAGGAGCGAACGGCACGCCGCACCGCACCTTGGTCGGTGGAGGGCACTTCCTCCAAGAGGACTGCCCCGAGGAGTTGGCTCAGGCCGTGCTCGACTGCCTGGCGCTGCGCTAGGGGCCAGCCCAGCCTTCGAGCTCGAGGAGCGCCACCTTGGCCTCGAGCCCACCGGCGTAGCCGGTCAGGTGCCCGCCTGCACCGAGGACCCGGTGGCAGGGTACGACGATGAGGAGCGGGTTTCGCCCCACCGCCGCCCCAATGGCTCGAGCCGCGCCGGCGCGGCCGAGGTGGTGAGCCAACTCCCCGTAGGTGGTCGTTGCCCCGAAGCCCACCGCCTCGAGCGCCCCCCACACCTCGTGCTGGAACGCCGTGCCTGAGGGGGCGAGCTCGAGGTCGAAGACCTCAAGTGCTCCGGCGAAGTAGGCCTCGAGCTGGCGTGCCGCCTCGGCTGCGCACCCAGGGCGACGAGGACCGAAGCTCGTGGGATCGGGGAGGTGGGCTTGGTGCTCGAGCGCCACCCGGCACAACCCTTCGTCGCTCTGGACGAGGGTCAGGGTCCCAAGGGGGCTCTCCAACACGTCGTGGGCAATGGTCATGGCGTCCTCCTCGGATCGGTGGTGGCATCGTGGGCGGTCGCAGCCCACAGGTACTGCACGGCGTAGGAGCGCCAGGGTGACCACGCCGCACTCCGTTCGGCCAACGTCGGTGGCTCGAGGCCCAGTGCGGCCGCGCCCTGGCGGACCCCGAGGTCACCGAGGAGGCCGACGTCGGGGTCGCCGAATCCCCGCAGGGCGAGCACCTCGACGGTCCAGGGCCCAATCCCACGAACCTCGAGCAGTTTGGCCCGAGCCGCATCGCGATCGGCGCCGGCGCTGAGGTCGAGTGCACCGCTGGCCAACAGCCGGGCGACCTCGCGCAAGGTGGCTGAGCGGCTGGAGGGCAGCCGCAGCACGGCATCTGGTGCCTCGGCCAGCGCCGCTGGAGTCGGGAAGTGGTGGGTGAGGTCGTCGGTGCGTCCCGTTGGGTTCCCGAGTGCTTGGGCCAGGCGTCCGGCTGTCGTGCGGGCGGCCTTGGTGGAGACCTGCTGGCCGAGGACTGCCCGGAGCACCATCTCCGCAGCCGAGGTGCAGCCGGGCAAGCGCCGACCTGGGTGGGCCAGCACCGCGTTCTCCAGGGCCGGGTCGGTGCAGAGGTGCTGGGTGATCGCCTCGGGGTCGGCATCGAGGTCGAGCAGGTGCCGGCAGGCGGCGATGACCTCGGCCAGGTCCCTCGTGTCCTCGAGCTCGGCGAGGAGTTCGACGTGGTCCTCGGCGAAGGTCAGGGCAATGGTGGCGGTGCCACGTGTGGTGGCCATGGTGCGTCGGTAGGTGGATCCCGAGAACGCCTCCACCCCTGGGGTGGCGGTGGCCACCAGGTGCCCGAGCAATCCGGCGACCTCGAGGGGCGGCTCAAAGCCCAGCTTGAGCCGCAGGTGGTTGGCGCCACCTTGGGCAGCACCTCGTGCCCGCAGCGCGCTTGGGCTGCAGCCCAGGTGGGCGGTGATGGTGTCGTTGCACTGCCGCACCGAGCCGAAGCCAGCCATGAAGGCCACCTCGGTGATGCTGTGGGCGGTGTGCGCCAAGAGCTCGGTGGCCCGGCGAACCCGCTCGGCGCGCGCCAGGGTCACCACCGTCGCCCCCAGTGCGTCGAGGGTTCGTCGCTGCAGCTGGCGCTCGGAGTACCCGAGGCGTCGAGCCACCCCTGCGACGCCTTCTCGATCGACCACGCCGGCGCGCACGAGGTCGAGCACTGCCGGGCCGATGGCGTCGCGGCGCTCGACGGGGAGGGGACCGGTGATCTCGTGAGGGTGGCAGCGCTTGCAGGCACGGAAGCCTGCATGCTGGGCAGCGATTGGGGTGGGGAACAGCACCACGTTGCGCTGGAGCGGGCGTCGAGCAGGGCAGCTCGGACGGCAGAAGATGCCGGTGGTGGTGACGCCGAAGAACACGACGCCGTCGAAGCGGGCGTCGCGGGCCTCGATGGCGGTCCAGGCGCTCGTGGTGTCCAACCTCACTCGAGCAGTCTGATCCTTCGTCGACCCCTCGACCAGCGGAATTCGGACATGGCGTTCGAACTCGGTCAGAAGCCTCGGCGGGGCCGGAGGAACGAGGCCAACCACAGCGCCACCATGGCCACGAGCAACAGCAGCGGCTGGTGGGTGAGCAACGCCATGGCCACTGCGGTGAGCGCCACGGTGATGAGCACCACGATGACGGCGAGCACCGCTAGTGGTCGTCAGCCTCGGCCAGGCGAGGCGGGGCGGTTGGGAAGTGCTGGACCACCCGAGGTCGCCACGCCGAGCCCGGGTCGGCGTAGGTGCCTTCGTCGATGGCCCGGTCGATGAGCACGGTCTTGGACTCCTCGTCTCGCAGCCACACGAGGGCGCAGGGGATCATCGCCACCATCATCAAGATGTCCCCACAGACCCACATGATCGCCCCGCCGTCGTGGATGTCGGCCAGGACTGGGGGAGCCCAGAAGGGTCGGTGCACCGAGAACGCCACGAAGGGCGGGACTTGGCTTGAGACCAGCGCCAGCCCTGTGAAGGTGTCGACGGGGATCGACAGCAGCAGGTAGATCAGCCGCAGTCCCGGTGCCAAGGGGTGCTTGGAGGACTCCACCCCCACCACCGGCCGCCAGAACAGGTAGCCCACCACGATGAAGGCCACCTCTTCGAGGTGGTGGGTCACGAGCGATGCCATGGCTTGGTCGAACAGGTGGGTCAAGTGGAAGGCAGGGATGAGCACCGTGTAGGCCAAGAAGCCGAAGACTGGGTGGCCCACGATGCCGGCCACGGTCGAGTCGAGGGCTCGGCGCAGCAGCTGGTTGGTCCTGCCACTGGTGGCGGCCATGAGGAGGTCCACCGGGGCGCTGGCGGCCAGCAGGGGGGCGGCGGTCATGACCAACAAGACGTGCTGGACCATGTGGATCGAGAACAAGGTCATGTCGTAGATCCCGACCACCGACTCGGTGGCAATCCACAGCACGACGACCGCAGCGACGAAGGTCGCCACCTTCCACCAAGCCCACGTCGTGCCGAGCCGGCGGGCCCGGAGTACCCCGAGGAGGTAGAGCCCGAGGGCTGTGGCCAACAGCACCGACGCCAGGGTGAACTGCGTGTGTCCGAGCAACGACCAGGTCAACCTCGGCAGCGCCGGACCGTTCATCTCCACCGGGCTCGACTCCTTTACGCCTCTGAGGTGAGGCTACCAGCGGCCCTCAGCAGCCGATCAGCGGCGTGCCAGGATCTCGCCGTGGGGCACCACGAAGCTCGCCCCAGCGGCGCCACCCCACATGCGCCAGGCGTCGCCCAGCTCTTCGAGCTCGGCGCGAGTAGCCAAGCCGTGGTCGAGCGCCGAGGTGGCGAAGTTCGACGAAGTGGTTCGCTCAGCCCACAAGCTCGACCACCACTCCACGTCGTCGGGGTCGGTGAAGGTCCAGCTTGAGCTCGACGCGGTGATGTCGGTGAACCCTGCGGCCTCGGCCCACGCGACGAGGTGCTCGCCGCCGTCAGGCTCGCCACCATTGGCTCGAGCGACCGCCTCGTAGAGCTCGAGCCACCGGTCGAGGGCTGGAATGCCGGGCTCCCAGGAGAAGCCGGAGTAGCTGGCGTCGCGTGCGGCGAGGATGCCGCCAGGGACGAGGACCCGACGGGCGGCAACCAGGGCCGCCACCGGGTCGGCGAGGTGTTGGAGCACCTGGTGGGCGTGGACGAGGTCCATCGACGCCTCCTCGACTGGGGGGTCGTAGGCATCGCCCACCGCAAAGCGCAGGTTCTCCCGGCCCTCAATCCGGGTGCGAGCTTCGGCGATGACCGCACTTGAGGCATCGATGCCGAGCACCTCTCCGGGGTTGAGGGCATCGGCCAGCTCGGCGGTGATGGTGCCGGGGCCACACCCGAGGTCGAGCAGTCGACGACCCGGGACGAGGTCCGCGAGCAGGTAGCGGGCGGAGTTGTCGATGCTCCGCCAGCGGTGGCTCCGCAGCACGGCATCGCTGTGGCCATGGGTGTAGTGGTCGTTGGGGGTCATCGCCACGCGGCCATGTGCTCGGCCACGGCTGCCTCGCCCCGTTGCTCGAGCCAGGTGGCGATGTGGTGCCTGACCGCATCTGGGCGGTTCTGGGAGAGCTTCACCGTCAGGTCGATCGTCGCCACGTCGACCACGATGCCGGTGATGGCACCGAGCAGGGCGGTGAGGTGGCCCGGATCAGCCTCACCCACCGACCACGGCGATGCCATGGACTGCTCGTGGTGGTCGGTCAGGCTCGACACCAGCGCCAAGAGCTCCTCGGGGTCGGTCACCACCTCGACCTGCCCGGCGAACTCGACGCTGAGGTAGTCCCACGTCGGCACCACCTTGGTGCCGTAGTCGTTTGGGTAGTCCCTCGGGCTCACGTAGGCGTGGGGGCCAGTAGCGAGCACGAGGGCCGAGGAGCCCGGCGCCACCTGGGAGATGGGGTTCGCCCGGGCTACGTGGAACACGAGCGTGCAGGTGGCCCGGTCGGCTAAGACCGGCAATGGCGAGGAGCGCAGCGTCCCGCCGTCATCGACGACCAGGTGGACGAGACCTACCTGGGCGAGGAGGTCGTAGGCACGCGCATCATCGTGGACTCGAAACGCTTGGTGGCGGTACATGGCGCAATTGTTGCGCCCCGATAGACCTCAGCGATCCACGCCCTCGCCATGGCGACCCGCACCCGCACTGAACCGTTGCGCACCCTGGGCCGTCTCGCCACTGGTAATCGTGGCCCAGCCGTGGCGGTATTCGACGCCGAGCGCAGCAGGCAGGTCGAGCCCCCACTGCTCGAGCACCGAAGCTCGATCACCCCGCAGGCACCGCTGCGGGAAGCTCGCCAGTTGGTGGGCCAGATCGACGGCCGCGGCGAGAGCTGTCCCGTCGTTGACCACGCGGTTGATGAGTCCGAGGTGGAGGGCTTCCTCGGCGTCGACTTCTCGGCCGGTCAAGATCAGGTCCATCGCTCGGCTCTGGCCGATGAGCCGGGGCAGCCGGATGGTGCCGCCGTCGATGAGCGGCACCCCCCACCGCCGGCAGAAGACCCCGAAGCGAGCGGAGCGTGCCGCCACTCGCAGGTCGCACCACAGCGCCAACTCGAGCCCGCCGGCCACGGCGTAGCCCTCGATGGCGGCGATGACCGGCTTGGTCAGGCTGCGACGGGTGGGCCCCATGGGACCACGGGGGTTCGATGGCTCGAGCACGGCGTTGCCCTGCCCCTGCGCGGTTGCCTTCAGGTCAGCGCCAGCGCAGAAGTGCCCTCCTTCGCCGGTGAGCACCGCCACCGAGACCTCCGGGTCGGCGTCGAAGGCCATGAAGGCGGCATCGAGCGCCGAGGCGGTGGCTTCGTCCACCGCGTTGCGGACTGCTGGTCGGTCGAGGTGCACGATGCGCACGGGTCCGTCGGTCGTCGTGCGGACGGCATCAACCATCGCTGCGCTCCAGTTCGACGACGTGGTGGGGCAGGTTGGTCGAGGCAGAGGTGAAGGCGGAGCCAGCCAACACGCTGAAGCCGAGGCGTTGGTAGAAGCCGAGTGCACTGTCGCGGGCATTGGCCCAGATCAGGGTGGCACCCGCGCGCCACAACTCGTCGATCATGGCGAGCAGCAGGGCACGGCCGAGCCCGCTCCCTTGGTGCTCGGGCGACACGGCCATGAAGCGCAGCTGCTGTGCCCCTGGGTTCTGGGCATGGTGGGGAGGGCTCGAGGGGAAGGCCGTCAGGGTTGCGACCACCTCGTCGTCGACCACGATGCCGAGGTGCCGGCACCCTGGAGCTCGATCGGTGTCGACCACCACGTCGGCGTCGGGGTCACCACCTCGCAGCACGGCTCGGCGCAGGGCGAGGGTCTGGCTGAGCTCGAGGGGGATGATGGGAACCACTCCGTCATGGTAGGACCAGCACTTGTCCCACTGGGTGTGCTGGAGGAGACTTCGAGGGGAGGTGGACCATGGAGCTCGACGACCTGCGTGCGGTGGCGCTCAGCCACCCTGAGACCACCGAGGCCCCCCACCACCACAGGCAGGCCTTCAAGGTGGCGGGCAAGATCTTCTGCACCGTGGATCCCTCCATCGGGTCGGTCAACGTCCTGTTCCCCGACGACCTCGCTCGTCAGGCTCTCGCTGAGCACGGCGACGCTGTCTCCCCCGTCCACTGGGGAGCGCGGCTCGCGGGCGTCAGCATCGAGTTGGCCACGGTCGAACCGAAGCTGCTCGAACTGCTCGTGGCCGACGCCTGGGCGGAGCGGGCACCTGCACGCCTCCTCGAGGCTGTGGTGGTGCAGCCCGATGCGGCTGCAGCGGTGCGCAAGAAGCTCCAGCTCACCGCCAACCAGACCCTCGGACTCCTCGATCCGCCCGAGGACCTCGCCGGTTGGTTTGGACCTGTGGTCGGCGCCAAGGATGCGTCGGTGCTCGTGGCCTTCGCCATCACCGACGCGCAGTTCAGGACCCAGGCCAAGCGCCTCGCTGCCGCTGCTCATCGTGGGGTGGTGCCGTGGCTGGCCTACCCCAAGGCCAAGGGGCTCGGGACGACCTTGAGCCGTGATCGAATCCGAGAGGGTGCAGTGGCCTTCGAGCTCGACACCGTGCGCCAGGTTGCCATCGATGACCGCTGGAGCGCGCTACGCCTCAAGCTCCAGGCGGGCTGAACCCTTCGGTGGACGGCCATACACTGCTGCGAGGAGGGATCCCGTGAGCGAGCAGTCCCAAGGTCCGAACTGGTGGTTGGCCTCTGACGGCAAGTGGTACCCACCTGAGACCCACCCTGACGCCGTCGGTGGCCCGCTCTTCGACGACGACGTCCACGAGGGTGGACGACCGGGTCCGGGGTGGTGGCTGGCATCGGACCTCAAGTGGTACCCCCCTGAGGCTCGGCCTGGATCCACCACTGCGGTCCAGGCTCCCGCACCGGGCGCGCCTGCCCCTGGCTTCTGGCAGGCCTCGGACGGGAACTGGTACCCACCTGAGACCCACCCCAACGCCAACCCGCAGCAGATGGCTCGACGCCAAGCTCGGCCTGGCTTCTGGCAGGCCTCGGACGGCAACTGGTACCCGCCTGAGACCCACCCCAATGCCAGGAGCTTCGTGTCCTCAGGACCACCCGCCCCTGGCTTCTGGCAGGCATCGGACGGCAACTGGTACCCGCCTGAGACCCACCCGGCTGCCCAAGCCCAACCCCAACCCCAGGCACCCTCAGGACCGCCCGCCCCTGGCTTCTGGCAGGCCTCGGACGGCAACTGGTACCCGCCTGAGACCCACCCGGCTGCCCAACCCCACCCCCACCCCCAACCCCAACCCCAACCCCTACCCCAGGCACCCTCAGGACCGCCCGCCCCGGGCTACTGGCAGGCCTCGGACGGCAACTGGTACCCGCCTGAGACCCACCCGGCTGCCCAAGCCCAACCCCAACCCCAGGCACCCTCAGGACCGCCCGCCCCTGGCTTCTGGCAGGC
>CAINFA010000165.1 GCA_903847955.1 uncultured Actinomycetes bacterium
CAACGGCGATCTCGCCACGGACTTCGCCGCCATTCGGGCTGCCCAAGATGGCCTCGGTGCCTACATCGCCGAGCTGGTGGAGGAGCGCAGGAGTGCCCCTCGAGACGACCTGCTGAGCCACCTCATCGCGGCCGAGGAGGAGGGTGACCGCCTCTCCACCGATGAGCTGTGCATGCTGGCCGAAGCCGTACTCATGGCCGGCACCGACACCACTCGCAACCAGCTCGGCTGCACCATGGCGATGCTGGCCCAGCATCCCGACCAGTGGGCTCTGCTCCAAGGGGAACCCACCCTCGCCCCGCGTGCCGTTGAGGAGTCGATGCGCTACCTCGGGGCGGTGCGAGGAGTGATGCGCTACGCCAGTGAGGACATCACCTACCGCGACGTGGTGTTCCCGAAGGGCACCATCGTTGGCGCGCAGTTGGGTTCGGCCAATCGCGATCCCTCCATCTTCTCGGCTCCGGAGCGGATCGACCTCCTGGCCGAGCGCACCGTCGAGCACGTCACCTTCGGGTCGGGGATCCACCGGTGCCTTGGTGCTGCCCTGGCCAGGGCTGAGCTGCAAGAGGCGCTCGTGGTCTTGGCCGATCGGATGGACAACCTGACCCTGGGAGGGGCGATCAGCTGGAAGCCCTCGAGTTTTGGCATCTGGGGTCCGGCCGAGCTACCGCTGCGCTTCACCGCTCGGACCTGAGCCGAGGGAAGGGTCACCGTCGGGCAGCAGTGCTCGGGTGCGGACCCCCAACCACCGCGGGCGGAGAGGTTGTCGGGGGAGATCTTCCGGCGAGACTCCGGCGATGCCACCAAGGTCGAGGGCTTGACCTCTGGGCACGACGTCTCGTCGTGGGGGCGCGACCCGCACCGAGTGCTCAACGCGCAGCGTCCCGAGGGCCTCGACCAAGACACGCTCGACGACCTGCGGTCGATCACCGTTGCAATGGCACGCTCTCGCCAGGGTTCTCGAGGCGCCTTCTCAGCGAGACCCTGCTACCCGGACGACGTGGCTGAAGGAGCAGTAGTAGACCCCGCCATCGGGCCCTGGTGCGGGGAACAGTGCGGACTGCAGCGGGGACTCGGTGGCCACTCGGCCGAGCTCGGCTCCGGTCTCGAGGTCGAGCACCACGACCACGTCGAGGTTGGCTTTGACGTCGAAGTCGCAGCAGACCAACTGTCCGCTGTCGGCCAGTGCGAGCAGGTGGCTCGCGTGCGCTTGGCGTCGACGCCAGCGCTCTGCCCCCACAGTGCCGTCGGTGAACTCGAAGGCGGCGAGCACCCCCCGAGCGGCGTCGAAGCCCACGACGAGCCCGCGGTCAGGGTCGACGAGCGGCGGGTTGCAGATCAGCCCCTCGAGCTCGTCGGTGACGGCGGTGAGGGTCGCCGTGCCAGCGTCCAGGTCGACCACCACGAGGTGGGTGGGGGACTGGGCCACGCCCTTGCCGAGGAAGGTTCCATCGAAGCGCTCAGCCCCCTCGCCGTTGTCGAGGAAGACGAGCGCGCGGCCGACCACGACCGGGTCCCAGCCGTACCCCTGGCCGTCGAGCGTTCGGTAGGGCACGGTGGCCACGTTGGTCATCGATGCGGTGATCGGGTCGAAGTGCACGGCGAACGCCGAGGTGGTGCCTACCACGTAGACCTCTTGACCCGAGGCCGAGAGGCGAGCGATTGATGGCTCGTCGAGCTCGACGTGGGCAACGGTCGAGAGGGTCGCGGGTTCGAGGACCTCGACGAGGCACCTCGGGTGCGGTTGGCGGCCATCGGGGAGCACCCCACCGAAGTCCTTGACCACGAGGTGACCGCTGTCCAACAGCACGAAGCTGTTGTGGGGAGCATCCCGATCGAGGGTGCGAGAGGCCAGCACCTCGAGTTCGGTGGTGAGTCGATGGACGTGGTTCCCAAAGGCGAGGTAGAGGTCACCGTTGGCGTGCACCGCGAGCCCCCCGGGCCACACTGCTCCGCCGGCGAGCTCGCCGCTCGTCCGAAGCGTCTCGAGGGTGATCGGGTCGATCTCCTCGACCGCGCAGGTGGCGCTTGGACCCACGCCATGGGTCAGCAAGAAGCATCGACCCGTGGGATCGAAGACGACCATGGTGGCGGCGATGGCGAGCCGGTTGGTCGCAACGAGCTTCGTGCGCTCGGCGTCGAGCAGCCCTGGGTGACCAATGGCGCGCTGGTGACGGGTAGGACCGCCATCCTCGCCGGGCCACGCGCTCTTCGAGTAGCCGGCGGCAACGGGGACGGGGAGGCGGTCCATGCTCCGAACCTAGGCCATCGCAGGTGCAGGCTGCCGCAGGACTGCGCCAGACTGAGGGGGTGACTCGACCCCGAGCAATGAGGTCCCTGCGTGCCGTGGCGGTGTTCTGTGGCTCGAGCCCTGGTGCCCGTCCGGCCTACGCCGAGGCGGCCCAGCAGCTTGGAGCGACGATTGCCGCCATGGGAGCGACCGTGGTCTACGGCGGTGCGTCGGTTGGGCTCATGGGTGCAGTTGCCGATGGAGCCTTGGGTGCAGGGGGCCAGGTCTACGGCGTGCTCACGTCGGCCCTGGCGTCGCGCGAGCTCGAGCATCCTGGCCTCACCGAGCTCGACGTCGTCGCCACCATGCACGAGCGGAAGGCCAAGATGGCCGATCGGGCCGATGCCTTCGTGCTCGCCCCGGGGGGCATCGGCAGCCTCGATGAGTTCATGGAAGTGCTGACGTGGTTCCAACTCGGCATCCACGACAAACCGTGCGGGGTGCTCAACACCTCGGGGTACTTCGATCCCTTGCTCGACTTCGTGGACCACGCAGTGGCCGAGCGGTTCGTGGCCGACGAGCTCCGGCGGTCGGTGGTGGTAGGGGAGGATCCCGGTGCCTTGCTCGAGGCGATGGCGGCGGTGCCATCGCTGGTCGGCCACAAGTGGCTCCACGAGCACGACCGGTGAGGGCAATGCGGCCCGAGGTGCTCCTCACCGACCCGGTGGTCCGTGATGCCGCCATCTACGCCTTGGTCGACCAGATCCCGGCCGGCAAGGTGATGACCTACGGCGACGTGGCGGACTACCTCGGGCTCTCCACCCCCCGCATCGTCGGTGCAACCCTGGCCAGGGCAGAGGTCGAGGTGCCGTGGCACCGAGTGGTTCCTGCCACCGGGCGACCGGCGCGCCACCTCGCCCAAGCGCAGCTGGCGCTGCTCGTCGCCGAAGGCGTCCGCTGCCGTGATGGGCGAGTGGAGCTGGCGCTGGCCAGGGCCACCGCAGCGGAGCTCCCATGAGCGCCACGGCGTCGAGCTTCCTGCGCCGACGAGGTGCTCCACCGTTGGTGTCGTGGCACCGCGGTGGGGGCGAGGTCGCACCAAAGGCCACCTTGGCGGCGTTCGAGGCGGCGTTCTCTCGGCGCGCTGAACTGGTGGAGGTCGACGTCCGGCGTACTGCCGATGGGGTGCTCGTCTGCGTCCACGATCCCACCATTGATGGACTCGGTGCCGTCGACCAGCTCGAGTTCGGCGCGCTCAGCGAGGAGCAGCGGGCCTCGGTGCTCACCTACGACGCGTTCTTGGCGTCGCTCGAGGGGCTGAACCCGAGCGGGGAAACAGCCATCCACCTCGACCTCAAGGGAACGGGCTTCGAGGTGGCCTCGGTCGAACCCCTCGAAGCGCTGGATCGACGTTTCTTCGTCACCACCTCTGCGCAGAGCTCCATCGCACTGCTGCGACGACGGGACCGCAGCACCGAGGCCTTCCTGACCATCGGGAGCTCACGGGTGGGTCTGTCCAACCTCGAGCGAGCGTGGCTGCGGACGACCGAGACGCTGCCGTACTCGGCCATTACCGGCTGCGATGCCACCGGGATTGCCATCCACTTCCACCTGCTCACCACTCCCTTGCTGCGGTGGTGTCACCGCACCGGTCGCACCGTGGTCGTGTGGACCGTCGATCGGCCCCGGCACCTCGAGCGCTTCTTGACCTCCGAGGTTGACGTGGTCACCACCAACCGGCCGATGTGGGCGTTGGAGCGTCGTTCGGTGCTCAGCCCGAGGCGCTGAGTGCAGGCTCTTGAACTTCGCCCAGCGGCACCAGGTGATGCCCTCGAGGTGGCCCAGCTGCACTGTGCGTCGTGGCGCGCGACCTACCGGGGCATCGTCCCTGATGCCTACCTCGACGCCATGGATGTCGAGGACAGGGCCCGGCGCTACGACTTCGCTTCGCCCGACCCCTCGGCGCCGGCCACCGTGCTGGGGGTCAACTGGGGTGGCATCGTCGGATTCGTGACCACCTCTGCCTCGCGGGACCCCGACGGGGCGGGCCTCGGAGAGATCTGCGCCCTCTACCTCCACCCCGAGCACGTCGGTCGAGGCAGCGGTGCTGCGCTGCTGCGCGCAGGCCTGAGGGCGCTCCTCGCCGTCGGGTTCACCGAAGCGACCTTGTGGGTGTTGCCCGAGAACCACCGCGCCCGTCGCTTCTACGAACGGCAAGGGTTCGTCGCCGATGGCACGGCCAAGGTCTTCACCTTGGCCGGAGCGGAGATCCCTGAGCTGCGCTACCGGGGCTCATTGCTCGAGGCGTAGCGGGCCAGGCGGGCGAAACCCTCCTCGATCCCAACCCTTGGCGCCCAACCGAGGAGGTCCCTCGTTTGGCGCTGGTCGAACCAGTGCGCCACCGAGAGCTGTCGAGCGGCGAAGTGGGTGAGCGGTGGCTCACCTCGGAGCCACAACCTCTCGAAGGTCGCCCCGAGGACGCCGAGCACGGGAGCCGGGATCGTTCGCGGTTCGATCGTGCGCCCGTAGGCGGAGAGGATTCGCTCGACCAGCTCCGCCAGGGTCCGAGGGTCACCGCCGCTCACCACGAGCGGCCTACCCCACGCGGCGGGTTGGTCGAAGCACCGATCGAGCCCGGCGACGACGGCCGAGGCGGCATCGTCGACGTAGGTGGTGTCGATGAGCGCCCGCCCACGGTCGGGGAGGACCAAGCGACCCTGGTCTGCACGTTCGATGATGCGACCGATGAGCTGGGTGTCGCCGGGTCCCCAGACGAGGTGTGGACGGAGCACCACCACCGGCCCCGTCGCATGGTCCAGCACCCAACGTTCGGCGATGGCCTTCGAGCGGGTGTAGCGGTCGTGGCCTTGGTACCGGGCTGGGAGGGCAACCTCACCGGTGGCCGGGTGGCCACCAAAGGCCACCGACGGGCTCGAGACGTGCACCAAGGGCCGACCAGCTGCGGCCTCGAGCACGTTGGCGGTGCCCACCACATTGGTCTGGTAGGCCGCGCTCCACCGTGGTCGGGGAGCGACGAGGGCGGCGAGGTGCACCAGCGCGTCGCAGTCCACTGCAGCCGAGCGCACCGCAGGAGCATTGGTGATGTCGCCGACTCGATCCGAGGGTGCCCGCCCAGCTCGGTGGCGTTGGAAGGTCACCACCTCGTCTCCTCGGTCCCTCAAGGCCTGCGCCACCGCGCGACCGAGGCAACTGGTTGCGCCGGTGAGCAGGACCCGCACGAAGGTCAGCGCCCTTCGAGGAGTGTGGTGGCAGCTGCAGCGAGGGCGGCTCGATCGATCTTTGACTGGTGACGGTGGTCGACCGGGAGTCGCCCGGTGAGCACCGCGGCGACCGACACCGTGCTGGCGGCTCGCACGGGGTCTCGCGTCGGAGCTGGGGCCAAGGCGAGGCCGCCGGGATCCTCCACCACGATGACCACCACCTGGGTACCCTTCGGTCCAACCCCAACGGCGGCCACCCGTCGCCCGAGGACCAGCTCGATCGGTTGCTCAACGGCCACCGACGCCAGAGGGCCCTCGGGGGTGAACAGCACGTGGGCACGACGGCCCAAGTGGATCACGAGACCATCATCGAGGTAGCCCACGTCGCCCGTGCGGTGGTGTGCGACGCCATCGAGCACGACGGTGGCGTCGAGGGTGCGGCGTACGCTCTGGTCGTAGCCGTCGAAGCTCCACGCAGTGGCGACCACCAGTTCACCCCAACTGCCGGCTTGAACTTCTCGATCGTCGTCCAGCTCGAGGACCTTGAGCGACACGCCGGGGAGCAGGGCGCCGGTCGAGCTGCCGCCGAGGGGCCCGCTCAGCAGGGGAGCGGTGCCGTCGGTGATGGGTAAGCACTCGGTCATCCCCCACGGGGCCAGCACTTCGCCTTGGGTGACGGCTTCCATCGCCTGGACCAAGGTGGAGCTGATGGGAGCACCAGCCAGCAGCGTCGTTGGAATGGGGAGGTGACGCCCGAGCGCGCTCGACGCGATGGCAGCCGCAGCAGCAGGGGAGAGCCAGGCGCACCCGACGGCGTCGCCGCTGAGCGTCGATGCCATGGTGTCGAAGTCCAAGGTGGACGGAGCGTCGACCTCGATGTCGGGTCGCAGGCACCGCGCCTCGAGCACTGGCGCGAGCAGCATGAAGGCAGCGAAGGAGGTGGTGAAGGCTCCACCACCGCTGAGCCCGAGCAGGTCCTCGAGGGCAGTCCGCTGCGCCAGCAGGGCACCGTGGCGGTAGGCCACGGCCTTCGCGGGACCCGTGGCCCCCGAGGTGTGGACCACCGCCGCGAGGTCCATGCTCGAGGTGGCCACGGTCATCGGGGGGCCCTCGGCGTGTCGCAGGTCGACCACGCCTGGGCTCGAGCAGAAGCCGGCGAGGGAGGCTCCGGGCACCATGCGCAGTGCTTGGGCCACCCGCAAGGTGACGGGCGTGCCGATGGCGTAGGTCGTACCAGCAGCTCGAACCAAGCGTCGAAGCTGGCCGAGGCCAGCGGAGGCGTCGGCCACCACCGGTACCGCCCCGCATCGCCACACGGCGCAGGTGGCGACCAACAGCTCGATGCTCGGTGGCACGAGCATCGCCACCCGCTCGCCGGGCTCGAGCCCGGCAGCTTGGAGTGCTGCGGCGGCGGTGGCAGATCGGTCGAGCAGCTCGGCCCAGCTGAGCGCACCCTCGGGCCCGCGGTACAGCACCTCGGTGCTGCCGGCGTGGGCGGCGAAGCGATCGAGGATGCTGCCGAGCTCGAGTTCGCCAGGCGCAACCCCATGGGGCGCCAGCAGTGCCTGGTCGAGCCAGCGACCAACGAGGTCGCCGAAGCCTGAGGCGAGCGGTGAGAGGTGGCCGACGTCACCGAGGCGCTCGACGTCGGCATGGGGCACGCGGCGGCGGAGGTCGGACAAGAAGCGGTCGTGGAAGACCGGGTCCTTGCCCCCCCACCACAGCAAGGTCGGGACATCGAGGCCTGCGAGCACCTCCGCGCAGTGCTCGAGGGCGGCTTGGGACGGGTCGCCGGGGCCAAGTGGAATGTCGGCCACGAACTGGGCCACCCCTTCTCGACGTTCTGGCGTTCGGTAGGGGGCGACCAACCCACGGCGGTGGCGGGCGTCGGTCATCTGGGCCGTGCCGCGAACGAAGGCGGGGGTTCGTCGGCAGGACAGGTCCACCACGCTGCGGGCGGCAGCAATCAAGGGGGGGACGGCCACCCCCTTGGGCTTGGCGACGGCGGTGTTGGCCAAGATCAGGGCTACGGGGTTGAGCGCAGCAGCAGCGCCCACCGCGACCGGCCCACCCCAGTCGTGCGCGGCCAGGATGAGCGGCCCGTCGAGGTAGGTCGTACCGAACGCAATCAGCTCATCGATCCGCTCGGCGAGGATCCTCGGGTGGCTCCGCTCGGAGTAGCCCATGTTGGACTGGTCGACGGCCACCACCCGGTAGTTGGGGCCGAGTCCCTCGAGGAGCTCACGCCACAGGTAGCTCCACGTTGGGTTGCCGTGGACGCACAGCACGGTGGTGGTAGGGCCCGCTCCGGTGTCGAGCACGTGCCAGGTGACCGGCCCCGAGGCCGTCTCGAAGGTGACGAGCTTGGACCAGGTGGGGTCGAGGCCCATGGCCTCGAGCTCGATGGCGCTCGGCGCCTGGGCCGCTTGGGGCACGGCCCTACCAGCAGAGCTCGGCCGCGGAGCAGTTCAGTCCAGAGCCGATCCCCATGAGCAGCACCCGCTCCCCGTCGCTGATCTCACCTGAGATGGTCGACAAGGTGTAGGGAACGGCTGCAGGCCCCATGTTGCCGAAACTGGGGTAGGTCAGCGGGACGAGCGCTTGGTCGACGCCGAGGAGCTCACACAACTTCGAGGTGTGCACGGCGGAGACTTGGTGCATGACGTACCGGTCGCAGTCGGTCCACGACCACCCAAGGTCGAGGGCGTCATCGAAGGCCGAGCGGGCGAGCTCGAGGCCGCCGCTCAACAGCCCGGCGGTGTCGGTTCGCATCTGCTCGAGGTCGCCCACGCACAGCTCGTGGTGCACGGTTGCCGCTCGGGTGATCCCTCCGAGGTAGCGATGGGCGCCTTGGCGAGGTCCGCCCATGACCATGGCGGCTGCCCCAGAGCCGAGGGTGAGCGAGGCGAACTGATCGAAGACATCGAGTGCGGTGGTCGTTGGTTGCTGCAGGCGGGCGATGGTGGCGAGCTGGGTCTGCCGGCTTCCCTCACCGTCGACGATCAGGACCGTGCGGGCCTGCCCCGACTCGATCGCCATCGCCGCAATCGACATGGCGTTGACGAAACCAAGGCAGGCATTGCCGAGGTCGAAGTTCATCGCCGTTGGCCCCAGCCCGAGTTGGTGGTGGACCGCACAGGCCACGGACGGCTCGAGGTGGTGCTTGCAGACCGAGGTTGAGATGAGGAGGTCGACCTCGTTGGCGGCGATCTCGGCGTTCGCAAGGGCAACCCGGCCGGCAGCGCTGGCAGCCTGATCGAAGGTCAGCTCTTCGGGCCACCAGCGGCGCTCGTTGATCCCCGCAACCTCGGCCAGGAGCCCTGGGCGAATGCCGCAGCGGTCGTAGGTGTCGGCCAACTCGGCGTCGATCCAGGAGGAGGTCACGACCTCGGGAGCCTCAGCGTGCGCCACGCTCCACACGTGGGCACGGCTGAAGGTCACGGGTTCGCTCACCCTTGCAGGTTAGGGGATGGCTGCGCTGTTGTCGTCGGCGACTCGGGCTAGCGCCGTCCACGCCCAGATCGCTGCTCGGTGGCACCTCGGACTCCAATGCCCCCTTGACCCGTTGGTCCACGGAGCGTCCAGCGCACTCGACGGGCGAGGGTTCCTCGTGCTCAGACTCGAGGGAACCCGGGAAGGCTTCGTGCTCCCCACCGCTGCCCCGACGCCACTGAACATCGGCTGAGCGAGGTATCGGTGGTGACCTACATCGGTGGGCGGTTGATGGCATGCTGGCCGTCCGTTGGACCCGTGCGGCAGGACTGCTCCATGAGATGCCTTCTCTGCAAGGGGCTCGGCGAGGCAATCCGCGTGTAGGCTTCTTCTTACGCGCGTAGGCGCAACAGTCCACAAGGAGCAACCATGGCTACCCTCGCCACTCGATTCACCACCGCAGTTGCCGTCACCGCCGGCCTCGTCACCTTGGCAGCCCCAGTCGCCGGCGCCACCCCGGTGGCCTCTGGCCCCACCACTTGCGCCACTGATGGCGTCTGCGTGCTGAGCTCGACGGCCTCGCCTTCGCTCAACATGTCCAACAACGCCAAGCTGGCGGTGGCGGGCAACGTCGTGGTGAGCTCCTCGGCCAACCCCGCGGCCGACGTCGAGGGCAGCGCGAACGTCACCGCTGCAGCCATCGGTGTCGTTGGCGTGGCTCGGAGTGGCAACGCAGGAACCTACAACCCGACGCCACTAGTCAGTACTGGTGCGGTCAATCCGTTCGCGTCCTCGACGGCCCCAACCACGAGTGGGGGAACCGTCGCCAACGGTGTCGCCAATGGAGGATCGGTGACGCTGAGCCCGGGTACCTACACCAGCCTCGGCGCTCAGAACGGCGCCAGGCTGACCCTCAACCCCGGCGTCTACGTCGTGACCAGCTCGTTCTTCAACACCGGTGGCTCGACCATCACCGGATCGGGCGTCACCATCGTCCTTCAGGGAACGGCCACCGTCTCGCTCTCGAACGGGACGTCCACCACCTTGACCAATGCCTCGAACGGCTTCGTGCTCTACTACGCCTCAGGTGCAGCGGGCAGCCTGACGGTCTCGGGCTCGAGCGCGGTGAACCTCACCGGTGCGATCTACGCCCCGCAGTCCGCCGCCAACATCCAGTCCAACCTCGACCTCACCGGACCGCTCGTGGTCAACACCTTGACCATTGGGAGTGGCGCTGGGGTCGATGTGCTCGCTGGATGGGAAGCTCCCCTGCCGGGCGCAGGCATCACCGGATTCTTCGCGCTCGCCGGAGGTGCCACGCTTGGCCTTGGCATGCTGAGCATGCTCGGCCGTCGTCGCCGGGTTGCTGCCTAGGACTGCTCCAGGCTGCACGGGCAGTTCGTGGGACGCAACAGGACCCGAGGTGGAGATGCACCTCGGGTCCTGTTGCGTCGACGTTGCTGCAAGGGGCGTGAACTACAGGGCGGCGAGGATGGCCTCTGCGCCGCTCTTCTCGATGGAGCCACCAGCGGTCTCGATGTTCAGCACCTGCACCACGCCGTCTTCGATGATCATGGCGTAGCGCTGCGACCGCTTGCCGAGGCCGAAGCCGGTGCCGTCCATGGTCAGCCCAATGGCCTCGGTGAACTCGCCGTTGCCGTCGGCGAGCATCAGGATGTCGTCTCCGACGCCCTGGTCCGCGCCCCAGGCCTTCATCACGAAAACGTCGTTGACCGACAGGCAGGCGATGGTGTCGACGCCCTTGGCCTTGAGGTCCTCGCCGCGCACCACGTAGCTCGGCAGGTGGTGGTCGGAGCACGTCGGGGTGAAGGCACCCGGGACGGCGAAGAGCACGACCTTGCCCGTGCCGAGCAGTTCCTTGGTGGAGACGTTGGTGGGCCCGGACTCGCCCAGGGTCTTGATGGTCACATCGGGGATGGTGTCGCCAACAGCGATGGTCATGGTTCACTCCAGAGGTAGGGGGGTACGTGGGCACCCTAGTGGCCACAACCGGAGCATTCTGACGTCGGGGGGGCATGGCAGCATGGTGCATGGTCTCGTTGACGGCGCTCCGAGCTCGACTCGATCGGCGCATCGGTGACCTCCTCGATCGATCGCCGGATTGGCCCCGACGCCTCAGCATGGCCCGAGCCGACGAGCGCGGGTGGAGGTCGGTGCAACCGCACTGGTCGACCAACGCCAGCGTGGGCGCCCAACCCATCTTGGGGCTGGACAAGGCATCGAGGCACGTTCGAGCCGAGATCGTCGACATGGTGGCTCGGGCGCGAGCTGGGCGGCGGACCGAGCAAATCCTGCTGGCAGGCGAGCCCCCGGCGGTGCTCGATGCCTACGCCGCCTGGCTGGAGGTGCCGCGGGCCGCGATGACCACGACGGGCCTCGACGAGGGTGTAGACGTCACGTGGAACTTCGACGAACCGTCCCCACCCCAGTTAGGAACCTACGACCTCGTCATCTCCCAAGCCATCATCGAGCACCTCGTCGATCCGTTCGGCCACCTCTGCCAGCTGTGGGGTCTGACGAGCGCTGGTGGGGCGCTGCTCGTCCACACCGTGGTGCCGGGGTTTCCCTACCACCGACACCCGATCGACTGCCTGCGCTTCTACCCCGACTGGTTCGAGGCGGTGGGTCAACGCCTCGGCGCCACCATCGAAGACCGCTACTGCGATGACCTCCGGATCTGCGTGGTGCTCCGCCGGCAGTGATCGCTGCTCGCTACGCTTCGCTGGTGGGGGTTCCTGACTTCGTGCTCGCAGGTGCCCAGAAGGCTGGCACCTCGACCCTGTGGGCCACCTTGGCCCAGCACCCGGAGATCTTCATGGCGACGGTCAAAGAGCCTCACCGGCTCTGCGTCGATCCAGCAGGTGCCGAGCTCGAGTTCACCGGTCCGCACGACCAGACCATCTTCACCAACGCCGTCACCGATGAGGATGGGTACCTCGCCTTGTTCGCTGACCGGGGCGACCGTTGCTGCGGTGAAGCCAGCACCGCGTACCTCGCGGATCCCGAGGTCCCACAACGGCTCTACCAGCGCAACGCTGAGGCCAAGGTGGTGGTGCTCCTTCGAGAGCCGGTGGCCCGGGCGGTCTCAGCCTGGGCCATGTGGCGGCGAGCCGGCTTCGAGCCACTCAACTTCGACGATGCGCTCGCAGCAGAAGCTGAGCGAGCAGCAGCCGGCTGGTCGCCCACCTACCGCTACCTCGGCAATGGGCACTACGCCGAGCACCTCGACCGTTGGCGCGAGGTGTTCCCTGAGCGCCAGATCTTGGTTCGCACCACCGACCAGATGGCGAAGGAACCCCGCAGACTGGTGACCGAAGTGCTCGAGTTCCTCGGTGCCGATGCCAGCATCGCTCCTCCGCTCACCCTCGCCAACGTCGGCGGCACGACCACGAGGAGCTCCGCCCTGCAGCAGTTCCTCCGTCGTCGGCGCAACCTCCGCCGAGTGCTCGACGCGGCGCCTCCACGGCTCAGCCGGCAGCTCAGGGGGCGAGTCGCTGCCCTCAACAGCACCCCCACCGAGGTGCCCGATGGCACGAGAGCTGCTCTCGTCGAGTACTTCGCCCCCCAGGTTGAGGCGCTCGAGCATCGCTACGGGATCGACGTGGAGCCCTGGCGCTGACCGCTCCGGATCGGCGTCCAACGGGGTTGCCAGGGCCGCCATCGGGGTATCGCACCGACCACCACGCCAAGCGCGGCCACGCCCAGGTCGGC
>CAINFA010000166.1 GCA_903847955.1 uncultured Actinomycetes bacterium
AGGACAACCCCTTCCACACCGAGGTCGGCTACTGGCTGTGGGACGCCGAAGCCAAGCAGGTCATGCGGTGCTTCATGGTGCCCCGTGGATCGACCATCCTCGCTGGCGGCACCGCTGAGGCCGACGCCAAGGAGTTCGTGATGGGGGCCGAGATCGGCTCGAAGACCTACGGCATCTTGTCGAACCTCTACCTCGACAAGCACGCCCAGACGATCTTGTACGACTGCACCATCACGGTCGGTGACGGTGAGTTCTCGTACCACGAGACCACCACCTACAACCACTACCGCAGCGAGGACTACATCTTGCACACGGACCAGAACACGCTCCGTCGCGTCGCCGACTGAGCCTGAGCGGGGGGAGCACAGCAATGTACGAGTGGTCAGACGAGCACCTGGCGATCAGAGACGCCATCCGGCAGTTCATCGACCACGAGGTGGTCCCCCACATCGATGCGCTCGAGCACGAGGGCACGCCGCCCTACGAGGTCATCCGGAAGATGTACCGCACCTTCGGGATGGACGAGATGGCACGCGAGAGCTTCAAGCGAGCCCTCGACCGCAAGTTGGCGGGAGAGACCGGTCGCCCTGAGCGTCGTGGAGGGGACAACTCGGCCGCCCTCACCCTCATCCCCATCATCGAGCTCTGCCGCCACTGCCCCGGCATCGTGACCTCCATGGGGGTCTCGACCGGGCTGGCGGGGGGCACGATCATGAAGGGTGGCACCCCTGAGCAAATGGAGCGCTGGGGCCTCGACCTGCTGACCTTCGACAAGGTCGGCGCCTGGGCCATCACCGAGCCCGACTCTGGCTCTGATGCCATCGGCGGCATGCGGACCACCGCACGGCCTGATGGCGACGAGTGGATCTTGAACGGCTCGAAGACCTACATCACCAACGGCCCCTACGCCGACACCATGGTCCTATACGCCAAGCTCGACGACGGCACCGAAGATGACCTCAGGCGTCGTCCGGTGTTGACCTTCATCTTGGATGCCGGCATGGAGGGCTTGGTCCAGAGCGCACCCATGCGCAAGATGGGCCTCAAGTCCTCTCCGACCGGTGAGTTGTTCCTCTCTGACGTGCGGGTGGGGCCCGACCGACTGCTCGGTGGCCCAAAGAGCACCGAGGACCGCGCCGCAGGCCGGGCGTCGGCCAAGGAGAACTTCGTCACCGAGCGCGCCGGCGTGGCAGCGATGGCGCTCGGCGTCATCGAAGAGTGCCTCAAGTTGAGCATCGCCTACGCCAAGTCTCGGGTGCTGTGGGGTCGCCCCATTGGCGACCACCAGCTGATCCAGCTCAAGTTGGCCAAGATGGAAGTCGCTCGGCTCAACGTCCAGAACCTCGTCTTCCGCCACATTGAGATGTCCTCGGCCGGTAAGACCCCCACCTTGGCCGAGGCCTCGGCCATGAAGCTCTACTCGGCCCAGGCCGCCTCCGAGGTCGCCATGGAGGCGGTGCAGCTCATGGGTGGCAATGGCTACATCGCCGAGTACCGGGTGGAGCAGCTTGCCCGTGACGCCAAGGTCTTCCAGATCTACGCCGGCACCGACGAGATCCAGGTCACCCACGTCGCCAAGGACCTCCTCGCTGATCGCTGAACGCGGCTGACCTAGGTTGGTCGCACCCCACCAAGGAGGCGATGTGGCCGAGGTCACCCGAGCAGCGGAGGTCCTCCACGGCGTCTTGGGCGGCGCGGCTGGACGAGTGTTGACCGTCGTGGATGACACGGCGGTTGATGCCCCTCCCTTCTACGTCCACGAGGCCCCCCTCCACGACGCACGCGTGGCGTTGCGGCGGATCCGTTCGATGCTGCGGACCTTCCACGTCCTGCTCGACCCGCAGTTCTCCACCACCCTGCGGGCTGACGTGGCCTGGCTCGACGAGCGCTTAGGCACGGCCAGGGACCTCCAGCTCGTGGTGAAGATCTTGGAGGTCAACGCACCCTTGGTCTGCAGGCCCCACAAGGCGGCGGCGCTCATCGAACTGGCCTCGTGCGAACTCGAAGCCTCCTGGCAGGCCACCTCAGTTGCCGTCGCTGACCCTCGCTTCGCCCAACTGCACCAGCACCTGGTCCGCCTCGTCGGCGAGTTGCCGACCTCGCCGACCGGCGCCACCTACGCCGCCAGCGACCTCCGCCGGGTCCTCCGACGGGCCAAGCACGACGTCGATGGCGCCGCAGCGCGGGCCAAGAAGGATCCGTCGATGGCCAACCTGCACACCTTGCGGATCAGGACCAAGGCCCTGCGGTACGGCGCTGAGGCGGTCGGGCTGGTCGATGGTCTCCCCGCCTACCGCTGCGCTAAGGCGGCCGAGAACCTCCAGGGCCGACTCGGGGCGGTCCAGGACTGCGCGCGGGCGATCGCCTGGCTGGAGCACACCGGCGCCAACCACCCCCAACTGCTCGGCCCCACCGCAGCGTTGACCGAGCTCGAGCAGCACGGCATCGAGGTCGCCACCACCGGTTGGCGTCGCGACGTGCGGGCGATTGACAAGCGCTGGGAGGAGTGGGGCCGAGCCCTCAAACGAAGCGGTAGGTGAGCGACTCGGCATCGACGCTGAACCCGAGGCGCTGCAGCACGGTGTCCGCCCCAGGCGTGGACAGCTCGGCGGTGACCATCGGGGTGAGTCCTTGGGCCAGCACCACCGCCGAGCAGGCGGCCACCACGCACCCAACTGCTCCGCTCAGCCGGGCCGCGTCGTCGGCCAGCACCACCACCGGCACCGCCGACTCCTCAGCCGCCAGCGCAACCGCCGCGGCCCGCAGCGTCCCCTCGAACTCGTGGACGAAGACTCGCTCGGCCACGAGCAGACCATCGAGGGCAGCGTCGTCGAGTGCGATGGCCTCAGGGAGGGGGTTGGCGGAGCGGGCGACGCGGTGGAGTTCGGCCCGCTCGGAGGGTTCGGCCAGACGGCTGTAGCCACCGTTGTCCAAGGGAGCGATCACCTCGAGCAGGGAGTAGCGACGCTGGGCCCGAACCGGCACCGCGCCTCGGTTGGTCCCAGCCGCGTACCGCCCAGCAACCTGGGCTGCCACCTGGGCGTCGGCGTGGACCCCGACGAGTTGGGGCTGGGCCGCCACCAAGACGTCGGCCACCGCGTGGATTGCGGCGGGACGTCCCGAGGTCAGCACCACCACACCCGAGGTGGGCGCTTGGGCGGCCAAGAGCACAGGGGTGTCGCGCTGCATCGCCACGGCGAACCACCCAGGCTCGCCTCGTCTGATGGCATCGGTGCAGAGGCTGGCGGCGACGGCAGCACCGCACGGGTCCTCCTCGATCAACGGCACGGCCCACGCCTTGGCCACCGCTGGGTCTTCGGTGACGAGCACCTGCACCATGCCCTCCATGGGCTCAGTCTTCCCTAGTTCGGCTCCGCCCGTCAGTGCGCCCGCTCGCAGCCAGCTCGTTGACCACCGCAGAGCTGGAAGCGCCCGTCAGCTGGTGGTGACCGACGCCACCGCTGCCCAGCGGCGGAGCTGACTGGGGCTCGTTGGGCCCTGTTGGAAGTGGACCACCCGACCCTTTGGGGAGATGAAGATCGTGTCAGGCTGCCCGACCAGGTTGAAGATTGGGCTCGTGGTTTGGAAGTTCGGGTCGCGACCCACCACGAACTCCGCCCCCGCGTTGTGCAGGAAGGTCTTGGCGGCTCCCGCATCGCTATCGCCGTCGATCCCGAGGAAGACGACGTGACCGAGGGAATGGTGGGCGAGGTAGTGGGCCAAGGTCGGGACCTCTCGCTGACATGGGGTGCACCACGAGCTGAACAGCAGCAGCACCGTCGGCCGACCGGGCTGCTCGGGGCTGCCGTAGGGGGAGGTGACCTGTCCTGCTCCCGCCGGCTCGAGGGAGCTGAGGGTGAACCGAGGAACGGCCTTGGCCGCCTTCGTGGGGCTGCTCGTCGCCAGCAAGGCCACGACGAGACCGACGGCGACGAGGCCAACCCCGAGGACACCCGCCAGCAGGCGCTTGGTCCGCCGCCGAGCAAGCGATACTGCCACGACCGACTCGTGCTCGAGCTGGGTTGCGTCGGGTTCCACCACGTCCAATGTAGGTCCTCGGTCCCTCGCTAGTTCGAGCTCCCCCAGGGCACCACGATGGAGACCACTTGGATCGCTCGCCATCTCGACCCCTCGAGGTGGTTGAAGGTGAGGGTCGAGTTCCCCCCACTGACTTCGGTCGCGTTCACGATGGCGAGCGCCTCGAGTTGACCCGCAGGCGTGAACGCCACGGCGGCGAGGTGTGCGAGTCGGGGAAGCACCCGCTGGGCCGGGCTGAGCTCATCGACCGACGAACCCACCACGATGGCCACCTGGCCACGGGGGCCTATCGCGGTGGCGCGCAAGCTCGCTCCTGTGCCCTTGACCACGAGCTGGCCTCCCACCTCGAGGTGCGAGGGGGTGCCCTCGACCACCACGTAGCGCCGCGCACCGTGGCTGGTCGGTCCCACGAGGAGGGCCTCGATGCCCTTGTCGGTCCCCTCGAGCCGCAGGCACCGCCAGGGACCACCGCCAACGCTGAGCCCTGTGATCGAGATCGGTCCACTCGCGCTGGCCAAGGGTGCACCCGAGTGCCGACACGACATCCCCACCACGAGCACTGGTTCGGTCGTGATGGCGACGAAGGTCCCCCCACACCGCCTCTTCGCCTGCAGGAGCCCTGTGCTCGGGGTGAGCCGCCGCCAGCGCAACCCATCGGCGCTCTCCTCGAGCAGCCCAGCTGAGGTGACCTCGGTCACCGACGACGCCGAGGTGCTCAGCGCGTCAGCACCGAACGAAAGGGGAGACGGCGAGAACCCGGGGAGGAAGGGCCCGAGCGGTCGGTGCGCCAACGACAGCGGCGAGGAGGTCAGCTGCTGGGACGGCAGCACGCCAATCGCGGTCGCGCCATGGGGTCCCATGGCCGTGAGCAGCCCACCATTGGTGGCGATGTTCACTGGCGTCGTGAGGGACCATGGTCCACCAGCGGTCGACATCGATTGGTAGAAGGTGTTGAGCGGGTCCGCCGGGTTGCCGACAGGGAACGTGACGATCGCACCGGCCGACGTCGCTCGTGCGGCGATCAACCCCGAATCCATCCCAACGCTCGCCCCAGCACGAGGACTGGCGAGGACGCTCGCCAGCACGACGGTGCCGAGGAGCAGCGCATGGCGCCTCACTCGAACCGCTCCACTTGGGAGGCGAGGAAGGCCGAGAATCCGTCCCGGAGGACGGCGGTGTTCCCGGGCCGGGCGCTCACCGCCATGCGCACATGTCCACGGCCATCGACGAGGTAGACGACGTCGTCGTGGACCGCCATCGACCCATTGGTGCCGGCGTAGACCTGGGCCCCGTAGTAGGCCCACTGGTTCCGAAGCTGGCGTAACGAGCCAGTGAGGTAGAACCAGTTCGGCTCCGCGTTGAGACCCTCGGCGCTCGAGAAGGCCACGAGCACCGCCGGTTGGGTGTAGGTGGGGTTGGCATCGACGGCCACGAAGGCGGCTCCCTTGGCAGCTGGTCCGAGGTCACGGTCTGCCGCGAGGAGCTCCTGGCCAATGGTGGGACAGTCGTTGGTGCACACCGGGTCGAGGAAGGTGAGCACGACCACCTTGTGGGCGAAGCTCTCGAGCGTGCGTGGGTGGCTGCGCTGATCCACCAAGTGGAAGTCGAGGGCGGGGTAGTTCTCGTACTGCGGTCCGCTGTTGAGGATCTGCCCGAGGATCGGATCCACCTTGTTCGACGCCGAGGCGATGCCGAGGGGGATGGCGCCAACAGCCACGATCCCCATCGCCACTGCCCCGACGAGGCGCTCGGTGATGCGAGGGATCGAGCGGGGCGTCGATCGCTGCGCCACCTGCTCGGCCCGATCATCGGCCTCTACCCCCACCGCCGCACGTCGCACGCCAATCCCAGCCGCACTCAACAGCACGCCGAGGGGCACCATCGAGTTGGGGTCCGTCGCGGTACCGCCGAAGACCCCGAGGTCAGCGATCACCACCCAGATGATGAGGAGTCCTCCGCAGCCAACCATGGCCGCCGCGGTGGTGCTCCGCGGTGAGGCGACGAGCAGCAGTGCGGTCACGCCGAGCATCCAGCCCACGGCCAGCGCGTTGATGAGCACGGGGTGGCTCGCGCTCAGGTGACCCACGTGGCCGACGAGGACCGAGAGGCCGTGGGGCTGGGGCGTTGCGGCCATGGACTGCGCCATGGCGGCGATGGGTCCAGGTCCATGCCCGCCCGCCCTCGTGCCCTGCCAGAACCCCCGACCTGGCCACGCCTGGAGCACCCCGAAGGCCCCGAAGCCCACGCCGAGACCCCGGGCTAGCCCCCGAGGCAGCCTCCGATGCCGCCAAGCATCGTCGGGAGCGAGGAGGAGCGCCCCGGCGATGGCGTAGAGCAGCGACGAGCCGGGCTGGCCGAACAGCAGCGATGGCCCGGGCGCCAACAGCCCACCAAAGGCATTGCCCACGCTCCAGACGATGAGCCCCCAGAGCACACTGGCGAGGCCCCCGAGCCTCGACCACGGCCCACGAGCAGCCAGGAGCAGCCACAGGGCGATCCCGAGTTGGACGAAGACGGTGGCAGCAGCGGCGTGCACCGGCTGGCGTTCCCACAGGTGGGCTCCCCAGGTGGTCAGCGAGACCACCCACCCAGGACTCCCCTCGGCCGAGGGCAACAGCACCGATCCAGGCAACCCGAGCGGCATCTGAGGCTGCAGCTGCAGCAGCGCGTCGACGAGCCACAAGAGCCCGAAACCAATGCGCAGCACGCGCCGAGCCCGGGGTTCGCCCGACCACGATGCCCGAACAGACCCTGTCCACGACGAAGTGACGAGCAACCAGGTGAACGACCCGATCAGTAGCAACCCCGCCACGAGGAGGAAGCCCACCACGAGGCTGTGGTGGAAGGCCGCCACCACGACCGGGTTGGCATTGGCCACCCCTTGGGCTTGCATTCCCGGCATCGACGCCTCCCCGACGAGCGCAGCGCTCGTCAGCAGGAGTCTAGAGAGCCGGGCTGGCGGACCTCATGGCGCCAACGCTCAGCGTGCCCCCACGTAGTCGAGGAGCTCGCGGCGGGCACCCTCGAGCTCTTCGATGCGGGAGCGAACGAGGTCGCCAATGGAGACCACCCCAAGGAGCACACCGTCATCGACCACGGGGATGTGCCGCACTCGTGCCTCGGTCATCAACTCCATCACGGAGTTAATCCCAGACGTCGAGCGACGGGTGACAACCGGTGAGGTCATGTGGGCGGCGACGGCGTCTCCCATGACGGCCGTTCCCATCGTGGCGAGGCCAGTCATCACGTCTCGCTCAGAGAGAATGCCAACCAGTGCACCGTGATCGAGCACCACGAGGGCGCCGACCCGATGGCGGTGCAAGAGGTTGGTGGCCTCGGCGAGGGTGGCATCGGAGGTGGTGTGGAACACCTCGGTGCCCTTGACGGACAGCACATCTGCGAGCTGCATGACCCCTCCACTGCTCCCACCCGATCGCCGACGGCGAACCCCGGGCTCACCGCGGAACCTACGCCGAGGTCGGGGAAAAGGAAAGGGGTGCCCCAGGGGTTCCCACCTCGCACCGATCGCCCTACGCTGAGGCGATGGCTGACTCCCCTCGCACCGTCGCAGAGCTCATGGTCCACTGTCTCGAGCGCGAGGGGGTCGAGTTCGTCTTCGGCATCCCAGGCGAGGAGAACATCCACTTCACCGACGCCGTGGTCGAGTCATCGATCCGCTACATCTTGGTGCGCCACGAGCAGGCGGCATCGTTCATGGCAGAGATCTACGGTCGTCTCACCGGCAAGGCTGGGGTATGCAGCGCCACCTTGGGGCCAGGGGCGATCAACCTCTTGCTCGGCGTGGCCGACGCCACCACCAACTCCACCCCGCTCGTGGCCCTCTCGGCGCAGGTGGGCCTGAATCGGATCTACAAAGAGTCCCACCAGAGCGTTGACCTCGTGCCGATGTTCGCCCCGGTCACCAAGTGGTCCGACCTCGTCATGTCCGCGGGCGCAGTGCCAGAGATGCTCCGAAAGGCCTTCAAGCTGGCCCAGACCGAGCGTCCGGGAGCGGTCTACCTCGCCATCCCTGAGGACGTGGAGGGAGAGATCGTCCCAGAGGACCTCGTGCCGCTCTTGGTCAACGTGCCCCGAGGCAACGAGCCGTCGGCCGACCAGGTGCAGCGCTGCGCTGAGGTACTGGTTGGGGCCCAGCGACCGGTGATCTTGGCGGGACACGGTGCGGCGCGCGCCGAGGCCACCGAGGCCCTCATCGCCTTCGCCGAGAAGCTGCAGATTCCAGTGGCCACCACCTTCAACGGCAAGGGTGCCTTCCCCGATGACCACCCACTTGCGCTCGGCACCGTGGGCTTCATGCGCCACGACTACGCCAACTTCGGCTTCGACGAGGCCGACGTCGTCATCGCCGTGGGCTACGAGCTCCAGGAGTTCAACCCCGTGCGCATCAACCCCGAAGGCGACAAGCAGATCATCCACCTCAGCCGTGTTCCCGCAGAGGTCGACCGCAACTACCACGTCACCGTTGGCATCCAAGCCGACCTCTCGGCCACCCTCGATGCCCTCGGAGCGGCGGTGGAACGTCGCTTCGAGCCCCGACCCTCGCTGACCAAGATCCGCGGCCTCCTCGATGCCGAGCTCGAGCGCGGCAGGGCCAACGACGGCTTCCCGCTGGCACCCCAGCGCATCGTGGCCGACATTCGGGCTGCGTGCGGTCGTGACGACATCGTGCTCGCCGATACCGGCGCGGTGAAGATGTGGATGGCCCGGCTCTACCCCACCTACGCCCCCAACACCTGCCTCGTCTCCAATGGTCTGTCGACCATGGCCTTCGCGCTCCCCGGAGCCATCGGCGCGAAGTTGGCCTACCCCGACCGCAAGGTGCTGGCGGTCATGGGCGATGGCGCCTTCATGATGCACTCCCAAGAGCTCGAGACCGCCCTGCGCGAGGGCGTGGACTTCACCGTGCTCATCTGGGAGGACGACGCCTTCGGCCTGATTGAGTGGAAGATGGACCTCGAACTCGGCCACCACAGTGCCGTGACCTTCACCAACCCCGATTTCGTGGCGTACGCCGAGAGCTTTGGTGCCAAGGGACGTCGGGTGGAAGCAGCAGACCAGCTCCTCCCGATGCTCCAAGAGGCGATGGCCTCGCCCGGCGTCACCGTCATCACCTGCCCGGTGGACTACCGAGAGAACACCAACCTGACGGACTTCCTCGGTGAGCTGACGGGGCCGTTCTGAGCCAAACGACCCCAGTCGGGGGGCCTCACGTGACAGGCTGAAGCATGGCTCGTTCCTCGCGGCTCACCCGGCGCCTCATCGTCGGTGGGCTCGTGGCCTTGGTGCTCGTCGTTGCCGGCCTCGGGGCGGTCGCCGCCCTCGAAGCCAAGCACCACGCCAATGCCGCTAGCGCCGAGTTCAGCTACGTCGAGCACCACTTCGCCGATGCTCGCACGGCTGCGGGTCGGACCCTCTTACTCGAGCACCTTGAGGCTGCCCAGGCCGATGCGGCGGCAGCCGCACGTGCCTGGTCCTCGACCGGCGTGCTCCCCGTGCTCGGTGCCATGCCGATCATCGGCACAGAGCTGGGTGGAGCCAACCAGCTCCTCACCGATGCCCACCTAGCCGCGGGCGAGGGCATCTCGTTGCTCGACGCCGTCGACGGGCTGGCCGACCAGCACGGCGTGGGTCAGCTGCCCGTGGCGCAGATTGCAGCGCTGCGCGTCGCCATCGCCCACGCCCGCGCCACCCTCGCGCCCCTCGAGCGATCTCCTGGAGGCCTCTATGGTCCGGTCCGCTCGGCCCGCCAGCAGCTCAACGCCAAGCTCGCCAAGGTCCTCACCGACCTCGACAAGGCGTCAGCGGCCGTTGGGGTCGGTCAGGAACTGTTGGGCATTAACCACCCGGTGACGATCTTGGTCCTCGGTGCCAACAACGCCGAGATGCGCGACCAAGGAATCTTCCTCAGTTACTCCTTGATTCGTTCGAGCAACGGCGTGCTCACCACCTTGGACCAAGGACCCGTCGATGCCTTGCCGCTCACGGGCCCAGTCGACGTGGCGGCCTCGCCCGGGACAAAGGCGCTCTTCTACGGCAGCGGGGCCAACCACATCGTCCAATCGACGAACCTCACCGCCAACTTCGCGTGGTCAGCTGAGACCGCCGCCAAATTGATCACCGCGTCGACCGGCTTCAAGATCGACGACGTCGTGGCGCTCGATGTCCCGGCCATGGCGGCCATGCTCGACGCCACCGGTCCCA
Source organism: uncultured Actinomycetes bacterium (assembly GCA_903847955.1). Taxonomy (GTDB): domain Bacteria; phylum Actinomycetota; class Acidimicrobiia; order Acidimicrobiales; family RAAP-2; genus CAINFA01. The sequence goes on from CAINFA010000166.1 coordinate 10,261, forward strand.
TCGAGATCCCCGGCATCTCGACCAAGCTGACTGGCGCGAACCTGGCACCGATCGTCCTCGACCAGCTCTACGCCGCCTACCCCAATGGGAGCCAGTCCACCCGACACGATGAACTCAGCCAGATCGGTGCCGTCCTGTTCGCCAAGGTCCGATCCGACCACGCCCAGCGGATCGCGCTCCTCGAGGCGGCCGCCAAGGAGTTCCCTAGCCGGCACCTCTTGCTGTGGAGCAACGACCCCGGCACCGAGGGTCGAATCGTGACCTTGGGCGCGTCGGGCCGCGTCGATACCACCGACCCTGGCGCCAGCTTCCACGTGGCCGTCGAGAGCGCCGTCGCCGCCAAGATCGACTACTTCACGAGAGTTCACCTCGCGGTGAACCTGAACCTCACAGCGCGCAACGACGCCAAGGTGACTGAGGTGGTAGCCATCGACAACACTGCTCCAGCCGGACAGGCACCGTCGTACCAGTTCGGTCCGGACCACCTCAACTCTTCTGTGCCGGGTCAGTACGTCGCAGACGTCTTCTCGTGGTCCCCCCGGGGATCGGTGGTCGTCGGCGGCGTGTCGGAGTCGGGCCTCGTTGCCACCGCCGCATCGGTGTCGGTCCTGCCCCAGCACCAAGGTTCGGTGGTCTTCGTGACCGACCTCCTGCACCCCAATGACCACGGGAACTACCTCCTCCGCTTCATCCCCCAATCCCGGCTCGTGCCCGAGGACATCACCTTCACCGTGACCGGCGCAGGCGCACGCCAACTCAGTGGCCCGAGGGGCACCACGGCGCTCGTGGATCCGGTCAGCGCCGAATTCGCGCGGTGAACGCCCTGCTCGCGGCTGAATTTTCACGAAGGGTTGCATTCTCGCAAGATCTGTAGTGACATAGGAGTCAGCATTAGGGCATTACGAATAGGAGCCACGAAATGTCCCACGTCCGTAAGTTCATGATCGCCGGAGGTGCCACGATGACCGTGGCAACGCTCGCGCTGGCCGCTCCGGCTGTCAGTTCGGCCAACCCTCCGGGCTACCCGCCCACCACCGTCCCGAACTCGGGGCACATTCCCGGACGCCCCACCACGGTTCGCGTCAAGCCTGCGAACGGTTCCGCCACGGTCTCGTGGACGGCATCGGGCGTGAAGGCTGGCGATGCCGCCGTCACGGGCTACGTCGTTGTGGCCTCGCCTGGTGGGAAGACCTGCTTCACGAGCGGCACCAGCTGCACCGTGAGCGGCCTGACCAACGGTGTGCACTACACCTTCACCGTTCAAGCGACCTCAGCCGCTGGATACTCCAACGCCTCGAGCGGCTCGGCCACCCCGTCGACGGTGCCTGATGTCCCGACCGCCATCTCCGGCAGCCGTGGCAACCAGTCGTTGACCGTCAACTGGGCAGCCCCGTCCTACGCCGGCGGCTCGCCGGTCACCAGTTACACCGTGGAGGTCAAGTCCGGCGGCGTGCTGGTGCAGGAAGTCCGGGTGAGCGCTTCCGTCTTCAGCCACACCTTCCTTGCCCTGCACAACGGCGTGAACTACACCTACGTGGTGCTGGCGTCGAACGCTAACGGACAGGGCACCTCGGTTGTTGGCGGTACTGCAACGCCGGCGACCTTCCCCCACCGTCCGGGGCTTAGCAACGCCTTCTTGGCCAGCGACAACGCCCACGGCACCGTGAACTGGACCAAGCCGTCGTTCGATGGTGGATCCCCGATCACGAGTTACGTCGTGGTTGTCCACTACAACAGTTCTGCCCACACCTACGTTGTAGGAAGTGGCGTTCGCCACCTCTTCTTCTCGGTGCCGAAGAACGACCACCACGTGTGGGTCAACGTTGAGGCAGTCAACGGCGTGGGTCTCAGCATGGCGACGCCGACGAAGCAGATCCGCTAAGCAGTTTGCTCCGCAAGTAGTTCGACTCGGCCCCGTCGGAAACGACGGGGCCGAGTCGCGTCCGACGTTCAGTCGAACACCAAGCGCAGCTGCCTCGAGCGTGGTTGACCTAGGCTGCGGCGATGATCGAAACGCTCTCCGAGGTCGAGGTCCATGACCTGCTCGACCGTCAGGTCGTGGGTCGGCTCGGCTGCCACCACGATGGCTTCACCTACGTCGTGCCGGTGATCTACGCCAGGCTCGACGACGCCATCGTCTTCTACACCACCGAAGGTCTCAAGGTGGAGCTCCTGCGAGCTAACCCTTCGGTGTGCTTCGAGATCGATGAGTACGACGAGCTCGGTGGTTGGCAGAGCGTGATCATCCAGGGCACCGCCTCCGAGGTTTCTGGCGATGACGCCAAGGCCGTGCTCAGTGCCTTGGCGGAGCGGTTCGCTCGACGTCGTGCCGAACGCTCCACTGGTGAAGGCCAACGGCCGAGAGCCGAAGGCCGTGCGCCAGTGGCGGTCTCCATCGCCATCGAGGCCCTCACCGGCCGCAAGGTCGCCCGAGAGGCCTACACCCGTGCGTGAGCAGTGAGGATCGCCGGGTACCCGCTGCGTTGGCGGGCAGGTCGGCGGAACCTCGGGAGCGCGATCGCGTCCTGGGTCGTCTTCCCTTTCGCATGGTTCATTGCCTTCGGCGTCCTGCTCGGCACGGACAACCTGGACACGAACAAGCCACTGTCGGTTAGCCAGGGTGTGCTCTCGGGCATCTACTTCGTGGTGTGCGCGAGTGGGTTCGTCGCCTCGATCATGCTTCCGTGGCGCTGGGTCAGGCGACGAGAGGTGGCAGGCAGCGATGGCCTGCTCTTCATCACGGGTCGCCGCCCCATCATCACCCCCTACTCGGCCATCTCGATGGTGGTCCTCGATGTCGATACCGAGGTGCCGGGGTACACCGTGCCCGGAGTGCTGCTGCGCAACGGCACCGTGCTCCCCGTCCGTCGAGCCAGGGTCAAGCTCCACGGTGTCCCCAAGGGAACGATGCTGCTGCCTTGGGGCGCACCGAACTCCATCGAGCCCCGAGGTCCCGCCGCCACGCTGGCGCAGCAGTTGGTCGGCCTCATCCCCCCACCTCCACCAGGCCAGCCGCAAGCCACGCCGATCCCAAAGCGCCCAGCCTTCGAGCGCAGTGCCACCGCTCCAGCTGGAGCGGTGCTCGAGCGCACAGACGCAGAGGTGGGAGCGGGACGCGCCCTGGTCAAGGCCTCGGCGCCCACCGGGCTGACGGTGGCACTGTTCACCGGCCTGCGGGTCGCGCATGGGACCCACGGGTGGTCGTGGCCGCTGTTCGTTGCGATCGCAGCCGCTGTGGTCGTGCTCTTCGGCCTCCTCACCCTAGGAGCGCTGCGGAACCTGCCACGTGCCGTGGCGATCGGCGAGGACTGGGTTGGCATCCGTCGATACTTCAGACGCCACTGGGTGACGGCCCGTGCCGAGACCACCATTGCGGTGCTGTGCAGCGTCGGTGGACGAGGCAAGTTCTCCCAGCCTGGTACCACCTTGGTGCTCTGTGATCGAGAGGGCAGGGGCCTCCGGCTCACCACCCGTTGGCTGACCGGCGAATTCCTCGTGCAGTTGGACCGAGCGCTCGATGCATCGGTGGGCTGGACGCCACTCGCCCGCGAACTGGTGAACCAGGGCCTCGGCCGCCCGCCGAGCACCTCGGTCTCGAACCCGATCCCGGCCCCAACGGCCCCACCTCAGATCTGCTGAGCGCACGCGGGCAGACCGCAGGGGAAGGTGCCATGCTGGGTGATCGTCAGCACCAGCCGAGAGGGGGTGGGCCCGACGTCGAAGACCCCACGTGCGGCGATGCCGTCGCCACCTGACCCAACCTCGCCTCGAGCCGGGTTCGCCTGGAAGTTCCCCTCCACGGTCGCGCTGGTGCTCGTGCTCTCAGCCATCGCGTGGTGGGGGCACGTCGCCACCACCAGTCACCAGCCAGTCAGGCCCCAACTGCTGTGCCAGGGCTACTCGGCGTGCAGCGCCGATGGCTACCCCACCCACGGCTATCCCCGTCACCTCTCGAGCTCCTACTGGGGATCGGTACCTGGGGACTCCTGCACCAACTACGTGGCCTACGTCGAGCGCATGGGCCAGGTGGTGGTCGATGGTGCCGTCGAGCGCGGGGAACTGGGCAACGCTGCCACCTGGGCTGCACGGGCATCGTCCCACGGCATCATCGTGCGCTCCTCACCCTCGGTCGGCTCGGTGGCGCAGTGGGATGCTGGATCACCCGGGGTTGGCCCCCTGGGGCACGTCGGGATCGTCGAAGCCGTCAGCCATGGGGGTACGGTCCTCGAGGTCTCCGAGCAGGACATCCTGGGCCGCACCGATGGCTTCGCCTGGGTCCGCTTGGTCCGGGGCCAGCCAGGTCCAGGTGGTCAGAGTTGGCCGGACGCCTTCCTCGTCTTCCCCACGCTCTGAGGGCAACGCCTCGAGGGGACCGGTCAGCCCAAGGTGGTGCTGCTGGCGAGGAACGGGTGGCTCGGTGCCACCGCCTGCACGGGCTGGCCGAAGCTCTTGAAGGTGATCACCGTCGTCCCGGTCAAGGTGCCGTCGAGGAGCTTGCCAGTGGCGCCTATGGGGAGGATGGGCGCGTGCAGGCCGTAGTAGTACGAGAGGGTCCCCGTGGCGCCATTGGCGTAGCGGGTGTTGATGGCGCCGTTCACCTTGACCGCGGCGGTCCCGTGGAAGCGGGCGACGCCGACGACTCGCAGCGGCGCGATCGGGCTCGACACGGTGAGGAAGGCTGGCAGGAGCAATCCTTGGGCCAGGTTGGCGTAGTTGGGGTCGGTGCGTGGGACCTCGATGGCCACCCCTGCCCACGAGGCGTAGTTCGATCCGGTGGCGAACTGGCTCTTGAGGAAGGTCGTGTCGCCGACGACGTAGAGCTTCCCGCCGACGAAGGTCACCGTGCCCTTCCCGACGGCGCCGGTGTAGCGCTCTACCGCCGAGGTGCGTCCCGAGTTCAGCTCAACGGTGACGCTGAGGCCGTCGGCCTTCTGGGTTTGGGTGACGTCGACCGAGCCCTTGGCCAGCATGGTGGCATTGGACAACGCCACGATCGTTGTGCCGGACTTCGACAACAACGGCGAGCTTGGCAACGTGGTGGTGGGCGCAGGGCTCGACGATGAGCTGCAGCCGGCCAGGATGCCGCCGCATGCGATTGCCGACAACGACAGGGTCAGGAACTTGGACATGGGCCCTTTTCGGTGGAGCTGGCGGTGGACGCCACCACCCTAGAACCCTTCGGTGCGGTCGACCATGGACCGCTTGAGAGATCGGTGCTTCGTCGTGCTGCTGGGTCGCACCTCGAGGCATGCTCGGGCCGTGACCATGGTGCTGACCTCGCCCCAACGGGCAGTGCCAGGCGTCGATGCCAACGAAGAGCGACCCGCCAGCCGCACCGTGGCCTGCTCGTCGACGCACAGCGACACTGCGCACCAACGATGAGGGCTCGGTTAGAAGCGAGCCATCTCCGCGGCGAAGTCATCGAGACCAAGCGGACCGAGCTCGAGTGCGAACTTGTGCCACGCTCGAAGATCGAAGCCCGCACCGAGGCGAGCTTCGGCCTCACGGCGGGCGCGGAGCCAGACCCGCTCGCCGACCTTGTAGCTGATCGCCTGTCCTGGCACGCCGAGGTAGCGGTCCACCTCAGATGCGGCGTCGGCCGGCTCCATGATGGCCCGTTGCTCGAGGAGGGCGACCGCCATCTCGGGGGTCCACACCTCTCCGCTGCAGTCACCAATGCCCACCAACACGCCGAGGTCTTCGGGTACCCGGAGTTGGAGGTGCATGCCGAGATCGACCACGATCCGCGCCGCTCGCAGCGCTTGGCCGCTCAGGTAGCCGAGCTCGTCAGCGAGGTCGGTGAAGCCGCCGAGTTCTTCCATGAGCCGTTCGGCGTACAGCGCCCAACCTTCGCCGTAGCCACTCGTCCACCCGGCGATGCGGTGGAACCGAGACTGCTTCTCTGCCTGGAGCAATGAGGTGGCGCACTGCAGGTGGTGACCAGGGACCGCTTCGTGGTACCAGGTCGAGACGTGGCGCCAGAGCGTGAAGGACGTCTCACCAAGGGTCGGGAACCACGTGGTTCCCGGGCGGGAGAGGTCCTCGGTTGGTGGGATGTAGTACGGCGCAGACGCAGATCCTGCAGGTGCCAGGCGCACCTCGCAGGTGCGGATCCGAGGATCGATCTCGAAGTGGACGCCGTCCATCGCCGCGGTGGTGGCCTCGGTGAGCGCTCGAAGCTGCGCGAGGAGCGCCTCGGCGCCGTCAATGCGACGCTCGGGGTCGGCGTCGAGCTTGGCTGCAAGCTCCACCCAGGTGGCCACCTCAGGAGCCAGGATCAGACGGATCTCCTCCATCCGTTGGTTGATCCGCTGCAAGTCCTCCCAGCCCCAGGCGTAGAGCTCATCGAGGTCGAGGTCGGCGCCGACGTAGTACTGCGCCCAGGCCGCGTACCGCTCCGCACCGACGTAGTCGCTGGCGCTCGTGTGGGGGAGGAACTGCGCTCGAAGGGTGGCCGCCAGCGTGGTGAAGGCAGCATTGGCGCGCTCTGCAGGACCATGGAGCTGGCTCTCGGGGCCGTGGCGTTCTTCGATCCTTGTGACGAGGTCGGTGAACGCATTGTCACCAATGGTGGCAGCTTGGGCCGCGATTCCCTCGATGTGGCGGGCGGCGGGAAGCTCTCCTCGGCTGGCAACCACTTCGAGCGTCGCGACCCACGAGGCGAGCGTCTCAGGCACGAGGTCGAGCAGTCGACCGATCTCGGCTCGATCATCAGGCGTCTCTGTTGGCAGCAGCTCGAACACTTGGCGCACCGAGGACACCGGCGACCACAAGACCGAGAAGGTGCGACTGAACTCCCCCGAGGTTGCCAAGTTCAGCTGGACCGCAAGGCGCTCGCGGAAGACGAGGACGGCGATACGGTCGACCTCGTCGTGCGGCTGGTACTGCGGCTCGTCGGGGGCAGCCAAGAACGATGCGAAGAGGGCAATCTGACGTTCCGTGGCGGCTGGAGAGAAGTCACCGAGCGCCTCGGAGGTCGTGCGCAGACCCTCCATGCGAGCGAACATCGGGTCCTCTTCTGCGAGGCGGTCGACGAAGGTAGAGCAGAGCTCAAAGACGGGACTGCGGAAGGGAGCACTCATCCTCCCAACCGTACTGTGTCCTCGTTCACAGAGCCGCTGCTCGCCCGGGGCTGTCCGGAGCACCGACCTAGGCTGAGCGTGATGGGGATCTCGGTGCTGCAACTCGCGGGGCACGATCGGCTCGACGCACTCTCGACCATCCTCCGCCGTGCACGCCAGCAGCATCAGACCTCAGGGATTTGGGATGCCGCTGATCTGCAGTGGTGGTGGCGGAAGCCTCGACGCTCCGACGACCTGGCCACGTCGGTCTACTTCGATGCGGTGGGGCCAGTGGCCGCCGGGTGGCTGACGTCGTCCGAGGACCTCTGGCAAGTGGACTGCGTCTCGGTAGGTGCAGAGGTCGACCGCGCGACCTTGCTCAACGATGCGCTGCAGGTCGTTGACCAGCACGGGGTCCCCGTCGAGATGCTGGTCGAGGCCGAGGATCGCTCTCTCTGGGCGGTGGCCATCGCCGCTGGATTCACGCCAGGTGCTGCACCCTCAGGGGGAACGGCTTGGTGCGACCTGCACCAACCGATTCGTCCAACCGTCCCCGAGGGGTTTCATCTCGTCGATCGCAAGCAGGCGAGCGGTCCGCACCCCATGGTCGAGCGCAACGGCGCTGCGGTCGAAGATCGGCTCAAGACCACCGCTTTGTACGACCCGAGCTTCGACCTCTCTTTGGTCGATGCGCACGACAACCTCGCGGGCTACGCCCTGTTTTGGTTCGACCCGATCACCCGGCTCGGCCTCCTCGAGCCCCTGCGAATCCTCGACGCCTTCCAACGGCGTGGCTTGGCGTCGGTGTTGATCAACGAGGGATTGCGGCGGCTTCGCCACGCAGGCGCAACGCGGTGCAAGGTCGGGTTCGTTGACGAGCACGCACGTCGGCTGTACCGCAGCTGCGGTTTTGTGCAGACCTCAGTCGACTACCAGCTGCTTCGGGATCGAGGGACTGCCCCCAGATTGGTTGACTCCTAACCTGGCGAGGAATGCCTCGCAGGAAGGAGTGGGAGATCATGCCGAAGGCATTCTCCGAGGAGTTCCGAGCCGACGTCGTGGCGCTGGCACGGAAACGAGAAGCACCGATGC
>CAINFA010000167.1 GCA_903847955.1 uncultured Actinomycetes bacterium
GTCGGCACCTGCACGGTGACCCCGAATGCCGCAGGTGACCCGCTCAGCTGCGAGATCAGCGGGCTCACCCCCGGCGCCACCTACACCTACGCCGCAACCGCCACCAACGGTGCGGGCACCTCGACGGCGATCACCTCAGACCCGGTGACCCAAGAGATCCTCGGGAAGGTGACCCCGACCAACCTCACGCCAACGTCGGTGACTCGGACCGATTCGGGGTACCTCGTGACCTTCACGGACCCTTCGACGCCGCTTGGCTTCGGCTACTACCTCGTCACCGCCGATGGTGGTCTCCGCTGTGCGACGTCGTTCTCCTCGGGCACCGACGGCACCTTCAGTTGCGTCCTCGACACCACGAGCGCTCCGAGCAACATCGTGATCTCCACCGTGATCGAGCCGGTGCTGGTTCCCGTCGACTTCGCCGGTGGCTCGGGCCCGATCGAGTACTCGACCGCGGGCCAGGTCCCGCCCCGTTTCGACGCCGCTGACGGGCAAGCCACAGATGCCTCGGGCGTCGTCACCCCCCTGTCGTTCGAGCGGTCGGCGAGCGTTGGTGACCTGGGATCGAACTCGGGATCTGTGGTTCGCAAGCACGCCGGTTCGATCGCCGAGAGTGCGAGTGGAACGAGGCATCTCGTCGCCATCGTCCACCCCGCCACCTCGAGCACTGGTGGGGTGCTGCTCATCGTGGGCGGCGGCGCCGCCATTGTGGTTGGCCTCGGGTTCGGACTCCGCTCGATGCGCCTCGCCCGCCGGCCCTGAGCGCACCAAGCCTCCGGCTGCCGCCGCCACCGACACGTACGTCGGTGGCGGCGGTGCCGCGTGGACGACCTGTTCAGCCGCCGTTGCCTGCGGGAACGTAGCTCCGACAGGGCTCTCCCCTGAGGGCACCGCAGGCGGCCTCGGGGAGCACGGTCGAGTTCGGTACTTCATCGATCACGAGGGCCGAGGCGGTGGCGCCACCGAGGGTGATGGTGTCGGTGACGTTGCCGTTCGTGGATGGGGTGGCGAAGGCCCACGCTGCTCGATCCCCGCCTGGAGCGCTGAGTACGACGCGCAGCCTGGTGCCTGCGGGGAAGACGTGCGCGATCGGGTCAATCGGGATGTCGACCATGCTGGCCACACCAGATGGCAGCGGAGCGGCACTTGCTGTGCGGTAGAGCGGGACCGGGTGCAGAGCCGTCGAGGCAGACGAGAGCGCTCGGTCTGAGGCCCGAAGTACGCCCGAAGCGACGAACTCCTCTCGGCCGTCGGGTCGAACCTCGGTCACTGTGGCCTGGAGGTCGGTGTCTGGGGCCGTTGAGGACAAGGAGAGATCGAGCGCTGCCCAGCCATCAATGGTGGTCTGCGTCGGGAACGGCGCCGTCACGAATCCCGCCCCGGTAGAACCGGACACCGGCGTCCAGTCGTAGGGGGGAGCGGCGTACCACGGGTTGCCACTCGGCAGGTCGGTGACCGGTCGAGCGGCCGGGTCAGGGCGGAACGAGGTGGTTGCTGCGCTGGGCGTCGAGGTGCCGAGCGATCCGCCCGCGCCGAGGTAGAGCTTGGTCACGGTGCCCTGGGGCGGGGGCCACGCGGTGAAGTCTTGCTCGGCCACTGGACCCATGGCCCCGGGTCCAGCGCTCGAAGCACCGTTGTTGTACAGCACCCGCACCCTCGGGTCCTGCGCCACGAAGGCGGCCTTGGCGGCAGCCAAGGAGGTGTCGCTCGTGAACCGCAGCGCGGGCACCGCCATCGAGGTCGTCCCGGTTGACGACGCGTAGAGCAAGGGTGCCAAGAGCTTCAGGGCGCCGTAGGCCGACTTCGTCGCTGGCGATGCGGTGGTGCGACCAGCGACGTACAACTCGAGGAACTCGAGCCATCGAGAGATGGTCGCAGGACCGAGTGAGTCGATGTGCAGCCCGTTGTCGATGGTGGCGAACACCGACTTGTCGCCACTGAGGGCGCCGAGGAGGTTCACCCACTGAGGGCCGGTTTGCTCATCTTGGAGCGAGCCGACGACGAAGACGGGGATCTTGAGGTGGCTGGCCCACACCGACGGGCTGCGCTGGTCGAACAAGGCTGGGTCTCGATCGAGGTTCGGTCCGATGAGCGAGTTGAGGTCTTGGCTCTGGAGGTGCAGCGCCTGGTTCTGCAGGCAGGTGGTGTCTCCGGTGGCGATCTCGGCCTTGGCCCAGCCTTGCCCGCCCACGTCGGCGGGGAGGGCATCACTCTCGCGCTCGGCCACCCACGAGGCGGCGAAGCCGTCGTTGTAGATCCCACCGGGGTAGCCCGTGGAGTAGAGGTCATCGGTCGGGCTCATCGGTGCGATGGCGGCGAGCGCAGGCGGGAGGGTCCCAGCCACTTCGAACTGGGAGATGCCCGAGTAGGAGATGCCGACCATGCCGACCTTGTGCCCGAGCACCCAGGGCTGGTGGGCGGTGATCTGGACAGCGTCGTAGCCGTCGTAGTCCGAGTCCAACCCAAAGAGGTCGTAGGCGCCACCCGAGCAGCCGGTGCCGCGCATCTGCAGGCTCACCACCGCGAAGCCCAGCTCGGGCGCTAAGAATCCGCCGACCACCGTGGCGGAGTCAGGGAGCAGGCCCGGGTTCGCAACGGGTTTTCCGGTGAGCGAGTCAATGAGGCTGGCCGGCCCAGCCGTGCCGTACCCCGAGTACTCGATCACGGTGGGGAAGGGGCCATTCGCCAAGGTCTTCCCTGGCGGGAGCCGAACGGTGGCGGCGAGCGTGACGCCATCACGCATGGTGAGGTAGTTGAGCCCGACGTGCAGGCTCTGATTGTCGAGCGAGGCCGGCGGTGGGGTGGTGGAGAGCACGGTCAAGGTGACCGAGGCACTGTGCCCACCGGTGGTGGTCCGCAGCGTGTAGCCGGCCCCCGGGGTGAGTCCTCGGGCTTCGTAGCTCCCAAGTCGGTCGGCAGTGCCACTGGCAACGACGGTGCCGCTCGGGCCGGTGATGCTCACCGAGGCACCTGGGGTGGCGCCGGTCACCCACGCTCCATCGATCGATCCATGGGCCCGGAACGGTGCCGTGATCACGATGCTGCGGCCAGCTCTGGTGGCAGCACTCGACGTGAGTGGCACCACAATGGTGGAGATGGTGGCGGCGGCCAAGACAGATGCCACCAGGTGACGTGCTCGCATGTGAACCCCCCGGTCCGAGTTGCCGTCACCCTAGCCTCGGCCTCTGGGCAGTGCGGGACGACCCCAGTCCGACGCCCGATGCCGTAGTCTCGGGCAGTGCCGCTAGACGGCGTGGCGCAGAGATGGAGACCTTCGATGTTCCGAGACGAGACCTTCAACGGCACCATTTCCACCACCGTGGCGACGTCGGTTCCGGACTTCGAGACCATCGCCCACCCGGGTGAGGATGCCCCTGACGTCGTGGTGGTTGTCCTCGACGACCTGGGCTTCGCGCACTTGGGCTGCTACGGCTCTCCCATTGACACCCCCACCTTCGACCGGCTCGCCGCAGGGGGACTGCGCTACTCGAACTTCCACGTCACGCCGCTGTGCTCGCCCACCCGAGCAGCACTGCTGACTGGTCGGAACCACCACACCGTGGGCATGCGGGCAATCTCGAACTTCAACACCGGCTTCCCCCACATGCGAGGCCACGTCTCCAACGCGGCCGCCACCATGGCAGAGGTGCTCGGTGCCGCGGGTTACGCCACCTTGGCGGTGGGGAAGTGGCACCTGTGCCAGATGGGCGACGCGTCGGCTGCAGGCCCCTACGATCAGTGGCCACTCGCCCGAGGGTTCGACCGCTACTACGGGTTCTTGGACGGGGAGACCGACCAGTTCAGCCCCGAACTCACCTACGACAACCACCGGGTGGAGCCGCCGAAGACGCCCGAGCAGGGCTACCACCTCTCCGAGGACCTCGTCGACCAAGCGATTGGCTTCATCCACGACACCGTCTCGATCCGGCCAGACCGACCGTACTTCCTCTACCTCGCCTTCGGGGCCACCCACGCCCCCCACCAGGCGCCCGCGAGCTACCTCGAGAAGTACCGCGGGCGCTTCGACGCAGGTTGGGACGTGGCCCGCGCCGAGATCTTCGCCCGTCAGCTCGAGCTCGGGGTCGTGCCCGAAGGCACCGAGCTGGCGCCTCGCAACCCCGGGGTCGAACCCTGGGACGAGTTGTCGGAGAACCAGCAGAAGCTCGCCATCGCCATGCAGGAGGCCTTCGCTGCCTTCCTCGACCACACCGATGCCCAGCTCGGCCGCCTGATCGATGACCTCGAGGCGCTCGGTCGGCTCAACAACACCATCGTGGTCGTCCTCGCAGACAACGGTGCGAGCCAAGAAGGCGGCCCCTTCGGCGTACTGCACGAGATGAAGTTCTTCAACGGCATCTTGGAGACCCCCGATGAGGCCGTGGGCCGAGTTGCAGACATCGGTGGGCCCAACAGCCACGCCAACTACCCCTGGGGCTGGGCGCAAGCGGGCAACACGCCCTTCAAGTGGTACAAGCAGAACACCCATGAGGGCGGCGTGCACGTGCCGATGATGATCCACTGGCCCAACGGCATCGCCGACCACGGTGCTGTTCGTCACCAGTTCTGTCACGCCGTCGACATCGCCAGCACGATCTACGACTTGGTTGGCCTCGAGGCGCCCACCGTCTACCGGGGCATTGAGCAGCTGCCGCTGGCGGGGGTGTCGTTGGCGGATACCTTCACCATCGCTGATGCACCGAGTCCACGTGGGGTGCAGTACTTCGAGATGTTCGGGCATCGAGGCATCTACCGAGACGGATGGAAGGCGGTCACCCGTCACCAGCCGGGGGTGTCCTTCGACGAGGACCAGTGGGAGCTCTACCACGTGGCGGTGGACTTCTCGGAGTCCAACGACGTCGCGAGCGAGCACCCCGAGGTCCTGGCCGAGCTCCAGGCCCTGTGGCACGCCGAGGCGGAACGCTTCGGGGTCTACCCGCTCGATGACCGCGGCCTCGAGCTCTTCGGGGCTCGCTTCAGCGACCGCTCTCCCCATCCGACCTCACGGCACTACCGCTACTACCCACCGGTCTCGCCGATGCCCTCCCAAGTCGGCGCTTCGGTAGGCGGCCGAGACTTCAGCATCGTCTGCGAGGTGACGTTGGATGAGGGCGACGAGGGCGTCCTGTTCGCCACGGGCACCCAGAACGCTGGGTTCTCGCTGTTCGTCCAAGACCAAAAGCTGTGCTTCGACTACAACGCCTTCGGTGACCACGGCGTGGTGGAGTGCGGCCCCCTCGCCCCTGGTGCTCACCAGCTTGGGGTGGACCTCGTGCGCGCTGGGCGCGGTGGCACCGCCACCTTGCGGGTCGATGGTACCGACGCCGGTTCGGTGGACCTCGCGCTCGTGATGCGGGTGATCTCCTCGGTGGGCAGCTCGATCGGCGAGGATGTTGGCTCGCCCGTCTCGCCCAGGTACGTCGCGCCGTTCCGCTTCAGCGGGACCCTCGAGGTGGTCGACATCACCGTCAAGCCGACCCGGCGAGAGCTCGAGGCCAGCCAGGCCGAAGCAGAACTCGCCCAGGAGCTCTCGCGGCAGTAGCTAGGCGCCGCCGGCGTAGGCCAGGAACTGCCCGGTCTGGAACCGGCTCGACCCGTCCAAGAAGGCCGCGCACATCGCGGCGCACTCCTCCATGGTTCCAAGGCGACCCATGGGCACCATGGACTCGACCTTGGCCCGAGATGCCTCGTCGGTGACGCGGTTGGCTCGCAGGAACTCGGGGAAGTCCATGAAGTTGGTTCCCAGCGCGTTGACTTGGACGCCATAACGGGCCACCTCGGCCGCCACGTTCTGCGCCAGCATGTTGGCCCCGGCGCGAGCAGCAGAGTACAGCGGCGCTCCTCGGGTGGGTTTGGTGCCAGCGGCGCTGGTGAGCAGCAGCACCTGGCCGCCGCCGGAAGCCACCATGGGGTCGACGACGGCCCGCAAGAAGCGGTATGGGGCCCGGAGGCAACCATCGAGGACCTGGTCGAGGTCAGCTTCAGAGGAGGAGGTGAACCGTCCGATCACGATCTGGCCGGTGAAGGCACAGGCAGCATCGAGCCGGCCGAAGTGCTCGAGTGCGGCACCAACGAGGCGTTCGGCCGCACCGTCTTCTTCCATGGTGGCAACGCCGTCGACCACCACGACCCGTGCGCCGAGCGCCTCGAGCTCTGCCACCAGATCCCCCCGGGCGTTGCCCACCACGAGGTCGCAGCCTCGTTGGGCCAAGAGCTTGGACAGCGCGGGGCCGACGTAGAACCCGGCGTTGCCGATGATGGCCACCCGACGCGAGGTGCTCATGAGGTCATACCGCCGAGGCCAACCAGCCCTCGCCCGAGCTCAATCTCGCCCATGTGCCGGAGGCCGTGCTGGTAGATCCAGCACTCGATGCCGTCGAGGACGGTGATGCCCTGGGGTCCTGCCACGCGCGCAGAGTAGGTGGAGGCCACTTGGGCGGGCAAGGGTCGGGCGATCACGACGCGGTCGAGCTCGTGGCGCTCCAAGGTGGCGAGCCAGCCCTCGGTGCGGGCCCAGACGGTGTTCATGTAGTCGATGAAGGCGTCGTAGTCGCCGATCCGCTGGTGGACCATCTCCTCGACGGTCTTCTCCTTGCCGTGGTTGGGAATCGTCGGGTGCACCTTGGCCGCCCAGTCGTCGTTCCACGTGGGCAGCTCGCCGGTGAGCAAGAAGAACGAGCTGTCCTCCATGTTGACGAAGTGGAACAGGCTGAAGGCGATGGGCAGCACGCCCTCGCGCTCGAAGTGGTTCACGTGCTCGATGGTCATGGAGGCGGTGGCGTCTTCGTACAGCGAGTGCATCGCCCGGAGCCGTCGTCGAAGCGAATCGAGCAGCAGGTCGTCGTCCATGGTCACCTCGAGGTCGTCGTTGGCCAGAGGATAGGGCACTGGTTCTCCACGCGCGTGGTGGGTAGGGTGGCGGTATGGACCGCCGCGACTTCTTGACCACCTCTGCGCTCAGTGCGATTGGCGCCACCGCCGCACTCGGCACCACCGAGGCTGCCGGGGCTGCCACCGCTGAGCGCACCGAGCTTTCCCACACCAGCGCTGGTACGCCTATCGGCAAGGCTTCCTCGGTTCCGGTTGGTGGATCGGCCACGTTCACCGTGGCTGGCAAGCCCGGGATCGTGCTCCAACCCAAGGCCGGGCAGTTCGTGGCCTTCAACTCGACCTGCACCCATGAGGGGTGCCCCGTGGGGTTCGTCCGGTCGACCAAGCTCCTCGTGTGCCCGTGCCACCACAGCGAGTTCAACGAGGTGACCGGCGCGGTGGTGCGGGGTCCCGCCCAGCGCGCACTGGCGAAGTTCACCGTGACGGTGGTGAAGGGGGAGCTCTACGTCAAGTAGGGCTTGCCAACCGTGAGCTAATGAGACAAACTTCGTCTTGTGGTCTCACGACCACGACGAGGAGGGGATCATGAAGGTCACGTTGGACCAACAGAAGTGCCAAGGCCATGGTCGTTGCTTCAGCTTGGCGCCCGAGGTCTTCGACTGCGACGACCTCGGCAACGGTTTCGTCATCGGCGATGGCTCCA
>CAINFA010000168.1 GCA_903847955.1 uncultured Actinomycetes bacterium
GGTCCTCGAGTCGTTCCCCCAGATCGCCTCCTTGTTGATCATGGTCCAACGCGAGGTCGGCGAGCGCCTGGTGGCGGGCCCGGGAGAGGAGGCCTACGGTGCGGTCTCGGCCAAGGTGGCCTACTTCGCCCACGGCCAGGTGGTAGGGCGGGTCCCCGCCTCGGTGTTCTTGCCTCGTCCCAACGTGGAGTCGGTGCTCGTGCGGCTCGACCGCCATGGGGTCCCCCCGAGCTGCGCTGGCGTCGAGCCCAGCGCGCTGTTCCACCTGATCCGCCAAGCCTTCAGCCAACGGCGCAAGATGCTCCGCAGCGTGCTGCGGGGGATGGTCGACGAGGCAGGCTTCGAGCGGGCAGGGGTCGCAGGCACCTTGCGGGCCGAGGAGCTCGGCCTCGAGCAGTTCGCCAGGCTCGCCGCTGAGGTGGGCCGATGAAGCGAGTGTGGGCGCCCGCCAAGTTGACCACTGAGCTCATCGTCACTGGACGACGAGCCGATGGGTACCACCTGCTCGATGCCGAGATGGTGTCGGTCTCTTTAGCCGACGTGCTCGAGCTCACCGAAGGGGCAGACGGGCTCACGGTTGAGGGTGCCCCGGGCGTTCGCCCTGAGACCATTGGGTCGGTGGAGCAGAACCTCATCACCCGAGCGCTCCGCCTGGTGGGGAGGCAGGCCTCGGTGGTGGTGCACAAGGCCATTCCCATTGGCGGAGGGCTGGGGGGTGGCTCGGCCGATGCGGCGGCCGTGCTGCGGTGGGCAGGGGTCGAGGATCTCGCGCTCGCAGGCACCCTCGGAGGCGACGTGCCCTTCTGCCTCGTGGGCGGCCGAGCGCGAGTTGGAGGGATCGGCGAGGTCGTCGATCCCCGGCCGTTCACGGCGGCTACCTACGTGCTCGTGGTGCCGCCCTTTGGGATCTCGACACCTTCGGTGTTCGCCGCCTACGACCGCATAGGGAGAGGGTCCTCGCCTGCTCCGCATCGCAACGACCTCTTCGAAGCAGCGCTCGAGGTTGAGCCACGGCTCGGTGAGGTGGTCGACGCGCTTCGAGGCGCGACCGGTCGAGAACCTTCGCTCGCGGGGAGCGGTTCGACGCTGTTCTACGAAGCTACGAGGGCTGAGCTGAGCATCGGCAGGACCCTTGAGGTCGCCGAGATGCGCTGCCAGGTCATCGAGGTTGAGGCGGTCCCAAGGAACTGGACCGGCCCGCACCGCTGAACTGGAGCTACTTGCCGGCCCTGCGACGCTGGTGCCGGGTGGCCTTCAGCATCTTCTTGTGCTTCTTCTTGCGCATTCGCTTGCGCCGCTTCTTGATGAGAGATCCCATGAGGGAGACCACCCTAGTCGCTGCGCACCCCCTCTCCAAACCGCGGTGCGCGAAGATCGGGCCATGGGCTTTCACTTCCTCGGTATTGACCACGTCCAGTTGGCGGTGCCACAGGGGGGCGAAGACCTTGCACGTGGCTTCTACGTTGGGGTCTTGGGCATGGTGGAGGAACCCAAACCCCCCGCACTGGCGGCCAGGGGCGGCTGTTGGTTCCGCTCGCCGGGGCTCTCGCTGCACGTCGGGGTTGACCCGCACTTCACCCCGGCGACCAAGGCTCACCCTGCGCTGCTCATCGACGACCTCAGCGCACTTACCGAGGTCCTCGGTTCCCACGGGATCCCCTTCAGAGAGGACGACGAGATCCACGGGCTGGTCCGAGGCTACGTCCACGACCCGTTTGGGAACCGCATCGAGATCATCGAGCACGGTGGTGCCGCCGCAGCCAAGCCGGTGCCCTAGGCTGTCGCTCTACCAATCGCGGGTAGTTCAATTGGCAGAACAGCGGGTTTTGGTCCCGAAGGTTGGGGGTTCAAGTCCTCCCCCGCGAGCGCAGTGGCTCTCTCCGAGCCCACCACCTCAGGTCGGCGGATCGCCGTCGGTGCGGTGCAGGCTGGCCAAGTAGGCGTTATACGCCGCGAGTTGGTCGGTGGCCGCTTCGTCTCTGGTGGCTGCCGCCTGGCGTCCCCTCGAGGTTCGTGCTCGAGCACCCCGGCGCTCACCGACGAAGAGGTCGCTCCACCAGAAGTAGATGCCGTA
>CAINFA010000169.1 GCA_903847955.1 uncultured Actinomycetes bacterium
GCCGACGGTGATCAGTGCCAGCTTCCAGTTCAAGATGAACATGATGGAGACGATGGTCACCATCGTCAGACCCTGGGTGGCGAACTGCGCAATGCCGTCTTGGACCAACTGCTGGAGGTTCTCGATGTCCGAGGTCATCCGGCTCATCAGCACGCCGGCCTTCTCCTCGGTGAAGAAGTCGAGCGAGAGCCGCTGGAGTTGGGCGAAGACCCGAATGCGGAGGTCGTGCATGACCGCAGCGGCCAGTCGTCCAGTGGTCTTCGCGCTCTCGCGTTGGGCGAAACCTCCAATGCAGACCACCGCGGCGTAGGCGATGACGCACCACACGAGCACGGAGTAGTGGAACGTTGGCCCGATCAAGGAGTGGTCGATGGCGAACCCGGTGAGCACCGGCCCGGCCTGGGTGACCACCGAGATCACGGCCACGTAGATCGACGACAGCACGAGCCACCGGCGGTACTTCGCCACGAGGCGCCACAGCGAGAGCGTGCTGGCCGCATCTCCGCTTGGAATCTGCTCGAAGGAGATGGCCGCAGGTTCGTGGGTGGGTTCGGTGGCCAAGATCCGCTCGACGCCCTTGGACAGCTCGGTGGGAATGCCGCCGAAGGGCAGTCCGCCCACCCGACCACCGGGGGGGCCTCCTCCGAACATGCCGCCACCGGCCATACCGCCGCCCCAGCCCATCAGGCCACCGTCGCGTCGGTCACGAGGGGCTCGCCGTCGGTGGCGGCCGCTTGGGCCAGCACCTCGGCGTACAGCGGAACGGTCGCCAACAGCTCGGCGTGGGTTCCGTCGGCCACGATCTGTCCGCCATCGAGCAGGACCACGCGCTTGGCCAGCGAGATGGTGGAGAGCCGGTGGGCCACGATCAAGGTGGTCCGGTGCTCGAGGAGGTTCTCCAAGGCGTGGTGGATCTTCTGCTCGACGTGGACGTCGATGGCGCTGGTGGCGTCATCGAGCACCAAGATGGGTGGGTTCACGAGGAGGGTCCGGGCAATGGCGATGCGCTGGCGCTGGCCGCCGGACAAGGTGTAGCCCCGTTCGCCGACCACGGTGTCGTAGCCATCCTCCAGCTCACGAATGAAGCCGTCGGCACCTGCGGCCTCGGCCGCGGCAACCACCTCTTCGATACTGGCATCGGGCCGGCCGTAGGCAATGTTGTCTCGCACCGAGACGGAGAAGAGGAAGGGCTCATCTAAGACGAGACCAACTCGAGCGCGCAGCGACTCCAAGGTGACGTTGCGCACGTCGACCCCGCCGATGGTGACCGAACCGACCGAGGTGTCGTAGAACCGGGTCAGCAAACGGGCCACCGTGGACTTGCCCGAACCGGTTCGCCCGACGAGGGCGACGGTTTCCCCGGGCTCAACGCGGAGGTTGAAGTGCCGCAGGATGGCACCGTCGGGAACGACGTCATCGGTGCGGGCCTCAGGCACGGTGTGTTGCTCGGTGCCGTAGGAGAAGCTGACGTCCGCGAAGTCAATCGCACCGGGGACCTCGGGCAGGTCAACCGCACCCTCGTTGTTCACGATGGTGGGCTGCTCGTCCAAGATCTCGAAGATGCGGTCTGCAGAGGCTGCTGCTCGCTGGCCCATCATCACGAGCATGCCGAGCATCTGGAACGGCGCCTGCATCATGAACAGGTACAGGTTGAAGGTCAGGATCGATGAGTAGGGGAGCGATCCTTGGATGACCATGATCCCGCCGAAGAGCAGCACGAGGACGAGGCCAACCTGGGGGAGGTTCTGGATCAGCGGGGTCCAGCGGGCTCGCAGGTCGGCGTCTTTGATGTAGGACCACTTGACCCGCTCGGCAGCGTCGGCCAACTCGTTCAACTGCCGCTGTTCGGCGGCGAAGGACTTCACCACGCGGACGCCGTTGACGTTCTCATCGACGATGGTGGCCACGTCGGCCAGTCGAGCCTGGATGATCCAGCTCAGCGGGAACATGTCCTCACGCATCTTGAGGCCCACGAAGTAGATCAGCGGCATGGTGGCCATGGCGATGCAGGCCAGCACCACGTTGATGGTCAGCATGTAGATGAAGGCCACGATGGCAATCGAGCAGTTCACGTAGATCAAGGGAGCGAACGTGGTGTACATCTGCACCGAGCGAATGTCGGAGTTCGCTCTCGAGATCAGCTGGCCGGTCTGGACCCGGTCGAAGAACGAGAACGACATCTTGGTGAAGTGCCCGTAGAGCAGGTTCCGTAGGTCGTACTCGAAGTTGTACGCCATGTCGTAGAGGAAGCGGCGGGAGATGAAGCCCGAGATGCCCGCGGCGAAACCCAAGACGGCAACGAGCCACACGTAGTGGCTCAGGGCGACACTGGGATGCACGATGGTCGTGACCTTGTGGCCACCGACGTGGGTGACCACCGCGTGCTCGAACGAGTGCTCGAAGGCGTGCTGGAGGATGAGGGGGATCTGCACCTGGATCATGAGTCCGACGAAGCTCATGATGAGGGCGATCGAGAAGGCGACCTTGTGGGTCTTGACGATCGGGATGATCCGCCGGAACCAGGTCTTGGTCGTGTCGGGGTCGATGGTGGCCTTGGGCGAGGGGAAGCTCGAGGTGGCCGACATCGGCACGAAAGGTGACAGCGGAAGCTCAGGAAGGCTGGGTGTTGCCACTACGCCCACCACGCCCCACGGCTCGATTCCTGTCCCTGGTCGCGGCTGCGCAGGGAGGAAGAGGCCATGCTCTGAACTTAGCGGCTGGCATTGGCGGCGTGCCGACGGCCTATCCTTCGAGGGTGCCTCAGCCCCTCATCGTGGATCACCCCATCGTCTCGGACAAGGTCCGAGAGCTCCGATCGAGCTCGACCTCCAACGCCGACTTCCTGCGGCTCGCCGGTGAGATCACCCGGTTCTTGGCCTACGAGGCGTTCCGCAAGATCCCGGTCGTGGCCACCACGGTGGACACCCCGGTGCTCGCTGGAGCTCCTGCCATCCGGGTCGACCAAGAGTTCGTGATCGTCCCCATCCTGCGAGCCGGACTCGGCATGAGCCCAGCGGCGCAAGAGGTGTTGCCTCGGCACCGGGTCTGCCTCGTGGGGCTGCGCCGCAACGAGGAGACCCTCGAGCCCGATGTCTACCTCGACGGGCTACCCGAGGACCTCGAGGGCGCTCCTGTCGTGGTCTGCGATCCCATGCTCGCAACAGGCGGCTCCCTCGTGCGGGTGCTCGACATGCTGCGGTCGAGGGGCGCGGGCGACTTGACGGTGTTGTGCCTGATCGCCAGTGTTCCGGGTGTCGACCACGTGGCGCAGTTCCACCCAGACGCCTTCATCGTCGCCGCGGCCCTCGACCCGGTGCTGAACGAGGTTGGCTACATCGTGCCGGGCTTGGGCGATGCTGGCGATCGCCTGTTCGGCCCCCTGTTCGCTAGCTAGAGGCCGATGTCCTCGTGCCACAGCTCGGGTTGCTCGGCGATGAAGCTGGCCAACAGTGCCTTGGGCGCAGGATCGTCGAGCACGAGTACCTCGACCCCGAGCTCGGCCAGCCACTCATGGCCTCCTGAGAAGTTGGTGGCCTCGCCGATGATCACCGCGCCGATGTTGAACTGCCGGATGAGGCCCGAGCAGTACCAGCAGGGCGAGAGCGTCGTGACCATCACGCACTCGGCGTAGTCCCGGCGCCGCCCGGCAGCCCTGAAGGCATCGGTCTCGGCGTGGACCGATGCGTCATCGTCTTGAACTCGGCGGTTGTGCCCGGCACCGAGCAGCACGCCCTCTCTCGAGTACAGCGCAGCGCCGATCGGGATGCCGCCTTCGGCCAACCCCGCTTCGGCCTCTGTCATCGCAGTGGCCAGCATCTGCTGGGCGACCACCGGATCCAAGGGGGGACGGTGAGTGGTGGACATGGCAAAAGTATGCTCGCCGAATGGAGCCAGCCCGTTACGGCGTCGACGTCGGCTCCCAGCACGTCGAGCTCCCCTTGGTTGCCCTCTCCGAGTCGCTCACCCTCGCCCTGTTGATCACCGTGGACATGGGTGTGGAGTTCATGGCCACCGCTGGGAATGAGTTGGCAAGCCTGCTCGCACCAGGTGGCGTCGAGGTGGTGGCGACGATCGCCACGATGGGCATCCCGGTGGCGATCGAGGTCACGCGGGCGCTCGGCCTCGACCAGTACGTGCTGCTGCACAAGACGCCCAAGATCCACCTCGGCGACGCCATCAGCGAGGCGGTCACCTCCATCACCACCGCCTCCGAGCAACGGCTCTTGTTGGACCGGGCCCGCATCGATGCCGTCGCCGGCAAGCGTGTGGCGCTCGTCGACGACGTCATCTCGACAGGTGCCTCAACCACCACGGCGATGCGGCTGCTGCGAGGGGTCGGAGCAAACGTGGTGGCGATCGGCAGCTTGCTGACCGAAGCCTCGGTGTGGAAGAGCTCGCTCGGAGCGGACGCAGACCTCGTACATGCCCTCGGGTCGGTGCCGATCTTCCGCCCGGGCTCCGCTGGCTTGGTGGAGGACTGGCAGGGTTGAGCGGGGCTCCTAGGGGGTGGGCTCCAGTGCACGCTGGCGGGCGACCTGGGCCTTGACCCGCCCGGTCAACCGTTCTGCGACGAGGTAGACGAGCCCGGCCACGCCGATGCCGAGGTAGATCGAGAAGTCCGCACCACCGAACCATCCGGCCGTATTGCACCCCGAGAAGGCGGCTGCTGTGCAGTAGCTGGCACCCCAGTGGTTGGCGATGGGGGTCATCCAGTGGAAGGGGAAGCTGACTGGCGGTGGCGCCTTGGAGAAGGCCATGGTGGCGCACACCATCCCGAGGATGAACGCAGCGATGGCATTCCAGTTGAAGCCACGATGGGCCCAGTAGATGCCGCCGGCGTCGACGCGCTGGAGTTCAGCCGCGTCGTAGAGGAAGCGGCGCAGCAACCAGTCAACGATGAAGACGCCGAACCACGGCGCGATCCACACGATGATTACGCCCACGAACTCCTTCATGTAGAGCGAGAAGGTCGACCCCAAGATGGCCCAGATCGTGAGGGCGCCGGCGATGACCGAGTCGGCCAGCACCGCTTGGTAGCGCTTGAGGGGCATGCCCATGGCTTGGATCGAGACGCCCGAGGAGTACAGGTCGAGGGAGTTGATGCCGAAGAGCTGCGCAATGGCGCACACCAGAAAGACCGCAACGAACCAACTAGGGATGACGTGCTGGTGCTCGAAGGCCACGAAGGGGTTGGCCCCGCCCCACGCTCCGCCCCACAGACCGCCCTTGCCCACGGTGCCATTGGAGAGGAAGGTGAAGACGTAGGCGCCCAACGTCATGACCACGATCTCAGGGAGGGCAGTGCCGAGGAACACCCAGCCCACCACCGCCGATCGCCTGGCGTCGCGGGGGAGGTAGCGCGTGTAGTCGTTGCCGCACTCGGTCCACCCAAGCCCCGACAAGGCGATGGTGAAGGCCAAGCCAGCCATGAACACCGGCCACCCGTTGACGTAGGCGATGTTGCCCGAGTACCCGAGGTGACCGTGCTCGAGAGAGAAGTAGGCCAAAATGGCGTAGATCACGGCGAAGGGCACGATGAGTGCCCGCAGGACCTTGACCAAGGTGGCGTGGCCGAAGTAGGGCAACACGGCCTGGACACCGACCGCGCCAAGAACGAAGAGCACCTTCGCTGCGCTCGAGATCGCATGGAAGCCCGCCATGTTCGCCAGCACGATGGCGGCGCCCACGATCAAGATGAGCCCTTCGGTCTCAAAGCCAAGTTGGGTGATCCAGTTGAAGAAGCTCATGACCTTGGATCCCCTGGTTCCAAAGGGGGCACGGCCAATGGTGAAGGCGGTGGTACCGGCTTCTTGGCCCTGGAGCGACGCCACGCCGAGCAGCAGGAACGACAAGTTGCCGACCACGATGAGCACGACCGCGGTCTTGAAGGTGAAGCCAAACCCCATCAGCAACGCGCCGTAGATGAAGTACTCCACGTTGACCGACGACCCAGCCCACATCGCCCCGATGTTGCGTGGCGTGGCCCACCTGTCGGCGGCTGGAATGAAGTCGATGCCGCGTTGCTCAACGTGGAACGCGAGGTCGTCGAGTGCTGCCGTGTCCTCAGTGGCGGCCACCGGTGCTCCTGTCGTTCTGATCTGATCTGGTCTGTGCCAGTGCCCCCGCACGCCGACGGTCCTCCTACTCTAGGCATCGGCACTTCGGTTGCTCGGGCCGGTCGACCCGCTCGAGGCGCTCGAGGCGCGGCGCGCTAGCATCGACGGTCGTGTCCGTTCGACCAGCCTCTGCTCCCAACTCCGAGGCCATGGTGGTCGCTCAAGGACTCGAGAAGCGCTTCGGGGACTTCACCGCGGTCGCAGGGATCGACTTCTCCATCAGCAGAGGGGAGTCGTTCGGCTTCCTCGGTCCAAATGGCGCGGGTAAGACCTCCACGATGCGGATGGTGGCCTGCATGTCGCCGCACACCGGTGGCCAACTCAGCGTGCTCGGCATGGACCCCCGCACCTCGGGTTCGACGATCCGGTCTCGTATCGGCCTCGTCCCCCAACAGGACTCGCTCGACGATGAGCTCACCGTCGAGGACAACCTCTACCTCTACGGTCGGTACTTCGACCTCCCGAAGCGGCTAATTAGGGAGCGAGCCGTTCGCTTGCTCGAGTTCGCGCAGTTGACCGAGCGCGCCAAGGACAAGGTCGAGCCGCTGTCGGGAGGCATGAAGCGCCGACTCACCATCGCCCGTTCGCTGATCTCTGAGCCAGAACTGCTCATCTTGGACGAGCCGACCACCGGGCTCGACCCTCAGGCTCGCCACCTGCTGTGGGACCGGCTCTACCGGTTGAAGAGCCAAGGGGTGACGCTCGTGATCACCACCCACTACATGGACGAGGCGGAGCAGCTGTGCGATCGCCTTGTGGTGATGGACAAGGGCCGGATCGTGGCCGAGGGCTCGCCGAGGGCGCTCATCGAGCAGCACTCGACGCGCGAGGTGGTTGAGCTTCGCTTCGGACTCGACCAGCAGCACCAAGGTGCGACGGCCATCGCTGATCTCGCTGAACGCATCGAGGTCCTGCCCGACCGGGTGCTGCTCTACGTGCACGACGGTGACGCCGCTGTTGCCGAGGTCCACCGCCGAGGCCTCCTCCCCGAGAGTTCGCTCGTGCGACGCTCGACGCTCGAGGACGTCTTCCTCCGGCTGACGGGCAGGAGCCTCGTTGACTGACCAGCTTCTCGAGTCCGGGGCGAGGCCACAGCCAACCGTGGGCTGGCCTGGGTGGCTCCGGGTGACCTCGGTCTACGCCCACACCTACCGACGGACGTGGCGGAGCTCGATGTCAGCATCGTTCCTGTTCCCGGTGCTCTACCTCGCAGCGATGGGGGTCGGGCTCGGGTCGCTCATCGACCACCACGCCGGTGGCATCGATGGGGTGCGTTACCTCGATTTCTTGGCGCCGGGGTTGCTGGCTGGCACCGTGCTGCAGATCGCGGTCGCAGAGGCGACCTACCCCGTCGTCGGCGCGGTGAAGTGGACCAGGGTCTACTGGGCCATGCTGGCCTCCCCGCTTGGCACCGACGACCTCGTGCTTGGGTTCCTCGTGTGGATCGCCGTGCGCATGGCCATGGTCTCCGCCATCTTCTTGGGGGTCATGGCGGCCTTTGGGACCGTGCGCAGTCCCCTTGGCCTGCTCGTGGTGCCTGTTTCGATGATCGCTGGCGTCGCCTTCGCCGCCCCGGTCGCCAGCTACGCCGTGCTGTCCACCAACGACCAGGGCTTCGCCGCGATCAACCGGTTCATCGTGGTGCCGCTGTTCTTGTTCTCGACCACCTTCTTCCCGCTCCACCAGCTGCCAGTTGGCTTGCGAGTGGTGGCCCAACTGACGCCGCTGTTCCATGGTGTCAACCTCACCCGCGCGTTGTGCCTCGGCCAGATCGCACCGCTGCAGAACGCTGCCGACCTGCTGTACCTCGTCGTCCTCGCTGGCGCTTCGACCCTGAGCTGCGCGGCCAGCTTTAAGAAGCGGCTCGTCCAGTGACCCCGAACCAGACCGCAGTGCCCCTGCGCATCGTTCCCTTGGGTTTCCTTGGCACCCGTCGGAGCCTGCGCGTCGTCGAGCGCAACGTCTTCGTCTACCGAAGTGGCTGGATCATCCTGGTCTCGGGCTTCTTCGAGCCCTTGTTCTACTTGCTCTCGATTGGCCTCGGGCTGAACCACCTGGTTGGGCCGCTCGACGTGGAAGGAACGAAGGTGGCCTACACCGCCTTCGTCGCCCCGAGCCTGCTCGCCACCTCAGCAATGAATGGTGCGCTCTTCGACGCCACCTACAACATGTTCTTCAAGCTCAAGATCTCCAAGGTCTACGACACGATGCTCGCCACGCCGCTCGATCCCACCGACGTGGCGCTGGGGGAGCTCACCTGGTCGGTGGTTCGCGGCGGGCTGTACGCCACCGCCTTCTTCCTCGTCATGGCGGTCATGGGCTTCGTGACGAGCTGGTGGTCACTCTTGCTGCTGCCAGCAGCGCTGCTGATGGCAGCTGCGTTCGGCGCAGTGGGGATGGCGGTGACCACCTTCATGCGGTCCTGGCAGGACTTCGACCTGGTCGGCCTGGCGCTCATCCCGATGTTCCTGTTCTCTGCCACCTTCTACCCCGTCACCGTCTACCCCGGTTGGTTGCAGGCAGTGGTCAAACTCACCCCGCTGTACCAAGGGGTGGTCCTCGCTCGCGGCATGGCCCTCGGCCACCTCCACCCGGTGCTGCTGTTGAGCGTTGCGTACCTCGCTGCCATGGCCATCGTCGGGGCGATCATCACCGGCCGAAGGGTGCGTCAACTCCTGCTGTCCTAGGTCTGCCTCGGTCGGCACAGACCTCGAGCAGGACCTCGGCTGAGGGGCGGCTGAAGGCTCGCCCTTCCCTCAGGTGGTGCACCTTGCTTTGTGGATCGATCTTGGTATGGTGTCGAGCACAGCCCTCGGGGGACGCTGCAGCGGGGGCTCGCAACACCACAAGCACTGTGGCAACAGAACACTTTTCCTAGGGGGGAAATGATGGCAACAGCAATCGACCGCAGGTCGTTCCTGGCCCGCAGCGCCGTGACCGCAGGTGGCGTCGCCGCCGCCGGCTCGGTCGCAGAGCTGGCAATGGCCGACACTGCCGGTGCCGCCAACTACGGCGGCACCTTGAAGGTGGGCCTCGAGTCCGCAGACCAGGCGGGCTACGGCCCGGCATTCGGCAAGATGGACGCGTCGGGCTTCGTGGTGATGCGGGCCATCTTCGACCCCATCATGCAGGTGGACACCAACGGCAACCCGCAGCCCTACTTGGCGGCTTCGGTGGTTCCGAACAAGACCTACACCCAGTGGACGATCACGCTGCGTTCGGGGATCAAGTTCCACGACGGCACCGCCCTCACCGGTGCAGTGCTGGCGGCCAACATCAACCAGTGGCTCAACACTGGTGCGGTGGCCCACTACGCCGTGAGCGCGCTGCTCAAGGGCGTCGTCTCCACGAGCGGCCAGTCGGTGACCGTGGCCACCAAGGTGCCGTGGGTAACCTTCCCGCACTCCCTTGCCGAGCAGCAGATTGCCTACGTGCAGTCGCTCGCCAACGTCAACGCCAACATCGCCAACCCTGGCGGCCACCCTGGTGACCTGCACCCTGTTGGCACCGGCCCTTTCAAGTTCGTCAGCTACGACGGCACCTCGACCGGTGTCATCAAGGTGACCCGCAACGACAGTTACTGGCGCAGCGGCTTGCCCTACCTCGACAACGTCGAGTTCCACCCGAACCCCAGTGGCACCAGCCGCTTCCAGGCGCTGTCGGGTGGTGCGCTGCACCTCGCCCACTTCAGCGAGATCTCGGCCATCCAGTCGGTTCGATCGGGCAACTTCACCTACATCGACGACTCGGGCAAGGCAGGCTACGCCGTGCGTCTGCCAGCCGTGGACTGCATCCAGCTGAACTGCCGTGAGGGCTTCGGCGGCTACAAGGGCCCCTTCTACGGCTCGGGTCCCGCCACTCCTGCTCGCAAGGCCTTGGCGGCGGCACTGAACCGCTCGCTGATCAACAGCACGATCAACCAGGGCGTCACCACCGTGGCCAACGGCGTCTACCCGGTCGGCTCGGCCTACCCACAGCCGACGGCCTCGCTGCCGGCGTACTCCGCTTCCGCTGCCAAGACCTACGCCAAGGCGGCCAAGTTGACCAAGTTCACCTTGAACGCGGTCCAGGACTCCCCGGTGCAGACCCAGTGGGCTGGTCTCATCCAGACCTTCTGTGGCCAGGCTGGTATCACGGTCACCATCAACTACATGACCCAGACCGACCTGATCAACCACTGCCTCACTGGCACCTACGACGCCTGCCTGTGGAACCAGTTCGGCGGTTGCAGCCCCGACCTGAACTTCCCGTGGTGGACGACGCTGGATGGCTCGAACGGTGCGCTCACCTCGATCAACATGGCGGGCAACTTCGACACCAAGATCGAGGCGGCGATGCTCGCAGCCATGGCGGCGGGCAAGTCGGCGGCGTCGAACAAGCAGTGGGGCACGGTGGCCACCTTGCTGAACACCGACATCCCCTACGTGTGGAGCAACTACCAGGTGTCGTGCATCGCTTCGGCGACCAACGTCAAGGGCTGGCAGTCGCCGACCCTGCCTGGCGGTGGCAATGCCATGGCCCAAGAAGGCTTGGTCTTCACCCTGACCACGGCCTACATCAGCTAGTCCCTGCAGTCCCTGCACTCGAGCGGCGCCTCACTGAAGAGGCGCCGCTCGAGCGCGTCCGGGGTCCCGTGGTGCACTGGCGCCGTCGGCGTAGCCTGAGGTCATGCCGCCAGTTCCTTTCGACCTCGAGGAGATCTTCGGGCCCGACTACCTGCACTTCCACGCCGACTACCTCACCGACGCGCAGGCTGAAGCAGATGTCGAGGAGATCTGCAGTCGCCTGGCGGTCACCGAAGGACGTCTCCTCGATGCCCCCTGTGGCACCGGACGCCTCGCGCACCGCCTGGCCCTGCTTGGGTACGACGTGGTCGGCGTCGACCGCTGCGAGGCTTTCATCGAGATGGGCCGCAGCCAAGCCCATGGATTGGCAGCAGCCACCCTGGATGTCGGCGACCTGCGGAACCTCGAGGTCCAAGGCCCCTTCGACGCCGTGGTGTGCTGGTTCAACTCCTTCGGCTACTTCGACGACGCCACTAACCGGTCGATCTTGGACCGCTTCTCACACCTGCTCGGCCCCGGGGGGCAGTTGCTGATCGATACGTTGCACCACGACGGCGTGGTGCACTCCCTTGAGGCTGGTGGGACCACCGCGGTGGTCGAGCGTGGGCCGGATGTCTTGATCGACCGGTCGCAGTTCAACCCACTGCTCGGTCGGCTCGAGACCGCTCGCCGTGTGCTGCGCGATGGGCAGGTGCGGCGGAGCAACTACTTCGTCCGGCTGCCAACCTTGGTGGAGTGGACCACCTGGCTCGAGGCCGCAGGGTTCTCTGAGGTGGCGTTCTCCGACCGTGACGGTGCCGAGGTGCAGATGGAGACCGTCGAGTTGGTCATCGACGCCCGGGTCTAGCTCGAGGTCCCAACCGGTCCTGCCTCGACGGCGTCGTCGGGTGTTGGAGCCGCCGGCGAGGTCGCTGCGCGCTGGACGTGACCGTTGACGCCGCGCCAGCTGTACGCGATCGCCAGCACGAAGACGAGGGCAACGGCGGCCATGGTGACGAAGGGCAGCCAGATCCTGATGGAGAACAAGCTCCCTGCCGCCATGGCGGCGACCGCCGTCGCAGCCATCTGGCAGGTGCTGTAGAGCCCTTGGATGCGTCCCTGCTGGCCTTCGGCGACGTGCTCGGTC
The DNA here is from genome assembly GCA_903847955.1 of uncultured Actinomycetes bacterium. Taxonomy (GTDB): domain Bacteria; phylum Actinomycetota; class Acidimicrobiia; order Acidimicrobiales; family RAAP-2; genus CAINFA01. The sequence goes on from CAINFA010000169.1 coordinate 11,808, forward strand.
AGCATCGACTGCGCGGAGGGAAGTGCGGTGGCCAGCACCGTCGCTTCAACTGCCCCAAGGACGAGCAGCAGGACCACCGAGGCCACGAAGGGGTAGGTCATGCAGAAGCTCACCTCGAGGAGCACCGCGCCGATGGCCAGAACCTTGCGGTCTCGATGGTCTGCCAGCCAGCCAGCGGGCCTCGTGGCGGCCACGAAGGGCAGAGAGAACAGCACCCACGAGAGGTTGATGACCGCGTTCGACGCGCCTCGAGCGTGGAGCAGCAAGCTCCACGAGGAGTCGTAGACACCGATCACGAGCCCGAGCGCCCCGGCCACGAACAGCGCGCCGATGGCGGCCTTGGGTACCACCAGCCGCTGGCGCGGACCGCGTTGGCGGTGGGCGGTGGAGGGATCTTGGTGGCTCAGCTCGGGTCGCAGCAGGACGGGAATGGTGGCCACCACGCTCATCACCGCCGTCACCACGAACAGTGCGCGCATGTGGGCCAGGCCGAAGACCGCACCGATGAGGGGGCCCACGACCGTGCCCGACAGCTGCGCACCGTAGATGGTGGAGAAGGCCCTACCTCGGCGTTGGGGGGCAACCACGGTGGCCACGATCGACAGCGCCGCCACCTCTGAGGCGCCCGCGCCGATGCCCTGGGTGAAGCGCAGGGCGATGATGGCGCCAGGCGCGGTGGTCACGAGGTAGCCAGCGGTGGCAATGGCGTACAGGACCTGGCCGCCGATGAGCACCTTGCGGCGGCTGGTGCGGTCGGCCAGCTGGCCTGCGGGGTACTGGAAGAAGACCCCGGCGACGAAGAACGAGCCCATGGTGAGCCCAATGACCGCACCTGAGGCGCCGTGGTTGGTCAGGTAGACGGGGAACAAGGGCAAGAAGGCACCTGCGCTCAGCCACTCAATGAACACGGTGATCGCCAGGGTCAGCACGAGGCGATCTGCCCGGGCGCGGCCCTCGGCGCTGTGGATGTCGAACTTCTTGGCCGCGGTCACTGCGGTACCCCAAGCCGTGAGAGCAGGCGGTCGCGCACGTGGGCACGTGCCGCAGGGGACAGGTCGGCGAAGCCGAAGAGCTCAGCCAACCAGATGCCGTCGGACGCCAGCCGGGCGATGGCAGCCTCCACCGGGTCGATGCCATCGGCGTCGAGCTGGGCTTGGAGGAAGTCGAAGTCCTGACGCAGGGGTTCGAGCAGGGCCGGCTGGGCTGCCATGGCGGCCAAGAGTGCTGCCCCCAGGCCACGCTGGCGGTCAGCGTCGGGGCCGCCGGTCGAGAAGCTGGCACGCACGTAGCTCCGAGCCAAGGTGCCCGGGCCGGTCTCACCGTGGGTGGCCTCGTCGAGCTCGTCGTGGAAGCTGGCCACGAGGCGTTCAACCATGGCGGTGACGAGCAGGTCCCGAGAGCCGAAGTGGTAGAGCACCCCGCCCTTGGAGAGCCCCGCACAGGCGGCGGTGGCCTCGAGGGTGAGCTTGGCCACGCCGTCGCGCAGCACGACCTCCTCGGCCGCGAGCAGGATCCGCTCCCTCGTGGTGGCTGCCTTCCCCATGGTGAAAACTATACCGTCTGGACGGTATAGTGATGGCGCGCCGAGCCGACGTAGCATTGCGGTGGGGGTGCGGTGTGCGGCGGGTCGTGGTGGTGGGGAACTCGGGGAGCGGCAAGACCACCTTGGCCCGGTCGGTCGCAGATCTCCTCGGCGCCCGTCACGTGGAGCTCGACGCGCTCTACCACCAGCCCGGCTGGGTTGGGCTCGACGACGCCAGCTTCATTGCAGCCACGGCTGCTGCCACGGCCACTGAACCTTGGGTGGCCGACGGGAACTACCAACGGGCACTGTCGAGCACGCTGTGGCCCCGGGCCGACACGGTGCTCTGGCTCGACTACCCCCGCTGGGTGGTTGTCCCGAGGATCCTCGCTCGCACGGCGAGGAGGCTCGTGGGTCGCGCCGAGTTGTGGAACGGGAACCGCGAGTCGGTGAGGAACCTCGTCCGGCTCGACCCCAAGGAGAACATCATCTTGTGGTCGATCACCCAGCACCGTCGCTACCAGGACCAGTACGCGCAGGCGATCGCAGAGGGTCGCTTCGACCAGGCCGAGGTACTGCACTTGCGCCATCCACGAGACGCGGCCCGGCTGCTCGACCAACTCGCCGCCACGGGCGGTCGGGGGAGTACCGTTCCTTCGGTGAACGAGCTCGACTTCAGCCGCTGCGCCTTCCCCGATGGCCGCTGGGGTACGGCCAACGCGGTGGCTCGGCTCGGGCACCGATTCGCCTCTACCGGGCTCGGCTCGTGGACCATTCGGTCCCTCGTGCCCCTCGACCGCAAGGTGCTCGAGGCCTCGGGCGGTCGGCGCACGGTGCTCGGCCCCCTGGGAACCCCCATGATGCTGCTCACCACCACCGGGGCCAAGAGCGGTCTCGAGCGCACCACACCCATGACCTACCTCCCTGACGGGGAGGACATCTGCGTGGTGGGTTCGAACTTCGGCCAGCAGCGCCACCCGGCCTGGTCGACCAACTTGCTCGCCCACCCCTCTGCCACGGTGACCATCAAGGGGCAACAGATTCCCGCGCACGCGCAGTTGCTCGAGGGGACTGACCGTGACCGAGTGTGGGCCAACTTCGAAGAGGCGGTGGTGACCTACCGGGCCTACCGTGGTCGCACGGACCGGACCATCAGGGTCTTCCGGTTCACCAAGGCGGCACCGTGAACCTCGAGCTCGACGCCAAGACCATCGTCATCACCGGGGGCACCGATGGGCTCGGCTTCGCCTTGGCCCAGCGGCTGGTGGCAGAGGGTGCCTCGGTGGCCATCTGCAGCCGGAGCCTCGAGCGGGTGGCACGGGCCGCCGAGGAGCTCGCCGGAGCGGGAGGCTCGGTCCTGGCCGAGGTCTGTGACGTCAGCGACGCCTCCCACCTCGAGCGCTTCGCCGCCTCGGTGCTCGAGCGCTTCGGCCAGGTGGACGGCCTCGTGAACAACGCCGGGCATGCCGCGGCTCAGCAGATCGACCACGTCAGCGACGAGCAGTGGCAGGCCGACCTCGACCTGAAGCTCTTCGCCGCCATCCGAACGACCAGGCTGTTCACCCCCGCGCTCGCCGTCAGCGGTGGTGCCATCCTCAACGTGCTGGCCATCTCTGGGAAGCACCCTGGCGCCTCCTCGAGCCCGACGGCCATCTCTCGGGCCGCTGGTCTGGCCTTCACCAAGGCGGCTTCGAAGGACCTCGGTCCACGAGGCATCCGGGTCAACGCCATCCTGATCGGCTTCGTGGCGTCGGGGCAGTGGCGCCGAGCGGCAGAACTCCAAGGTCTCAGTGCTGACGAGCTCGAGCACCAGTTGGTCTCGGCCATGGGCATCCCGCTCGGCCGCATGGGTCGAGCCGAGGAGTTCGCCGACCTCGGCGCCTTCCTGCTGTCGCCCCTCGCTGGCTACCTCTCCGGAGTCGGCATCAACCTCGATGGAGGACTGTCCAGTGTCGTCTGAGCAACGCCCCACGGTTGGGTACATCGGCCTTGGCGCCATGGGGGCGCCCATGGTGGCCAACCTCTGTCGTGCCGGCTACGACCTCAAGGTGGCCTCTCGCAGTCGAGGGCCTATCGAAGCGGCGGTGGCCTTGGGGGCAACCGCCACCGAGGACCTCGCAGCGTTGGCTCGCTCGGTGTCGGTGCTGTGCATCTGCGTGCCCACCTCGAGCGACGTTGATCAGGTGGTCAGCGATCTGCTTCCCGGACTCGGTGCAGGAACGATCGTGCTCGACTGCTCGACCATCGATCCCGAGGTTGAGCGCGAGCTGCACGAGCGGGTGGCCGCCACCGGTGCTCGCTACCTCGACGCGCCCTTGTCGGGTGGGACCATCGGGGCCGAAGCCGGCACGCTGACCGTCATGGTCGGTGGCGATGCCGCGGTGCTCGACGAGGTCCGTCCGGTGCTCGGTGCCGTCGCCTCCACCGTGGTCCACGTAGGGGGACCGGGGATGGGCCAGGTAGTCAAGCTCTGCAACAACCTCATCTACGCCGCGCAAATGGTGGCGGTGAGCGAAGCCGCGGCCCTGGCGGTGGCCTCGGGTGCGGACCTCGAGCGGTTGGTGGAGGTGATCGAGGCCTCGAGCGGCAACTGCGTGGCATTGCAGACTCGCTTCCCGGTCCCGGGCGTCCTTGAGCACTCGCCGGCGACCAAGGGCTGGGCCCCCGGATTCGCCACTCGTTGGATGCTCAAGGACCTCGACTTGGCGCTGGCCTGGGCTGCCACGCAGCAGGTGGCAACCGCCTTCACCGCCCATGCCAAGGACTTCCATCGCGCCGCGGTCGACAATGGCTCAGGAGGCGAGGACTTCTCCTCGGTGGCCAAGGTGGTCTTCCGCCGGTCGAACCTGCCGACCCTCGAGGGCTGAGCGCTAGAGCAGAGGCTTCAACGCCGTACCCATGACGCCGGACAAGTAGGCGGCGTAGGTGGCGCTGACGTGGGTCTGGTCGTAGTAGGTGACGTAGGTGCCCACCACCGGTGAGCATGCCGTCGGCGTGGCGCACAGCCAAGGGTCGGGGTTGATGAAGCCGACACGCTCGGCCGCGGCGGCCTGCGCTTCGGTGGTCGAGAGGTCTTGGTTGGCAGGGATGGGGTTGCTCTCCGCCGTCGCGCACAGCTGGATGGCGGTCGGGTGCAGCGCCAGGCACTCGGGCATGGGGAAGTTGAACTCGGGCACGTCGCCGATCACGACGACCTTGGTCTTGGTCGTGTGCAGAGCTGCGATGGTGGCCTCGAGGGCGGGAAGCCACTGGCTCGGGGTGATCTCGGATCCGTTGGGAGCCTCGACGTTGGTGGTGCGCTCCGAGACGATGACGGCGATTGGGCTCAGCTTCTTGATGGCAGCGAAGACGTTGGTCCGCCAGGTGTTGCACGGTGTGTTGGTGACGTCGGTGAACTGGTTGAGCACCGTGAGTTCGGCCGCTGGGCAGCCCGGGTACCAGAACTCGTCCACCTTGTAGTCCAAGGAGGCGGCGATGGGTGACACCGCCAAGCTCCACATCAGCGCGTGGGAGTCACCGAAGAGCACGATGACCTTCTTCGACTTCTGGTCGCCGAAGGTGCACGGCGAGGCGAAGTTCGAGCAGCCCGACTGGGACACCTTGAGGAACGACCCGGTGACGTCGTTCGACACGTTGGACAGCGCCGGGTCGAGGTTGCTTGGGAGGCTCGTGATTTTCGTGGAGGCGGCCACGAGCGCCTTGACCTGAGGGGCCGACCCCGGACTCGGGAGCGGCGAGGTCGCCCCACTCACGCTGGCTGCGCCGAGCAGCACGGTCGCCGAGGCGACGAGGCGGGCGATGATCTTGCGGTGCACAGTCACTCCTCCGGCGCGGTCTCCCCCAAGAGACCTCGCCCGAAGGTACCACGGCACTTGGCGGTGGCCGAGGGCGTTGCTGAGCGTTAGATGAGCCCAGACGAGAGGAAGATGAGCACGGCCAGCGCCACGTAGAGGAAGGGCAGGATGAGGTGCGCGGTGCGGTCAGCCAGCCGCTGGACCCGCGCATGGCGGGCCAAGAGCACCGAGCACCAGACCATGAGGGCGCTCAAGATGACCCACAGCACCAACAGCTCGATGCGATGCTGGGTGCTGGCGGCTCGGAACACGGCGACGTAGACCGCGAGGTTGTCCCCGCTGATGGAGATCATGAGCACCATGGCGCTCACGAAGCCGGCGGCCATGGCGGCCTTCCGCTCCTCGGCGGGGCGACGGCGAACGAGGTCCACCATCCCTCGAATGCCGACGTAGAGCGGGAGGAGCCCCAGGAGGCCGATGGCCCAGGCTGGAATCTCCTCGAGGGCGGTCGCAAGCCCGAGGCTGGCGGCAATCAGGATGACGGCCGCCGCGAACTGCCCATTGCGCACCTTGGGGACCCGTTTGGTCGGTGCGGCGGCCAGTTGAGCAGTGCCGACCATGGCGTTGTCGACGTTGGTCACGATGAACGAACTGGCTGCCACGACGAGGGCGGCGAGCGCGGTGCTCTCAAGGGCCATCAGCGTCGTTGCTCCATCTCTGAACGCTACAGCGAGCCCCGCGTGGAGCGCCGGAACATGGGACACTGGGCAGGTGTCTGACGACGTGGTGCCGCACAATGGCGTGCGACAGGTCGAGGTGCCCTCACGTGCTGCGCTGCATGCCGCGCTCGAGGCGGTGCGTCGCTACCTGCCGGTGACCCGAACCGCCGAGCTCAGCGGGCTTGGCGAGGGGCTCCACGCCAAGATCGAGTTCGAGTTGCCGACCGGATCGTTCAAGGTTCGAGGCGCGCTGGCGGCGGTCGCCGCCGCGCAAGGTGGAGGCGAGACAGGACAAGTTGTCACCGCCTCGGCAGGGAATCACGGCCTTGGGTTAGCCTACGCGGCGGGGCTGCTCGGCGCCCCGGCAACCGTCGTCGTGCCGAGGACCGCTTCGGCGGCCAAGGTGGCCAAGCTGCGAGCCACCGGGGTGACCTTGGTGCAAGAGGGGGCGACCTACCCCGAGGCAGAAGCCTTCGCCCTCGCCCATGCCGAGCAGATCGGGGCCAGGTTCATCTCCGCCTACAACGACCCGCACGTCATCGCCGGTCAAGCCACCATCGCCGCTGAGCTGCTCCAGCAGCTGCCCGGCCTTGCGAGGGTGGTGGTGCCCGTTGGTGGTGGCGGACTGGCCTCAGGGATCGCCCTCGGCTTGGCCGGCAGTGGCGTCGAGGTCATCGGCGTCCAGCCGAGGGTCAACGCCGCCATGGCCGCTGCGCTCGTCGCGGGCGAGATCCTCGACGTCGAGGTGGGTGAGACGGTGGCCGATGGTTTGGCGGGAGGCGTCGAGGCGGGGTCGGTGACCTTCACCATCTTGGCGGAGCACCTCGACCAGATGGTGACCGTGACCGAAGAGGAGATCGCCCAGGCCGTGGCGTGGGGGTTCACCAGTGCCGGCCTGCTCCTCGAGGGCTCCGCCGCGGTGGGCATCGCAGCGATCCGAAGTGGTGCCATTGCGCCCGCCGGGCTCACGGCGGTGGTGTTGACTGGGCGCAACATCACCCCTTCGCTCTACGCCCGCCTCCTCCTCGAGGGCACGGCGGGCATCGAAGCCTCCTAGAGCAGCGCACCTTCGTCTGCCACCGGCTCGATGAGCTCAGGGCCATCGTTGCGCACTGCTCCGACCGCCTTCGAGACCGGGTGGTGGACCAAGGTGCCTTGTGGGGCCGGAGCGCACATGGCGAGGAAGCGCTCCTTGTCTGTCCCCTCGACGTCCAGCCATTCCTCGAAGTGCTCGGGGTCGAGGACGACGGGTATGCGGTCATGGAGGTGGCCGACGTCGGCATTGGCGGCGGTGGTGATGATGGTGCAGCTGCGGATGATCCCCGAGGTGCCCTCGGGTGCAGTGGGATCCCTCCACTCCTCCCACAACCCGGCGCAGACCAGTGGCTGGCCGTCTGCTCGGGTGATGTAGTGCGGTTGCTTGCGCACCGGGCCCAAGGTGGACCACTCGTAGTAGCCATCGATGGGGAGGAGGAGGTGTCGGCTCTTGAACGCCGAGCGGAAGGAGGGCTTCTCGGCCACGGTCTCGGCTCGGGCGTTGAAGGTGCGGTTGGAGAACGAGAGGTCCTTGGCCCACACCGGCAGGAGGCCCCAGCGGAAGCGGCTGAGGACCCGCCCTTGGCCGTTTGGTGCGTTGAGCGCCCCAGGGAGGTGCAAGGTGGGAGGGAGGTTCCAACTGGGCGGATCGGCGGCAGCTTCGTAGGCCGCGCCGAGGGACGCGTCGAGGTAGGTAGCGAACCTGCTGGGCGGGGTGTACAGGGCGATGCGTCCGCACATGGGTGCAGTCTTCCACTACGGGTGCCCGCTCGGCCCCGGCGGAGCCTAGGCGGGGCATCTAACCTTGTCCGATGGCACTTCGGTCGATCGCTGGCACTCGGCTCAGTCGGGCGCAGTACCTCGACCACTGGCGCCAAGAGCTCGACCTGCTCTTGGCGGCAGCGGCGACGGACCTGTCTGCTGCGGTGCCGAGCTGCCCGGGGTGGACGGTGGCGGACGTACTGCACCACCTGCGCAACGTGTTCCAGCACAAGACGGTGGTGCTCGAGCTCGGCGCCTTCCCCGAGGAGGAGCTCTGGCGGGTGATCGCCGACCAAGTTCCGGCCGATCTCCTCGACGACGTGGCGTGGTGGTCTGATGAGCTACAGCGTCAGCTGAGCCACCACGGCTACGAGGACCACACCTGCACCTTCATGGCCGAGGATCAGAGCATCGCCTTTTGGTACCGGCGGATGGCGCTCGAGGTCCTCGTCCACCGGGTGGACGTCGAGCGTGCAATCGGCGTGGTGAGCCCGATGCCGGCTGCGCTGAGCATCGATGGCATCGACGAGTTGTGCTGGTTCATGTCGAGCGAAGCCTTCGAGCATGCACAGCAGGGTTGGGCTGGCCAGAGCGTTGCGCTCGAGAGCGCACCGTGGTGTTGGCGGCTGACCTTCACGCCTCGGTCGGTACTCGCCGAGGCCGCCCATGGTGCCGATGCTCGGATCAGCGGAGAGCCTGGGGAGGTGCTCCTCAAGCTGTCGGGTCGCACAGCAGAGGTGCACTGCGGCGGGGATCGAGGGGCCCTCGACCTCCTCGAGGCCTACGCGGTCTTCGAGTAGCCCTGCAGGTCAGCCGGCGCTCTGCTGGAGTCCGAGGGCGACGAGCAGACCAGCGGCGAGGAGGGTCAGCAGCTCGCCAGCCAGCGCGGCTTTGATCCTCGGCCACCCCCGGCGAGTCAGCAGGACGGCGGAGATGAGCCCGAGGGCGATCCCACCGAGAACGGCGGCGAGGAGCGCAAGGGTGGTGGCAGTGGAGGAGGTGCCGAGGGACTGTCCCCGGACGAGGGCACCGATGGCCACGCCCAGCAGGCCCACGATTCCAAGGGACCCCACGATGCTTCCAACGACCCACAGCACGTAGCCACGAGGTCGTGCCCCGGTCCGGGTGGCGGCGCTCACCGGGGTACCTGCTGGGATGCTCCGACGGCCATCGCTCCAGCCTATGGCCTGAGACGAGGCCGCTCAGGCCCGGGAGCGAGGGGTCCGAGGCGTGAGTAGGATACGAACGTATGTTCGCTTCTGTCCCTCCCCGAGCCTCCACTCGACCCGCCATCCCTGCGGCACTGGCTGGCCGGGTTCGCCCGTTGGTCGCGGCATCCTCCCGACTCATCCCCGTGGCCCCGGCGCTCGAGGCCCTCTTCCCTGATCGCGCCCTGCGGCGGGGGACCACCACCGTGGTGCGTGGACCAGCCGGACGAGGGGTTCGGACGCTGTCGCTCAGCATGCTGAGCGCGGCCTCCGCTGCTGGTCACTGGTGCGGGGTGGTGGGGTTGGCGGATCCGGGCATCTCAGCGATGGCGGAGCTCGGGCTCGACCTGCGGCGGGTGGTCTTCATCCCCGATGCGGGTGGGGACTGGGCCACGGCGGCCGCAGAGCTCTTCGATGGGGTTGACCTGGTCCTCGTGCGACCCTCAGGGGTGGTGAGCCACACCGTGGCCCGACACCTCATGAGCAAGGCACGCGAGCGCAAGTCGGTACTGGTGGTCGCTTGCAGCACCCCTCGACCGTGGCCGCTTGGCCCTGAGCTCGAGCTGTCGCTGTGCGCTTCGAGGTGGCGAGGGGTGGGGGGGGGCCATGGGCACCTCGTGTCTCGAGAGGTCGAGGTCGAGGTCACCGGTCGTCGCGGCGCAGATCGGGGCGAACGGTTGTCGTTGCAGCTCCCCGCCGGCCTTGGTGCGCATCGAGTGCAAGGTGCCTCTTGAGGTGGAGCGGCTCGTCGCCATCTGCTGTCCTCAGTTGCTCGACGAGGGAGAGCGCGGGGTCGAGGTTCGACACTTCGCCGCGGTGCTCGAGGTGGTTGAAGAGCTCTGCCCGTGGGTGACGCCGGTCCGGCTGGGCATCTGCACCATCCCGGCCCGAGGGCCGAGCCGGTTGCTCGGCGGCGAGGCGGCGGTGGTTGGTCGTCTCGTTACTGGGGTGCGGCAGCTCGGACACGAGGTGCAGGTGGGCGTGGCCCCGGGGCTCTTCGGTGCCTTACAGGCAGCGAGGGCAGGGTTGGTCGTTCCCGATGCCGAGCTCTCTGGGTTCCTCGCTGCACTACCCCTTGAGGTGCTCGGCCGCGATGAGCTGACAGGGACCTTGGCCCGCCTCGGTGTCAGGACCCTCGGCCAGCTGGCCCGGCTCGACCCTGGGCGGCTCCACGAACGCTTTGGTCCTGATGCGCTGCTGTGTCATCGGGTGGCAACGGGGCACAGTGGTGAGCTGGCCGGACTGCGTGATCCCGCGGTGCTCCGACGTCTTCGGCAGGTGGTGGGGCGGTCTGAGGCGATGCCCGCACAGCCGGACTTCTACGGAGGAGCAGATGCCGGCCAGCAGCGGGCTGCGCAAGCGGCCATCCGGCTGCAGGCCAAGTTGGGGTCAGACAAGGTGCTCGTCGCCCGCCAGCGGGGTGCGCGTGATCCTTCCGCTCGAGGGGTGCTCGTCCCGTGGGGGAGCGAACCGGTTGCCGAGGAGCACCTCGGGGCCCCTTGGCCTGGAGGGCTGCCCGCCCCCTCACCGAGCTCGGTCCTCGCTCGACCCATCCCCGCAGTGCTCTGCGATGCCGAGGGGGTGGAGGTCATCGTGACGGCCCGTGGCCTGTTGAGCCGTCGGCCAGCGCGGTGCTCGATCGGCGGGGATCCCTTCGTGGAGGTGGGTGCTTGGGCTGGCCCCTGGCCCTTGACCGAACGGTGGTGGTCGACCGGGCAGCGCCGAGCCCGTCTCCAGGTGGTCACCACTGACCAAGTGGCGCTGCTGCTCGGCTGGGCGACGGGTCGCTGGTTCCTCGACGCGCTCTACGACTGATGGTTCGCTACGCCGAGCTCCACGTCCACTCGGGCTTCAGCTTCCTCGACGGGGCCAGCGAGCCCGAGGAGCTGGTGGCCGAAGCCCAACGCCTCGGCCTCTCCGCGCTGGCACTGACCGACCACAATGGCCTCTACGGCGTGGTGCGCTTCGCCCAGGTGGCCCGCACCCTCGGACTCCCCACGGTCTTCGGCGTCGAGGTCACCATGGGGGAGGGCTCGCCTCGTACCGGCGTGCCAGACCCTGGCGGCGACCACCTGGTGCTGCTGGCGCGGGGTCCTGACGGCTACGCCCGGCTGGCCTCGACCTTGGCCGAGGCCCACCTCGCACGGGGGAGCAAGGGAGAGCTCTCGCTCAGCTTGGCCAACCTCGCCGCAGGACACCGAGGCACCTGGCAGGTGCTGACCGGCTGTCGCAAGGGTCCGGTCACGAGGGCGCTGCTGGCCGAGGGTCCTCGGGCGGCGCGACGATCGCTCGACCAGCTCATCGAGGCCTTCGGTCGGGACCAGCTCGCGGTTGAGCTATGGGACCACGGGGATCCCCTCGATGCTGCTCGCAACGATGCCTTGGCCACCGTGGCAGCCCACGCCGGGGTGGAGGTGGTGGCCACCAACAACGTCCACTACGCCACCGCTGCCAGCTTCCCCCTCGCCACCACCTTGGCCGCCATCCGCTCGAGACGGACCCTCGAGGAGCTCGACGGCTGGCTGCCCGCAGCCCCCATGGCCTGCCTGCGGAGCCCCGCTGAGCAGGCCCGGCGCTTCGCTCGGTTCCCCGGTGCCGTTGAGCGGGCGGCCGAGCTGGGCGATGCCTGCGCCTTCGACCTGTCCCTCGTGGCGCCAGCGCTGCCGGACTTCCCCGTGCCAGAGGGCTACGACGAGCAGCACTACCTCGTCGAGCTGACCGAGGCGGGGGCCACCGCCCGCTACGGACCCCGGGGGGCCGAGCGGGTCGAGGGGGCCTGGGCACAGATCGACCACGAGCTTGAGGTCATCGCTCAGCTGGGCTTCGCTGGCTACTTCTTGGTGGTCTGGGACATCACCCAGTTCTGCCAGAGGTCGAACATCTACTGCCAAGGCCGCGGGTCGGCCGCCAACTCCGCGGTGTGCTTCTCCCTTGGCATCACCAACGCCGACGCGGTGGCGCTACACCTCTTCTTCGAGCGGTTCTTATCCCCGGCCCGTGACGGTCCCCCCGACATCGACGTCGACATCGAGTCGGGTCGTCGAGAGGAGGTCATCCAGTACGTCTACGAGCGCTACGGCCGCCGGCACGCCGCCCAGGTCGCCAACGTCATCACCTACCGCGCCAAGTCGGCCATCAGGGATGTGGCTAAGGCCCTTGGCCATCGCCCCGCAGATGCCGAAGCCATGGGTGCGAGGGTGGACCGCAGCTGGCACGGTGTGGTGCCGTCGGGCGCAGACCCCGGGGTGCTCCGCACCGTCACCGACCCTTGGGGGCTCGTCCCTGGCCCAGGCGAGGTGGTGGTGGAGGAGGCCTCCGGGCTGCCCCCGCTCGTCGCTGAGCTGGCGCAGCAGCTGCTCGACCGGCCCCGGCATCTCGGGATCCACTCGGCGGGCATGGTGATCTGCGATCGCCCCATCATCGAGGTGTGCCCGGTGGAGTGGGGGAGGATGCCTGGCCGCACCGTGCTGCAGTGGGATAAGGAGGACTGTGCGGCCATTGGGCTCGTGAAGTTCGACCTGCTCGGGCTGGGCATGCTCGAGGCGCTGCACCGCATGGTGGACCTCATCGCCGCGCACCACCACGTGCAGCTCGACCTCGCCCAGTTGCCCCAGGACCCAGCCGTCTACGACCTGCTGTGCGAGGCGGACACCGTCGGGATCTTCCAAGTTGAATCCCGGGCGCAGATGGCCACCTTGCCGCGGGTTGCCCCGCGCTGCTTCTACGACCTCGTCATCGAGGTGGCGCTGATTCGCCCCGGGCCCATCCAAGGCAATGCCGTTAACCCCTACATCCGACGCCGCCGAGGCGAGGAGCCGGTGGCGTACCTGCACCCGCTCCTCGAGCCCATCTTGTCGAGGACCCTTGGGGTGCCGCTGTTCCAAGAGCAGCTGATGGAGATGGCGGTCGCCATCGCGGGGTTCAGCGCGGCCCAGGCTGACGAGCTCCGCCAGGCCATGGCCTCCAAGCGGTCCGCCGCTCGCATGGAGAAGCTCCGGTCGAGGCTGTACGACGGGATGGCCGAGCGGGGGGTGGTGGGCGAGGTGGCCGACCAGATCTACGACGCGCTCGCCGCCTTCGCCAACTTCGGCTTCCCCGAGTCGCACTCGGTCTCCTTCGC
>CAINFA010000170.1 GCA_903847955.1 uncultured Actinomycetes bacterium
CAGTCGGCGAGCCAGGCGCCGACGACCTCACCGACGACGTGAGCGGTTGCGGCTGCGGCGGCGGTCGTCGCCACCGTCGCTCTGGCTGGCCGGACCACCAGGACCCAGGTCGCCGAGCTCAGCAGACAACTCGGCCTCGAAGGCATCCTCGAACGACGACGCCGGTGCAGCGGCCGCAGGGCGCTCTCCACGGTCACGGGCTGGACGCTCTGCGCGCTCACCTCGGTCCGATCGCTCACGAGGAGCAGGCTCGGGAGCGCCGTTGATCGACAGCGAGACCTTGCCCTGGGCGTCGATCTCGTCGACCTTGACCTCGATCTCCTGGCCGAGGCTCAAGACGTCCTCCACCTGGTTGACGCGCTTGCCGTCGGCGAGCGAAGACAACTTGGAGATGTGCAGCAAGCCGTCGCGGCCCGGCAGGATGTTCACGAAGGCACCGAACTTGGTCAGGTTGACCACCTTGCCGGGGTACACCGCCCCAACGTCCGCGGTCGGCGGGTCGAGGATCAGCATGATGCGTCGCTTGGCCTCTTCGACCGCGGTTCCATCGACCGAGCCGATGGTGACCGTGCCGACGATGCCGTCGTCATCCACCGCGATGTCCGCACCGGTCTCGAGCTGCAGGGCGTTGATGACCTTGCCCTTTGGCCCAATGACCTCGCCGATCTTGTCCATCGGGATCTCGAAGGACGTGATCTTGGGGGCCGAGGCAGCCACCTCCTCACGAGGAGCTGGGATGGTGGCGGTGATCACGTCCAGAATCTTGAGCCGGGCGTCCTTGGCCTGCAGCAGCGCCTTGGCCAGCACGTCAGCAGGAAGGCCGTCGATCTTGGTGTCGAGCTGCAAGGCGGTCACTGCATCTGCGGTACCCGCAACCTTGAAGTCCATGTCGCCAAAGGCGTCTTCGGCGCCCAAGATGTCGGTCAGGGTGACGTAGGTGCCGCCGTCGTAGACGAGGCCCATGGCAATACCCGCAACTGGCGCCTTGATCGGCACACCCGCGGCCATCAGCGACAAGGTGGAGCCACACACACTGGCCATCGAGGTCGAGCCGTTCGAGGCCATGACGTCAGAGACCAGACGCAAGGTGTAGGGGAACTCCTCGAGCGAGGGCACCACCGGGAAGAGGGCGCGCTCTGCCAGGAGGCCGTGGCCGATCTCACGACGCTTGGGACCACGCATGAAGCCGGTCTCACCCGTCGAGAAGGGCGGGAAGTTGTAGTGGTGCATGTAGCGCTTGAACTCATCAGGGGTGATCGTGTCGATCATCTGGTTCATCCGCGGCATGCCCAAGGTGGTGACGTTGACGACCTGGGTCTCGCCCCGCTCGAACAGTGCCGAGCCGTGCGCGGTCGGGAACAGGTCCACCTCGGCGTTGAGGGGTCGAATCTCGTCCACCTTGCGGCCGTCGATGCGGATGCCCTCGTCGACGATGCGACGGCGGACGACCTTCTTGGTCAGCGACTTCACTGCCGCCTTGATCTCCCGCTCACGACCCTCGAACTCTGCTCCGAGCTCGGCCAGGATCTCCTTGGTGGCCTCGTCGAGTGCAGCGTTGCGCTCGGCCTTCTGGGTGTGGTTGTTGGCGGCGACGATCTTGTCGTGGCCCACCGCTTCGACCCTGGCGCCCACGTCATCGCCGTAGTCGGTGAAGGTGTTGAAGGGAATCTGGGCAATCTCGCCGCGCTCGGCCACGTAGGCCGCCACGAGCTGCCGCTGGAGCTTGATCGACTCAGCGATCCAGATCTTGGCCTGCTCGAGACCCTCTGCCAAGACCTCCTCGGTGACCTTGGGGGCGCCGTCCTCGTAGTAGGCGAAGGACTGCTCGGTGCCACCGGCCTCGACCATCATGATGGCGATCTCGGCGTCGTCGGCCTCCGACAGGGCCCGACCGGCCACGACCAGCTCGAAGGTGGAGTCGTCACCCTCCTCGAAGGTGGGGTGCGGGATCCAGGTGCCCTCGGTGGAGTACGCCACTCGCACCGCCCCGATGGGGCCATCGAAGGGGATGCCACTCAGCATGAGGGCAGCCGAGCTGGTGTTGATGGCCAGCACGTCGTGGGGGTTCTCCTGGTCAGCGCCGAAGACGGTGCCCACCACGTGGACCTCGTTCCGGAAGCCTTCGGGGAACGACGGACGCAGCGGTCGGTCGATCAGTCGGCAGGTCAAGATGGCCTGGTCCGAAGCCTTGCCCTCCCGGCGGAAGAACGAGCCCGGGATCTTGCCAGCGGCGTAGGCGCGCTCCTCGATGTCGACGGTCAAGGGGAAGAAGTCGGTGCCCTCCCGGACGTTGCGGGCGGCGGTGGCGGTCACCAAGATGATGGTGTCGCCAATGCGACCAACGACGGCGCCGTCAGCCAACTGGGCCAACTTGCCGGTCTCGAAGGACAGGGTGCGGTCGGTCTGAGAAATCGGACCTGAAACGGAAATGGCGTTCGCCATGATGCTCCTCATACTGCGGTAAGGGCATCGACCGCCGGTTCCCAGTAGTCGGCCACCTCACTGAGGTGATCGGCGACTGGCAGCCGACCCGAATCGATGCCGGTGGTGGTGCTGACCGGCGACGAACGCCGGTGCTACATCTTTAGCGCCGAATGCCGAGGTCGGCGATGATGGTCCGGTAGCGCTCGACGTCGTTGTCGCGGACGTAGTCCAGCAGGCGACGACGCTTGCCGATGATCTTCATCAGGCCGCGACGGGTGTGGTGGTCGAGTTTGTGCGTGCGCAGGTGCTCGGTCAGGTGGGTGATGCGGTCAGACAGCAGCGCGATCTGCACCTCAGCGGAGCCGGTGTCGGTCTCGTGCTTGCGGTGAGCGGCGATGATGGTCTGCTTATCGGACATAGTGCGAAGTACCTCGGCGTGTGTGCGGCGCACCACTGGAGGTCTCCGGGCGGAGACGGGCGCGCCTGGTCGAACGGCGTCCGACGGGAGACCATGGTAGCAGTACCCGGCGCGAAGCGGGCTCCATGTGGCCTCGCTGGGAGCCATAGAGCGCTAGGGTGCGCCGTGGTCCAACTGCCGCCGCTTGCAGATGCCGAGATTATGGAGCGCGCCGGGCACGGGGCTGCGCCAGCCAGTCAACGTCTCCGCGTAGGCCTGGCCATGTCGTTGCTTGCGTGGTTGGTTGCCAGGGTGCTCGTCGGGCTGACCTCGACGGGAGCCCGAGTCCCGTGGTCGTTCAACGTCGCAACCTTCGTCCATTGGGACGCCTACAGCTACGCGATGATTGCCGCCCACGGCACCACCTTCGGGCACTGTGGGGCACCGGGGATCGGGAGCGCCTTCACCAAGGTCGAGTGGTGTGGGCACGCCGCGTGGCTTCCGGGGTACCCCGAGGCCATCAAGGTGCTCGTGGCTACCACGGAGCTGCACTACTACCAAGCTGGCATCGTGGTGGCAGCCGCCGCA
Source organism: uncultured Actinomycetes bacterium (assembly GCA_903847955.1). Taxonomy (GTDB): domain Bacteria; phylum Actinomycetota; class Acidimicrobiia; order Acidimicrobiales; family RAAP-2; genus CAINFA01. Next base: position 3,410 of record CAINFA010000170.1, read on the forward strand.
GCCTTCGGCGCCATCTTGGCGTTGTGGGCATGCTTCCTTCGTACCGTGCCCGTGCGGCAGGCGACCCTGCTCCTGTGTGCCTTCGCCCTGTTTCCCGGATGCGTCTACAGCTACGCCCCCTACCCGGTCTCCCTGGCGCTCTTGCTCACCATCCTCGCTGCCTTCACCGCCACGAAGCTGCACTTTGGCCTGACGGCGCTCCTGATCGTTGCTGCTGGACTGTGCTACCCGACGGCGTGGTTCAGTGGGGCGGCTCTCGCCCTCGGCATTTTGGTCACCGCAGGACGAGATTCCCGCGCTGTGCTCCGTCGGGTGCCATGGGCAGTGAGCTTCTGCCTCGCTCCGTTGGCGCTCATGCTCTACGACCAGTTGGCGGTGCATCGCTACGACGCCTACTTCGTCCTCCAAAATCAGCCCGGCGCTCGACCACCAGGCTGGCCAGGCGTGGGTCTGTTCGAGCTCTTGACCCAGCGCACCAATGCGCTCAGTCTGACGGCTGGAACGACCACCTACCGGTGGTTGGCCATCCAAGCGATTGTGGTGCTCGCGGTGGTCGGCGCATCGGCGGTGACCGTGCTGCGCCGCCGCCGCCGTGGAGCAACCGACCTCGGCGAGCTCTACCTCTCGATGATCAGCCAAGCGGTGGTGCTCGGATTGCTCTTTGAGGGGGCAGGTTCCTGGCACCGGGTCTCGATGCTGGCTGCGCCGTGCATCGTGAGCCTTCGTCACTGGAACCTCAGGTGGCAACTCGCACTGCTCACCGTCTTCGGCGTCTTGGCCGTGGTGATCGGCGGTGCCTACTTCGGCGGCACGCTCACCTAGGCGAGGAGCCGTGCCCGAGTTGCCTCGACGTCAGCACCCATCTGCGTGATGAGGGCATCGACGGACTCGAACCGCAACTCATCTCGGAGCCGGGAGACGAAGCTGACCACCGCACCTTGGCCGTAGCAGTCACCCTCCCAGTCGAGCAGGTGCGCTTCGATGATAGGGGGTGCGTCGGCGTAGAAGGTAGGACGGCGTCCCACCGAGATCGCCGCCATGAGGGGTGCACCACCTTCGAGCGAGACCCAGCCGGCGTAGATGCCAGCTCCTGGTTGGGCCATGGTGGCATCTACCTCCACGTTGGCCGTGGGGTACCCCAGCTCGGGGCCACCTCGACCATCACCGTGGACCACCGTTCCACGCACCGAGAAGCTTCGGCCGAGCAAGCCCGCTGCACCCTCGACGTCACCTTTGGCCACGAGGTCTCGAATCCGAGTTGAGGAAATCTTCTGCCCATCCACCTCGCTCAGGCCCACGCCCTCGACCAGGAAACCCCTTGAGGCGCCGAGCGCCTCGAGGAGGGCGACATCTCCAGAACGATCCTGGCCGAATCGGAAATCTTGACCAACCACCACCAGGCGAGCCGAGAGCGCCTCGACCAGCACCTCGTCGACGAAGTCCTCGGGACGCTCCGTGGAGCGCTCCTCGTCGAAGGGAATCACGCACGTCACCTCGACCCCGAGCTCTGCCAAGAGCGCAATCTTCTCCTCCAGGGTGCACAGCAGCTTGGGGGCGTGGTCCGGCCGCAGTACCGACGCCGGGTGACGATCGAAGGTGGCCACCACCAAGGTGAGTCCACGAGCAGCGGCTTGCTCCCTGAGGGAACCGATCACCCACTGGTGCCCGAGGTGGAGCCCGTCATAGGCGCCGATGGTGACGGCCGAGCCCGCATGGGACACCTGGGCCGTCTCGGGGGTGACTACCTGCACGGCACGAAGGTTAGACGGCCCCGACTCGACCCCTGCTCGGCGAACCTCACGCGCTGTGGAGGACGACCGCTGGTTTGATGCGATCGGTCTCGGTCGCCTCGTAGACCGCCAGCAGGTTCCCACCGGCATCTTTGATGGCGAAGGGACCGGTGCCTTGGGCACCAATGGACACACGATCGAGCGGCAGGCCCCGGGAGACCAACTTGACGACCTCGGTGTCCACAGAGACCTGATCGAGGTCGCGCATGGCTTGGGCGGGGGTCAAGACCGAGTGCGGGACCTCGTTGCGAGCCCGAGCGGTCTCGGCATCGGCCGCCAGCTGGTCCAAGGTCCGAGCCATGGCGGCGGTCATCGACCCCGAACGCTCACGGCGCAGGTTGCGAAGGTGCGCTCCCCCACCGAGCCGCGTCCCAAGGTCGGCAGCCAGGACGCGCACGTAGGTTCCCGAGGACACCACCGCCTCCATCACCCACACGAGCGGATCCTCGGTGGGTGACAAGGTGAGCTCGTGGACCGAAACCGGACGAGCCGCCCGCTCGACCTCGATGCCCTGGCGGGCCAACTCGTGCAGACGCTGCCCGCCAATCTTGATGGCGGACACCATCGGTGGGATCTGCAAGATGTCGCCTCGAAGACCCTCGGCTGCGGCGTCGACCACCTCTTGGGTGAGCTCGGGCATCTCGAAGGTGCCGGTCACCTCGCCAGAGGCATCGAGGGTCGAGGTGGTGGTGCCGAAGACCACCTCGCAGCGGTAGGCCTTGTCCTTCTCGGTCAAGAACCGCATCAGGCGCGTGGCGCGACCAAGTCCCACCAACAGCACGCCAGTTGCGTCAGGGTCCAAGGTTCCCGCATGGCCGATGCGGCGCTGACCGAAGATGCGACGACAGCGGGCCACGACGTCGTGGGAGGTCCAACCGGCCTCCTTGTCGATGACGACGAGGCCGCTGATCCCAGGATCTTGGGCCTTGGCCATCAGGCGTCGGGCTCCTCGTGGAGGCCTCGCAGGAGCTCCTCGATCCGGCTCCCCGCAACGATGGCGGGATCTTGGGCGAAGGTGAGCTTCGGCGTACGCTTCAAGGTGACTTCGTTGGCCACCGCACGCTGGAGTTGGAGCCGGCGCTCCTCGAGGGCCGCTGCTTGGTCCTCGGACAACGAGTCGAAGAACACCTTGGCGGTGGAGAGGTCCTGGGCGATCTCCACATCGGTGATCGTCACCATCGAGAGCCGATCGTCGGCATCTCGCAGCCGCTCGATGGCTTCGGCCAGCACCTGGCGGAGGACCTGGTTCACCCGCAAGGTGCGTTGGTACCCGCCCTTGGGCTTGCCGCGGTGGTCGTTGCGTGCCATGAGGCCTAGGTCCGAGGGATCTCTCGCTCTTCGTAGGTCTCGATGACGTCGCCCTCCTTGAGATCCTGGTAGTCCGACAGGCCGATACCGCACTCGAAGCCAGCAGCCACCTCTCGTGCGTCGTCTTTGAAGCGACGCAGCGAGGTGATCGAGCCCTTCCAGATGATGGTGCCCTCTCGGAGGAAGCGGACCTTGGAGCCGCGGGTGATGACGCCGTTGGTGACCATGCAGCCGGCGATGGCGCCAATCTTGGGGACCCTGAAGATGGCCCGAACTTCAGCGTCTCCGGTGACGACCTCTTCGAACTCGGGGGCGAGCATGCCGAGCATGGCCGCCTCGATCTCTTCGATCAGCTTGTAGATGATCTCGTAGGTCCTGATGTCGACATCGGAGGTCTCGGCCAACTCTCGGCTCCGCCGATCAGGCCGAACGTTGAAGCCGATGATGGTGGCGTTCGACGCCCGGGCCAACTGCACGTCGTTCTCGGTGATCCCACCAACGCCACGGTGGACGAAGTTCAGCTTGACGTCCTCGCGCTCCAAGCGCCGCAGCGACTCGGTGCAGGCCTCGAGGGAGCCCTGGACGTCGGCCTTGAGCACCAAGTTCAACGTGGCAGTCTCTCCACGCTTGATCTGCTCGAAGAGGTCCTCCAACTTGGCGCCGGTAGCAGCGGTGGCCACCGGGTTGTGCCCCGACAACCGGAAGCGCTGGGCGCGGGCCTCACCCAAGGTGCGGGCCCTCGTGAGGTCAGAGGCCACCCGGACCTCGTCACCAGCCTGAGGCGGCTCAGAGAAGCCGAGCAGCTGCACTGGCGTCGAGGGGCCGGCGAACTTCACCTGCTCACCCTTGTCGTTGAGCAGGGCCTTGACCTTGCCCCACGCCGCCCCAGCGACGACGGCGTCGCCGACCCGCAGGGTCCCGTTCTCGACGATGACGGTCGCCACTGGGCCACGGCCCGCTTCGAGGTTGGCTTCGAGCACCGCGCCGCGGCCTCGGGCATCAGGGTTCGCCCCGAGCTCTTCGATCTCGGCCACAACGGCCAGCTGCTCGAGGAGTTCCTCAATGCCATCACCACGCAG
>CAINFA010000171.1 GCA_903847955.1 uncultured Actinomycetes bacterium
AGCCATGCTCGCAACGCCAACTTCGTGTTCCTCTCCCTTGGGGTCAAGCAGGGCAACGACACCGCACGATCGACCACGCCACACCCGGCCACCACGACGCCGAAGGCCCCAACGAGTGGCACTCCCTCGCACCCGGTGACCAAGCCCACCACCCCTCCGTCGACCCCACCGACCACCACCCCGACCACGCCTCCCACCACCAAGCCCAAGCCCACCCCCACGCCCACCAGCGGCGGCGGATCGTCCACCGGGGGCTCGGGCTCGAGCACCAGCGCCTCGAGCTACGTGCCACCCATGCCGTTCAACACCAACTACCTGAGTCGCGACATTGGTGGCCAAGGTTCAACGCAGCACTTCACCCAAGGACCGGGGAACCTCACCGGTCTCTACGGCCCAGGGGCCATGGCGGTGGCACCCGACGGCAATATCTACTTCGTCGACGACTGCATGATCCTGAAGGAGTACGTCACCAACAAGTACGTCGGTTGGTTCGGCGGGCTCTACAACGGAGACCGAGGTGGCTTCTGCGGAACGCCGAAGGCAGGTTCGGTGACGAGCACCGAGCTCAACCCTGCTGCGCTGGCAGTTGAGCCCAATGGTGACGTCCTGGAGGCCGATAACTCTGGCTACGTCACCCGAATCACGCCGGCAGGAACGCTCTCGATCATCGCTGGGAACGGCTCGACGGCCGCGCCGGTTGCGGGATCTGCCCTCTCCTCTCCGCTGGCCAATCCCAGCGCCATCACCGAGGACTCGTCGGGCAACATCTACCTCGCCTGCAACTACACCTCGACCCAGTACGTCTACATCGTCAAGATCACCCCCGCAGGCCAGCTCTCCATCGTCTACGCCGACACCTTGGCCACCAAGACCACGCTGACCGCAACCTCGAGTGGCCCAGCGTCCTCCTTTGGCTTGGAGGAGAACACGGGTCTAGCGGTCGATGCCTCGGGGAACCTGGCCGTGTCGGTCGACTACACCACCGTGGTCCAGATCACCCCTTCGGGGCAGCTGTCGGTGCTGGCGGGCAATGGCTCCTTCGGCACCCCCCGGCAGACGCCTGGAAGCCCCACCTCAACGTCGCTGCGCTTCGCCTTCGGCTTGAACTACGACGCCCAGGGCAACCTCTACATCGCCGATGTGTCCAACATCTTGGAGGTCACCCCAGGCGGGGTCATGTTCCCGGTGGCGGGTAACGGAGGCTACGCGTTCTACACCTACGGTCCGGCCACTCAGACCCCCATGGAGGAGGCCACGAGCGTCGTGGCTGACCCCAATGGCAGCGTCTACTACACCGACGCGGCTTCCGCGGCAGTGATGCAGGTCTACCGCCCAACGGGGCCACCGACCTCACCGGTGGCGGTGCCGGGCAATGCCTCGGCGACGGTGTCGTTCAATGGACCGGCGACCTACTACGAGTTCCCCGCCACCAGCTACACCGTCACCGCGGTGGACCTGACCAACTCGGCCAATGGTGGGCAGACGGCGACCGGGACCTCGAGTCCGGTGGTGATCACGGGGCTTACCACCGGCGACCAGTACCTCTTCACCGTCGCGGCCAACAGCTACCCCGGTGCCAGTACGGCGGCTGTCAGTGCCGCGGTCACTCCCTCGACCGTCCCTGATGCCCCACTGAACCCCAGCGCCGTCGGTGG
>CAINFA010000172.1 GCA_903847955.1 uncultured Actinomycetes bacterium
GGTCAGGGTGGAACAGGTCGAGGTCGGTGAGCTTCTCACCAGTCGAGGCGAAGGCAATCGGCTTGCCCACCACGTACTTCACCGACAGCGCCGCTCCCCCGCGGGCATCACCGTCGAGCTTGGTCAAGATCACGCCGTCGAGCGCCAAGGTCTCGTGGAAGCTCCGAGCAGTCTGCACCGCGTCTTGGCCGGTCATGGCGTCGATGACGAGGAAGGTGCAGTGCGGCGAGGTGGCGGCCGAGATCTGGGCCACCTCCTCCATGAGCGCCCCATCGATCGAGAGCCGACCGGCCGTGTCGATGATGCAGACGTCACGACCCAAGCGAACGGCCTCGTCGACACCAGCCCGTGCGAGCGCCACCGGGTTCGCCCCAGCGGAGAAGAACGCCACCCCGGCCTGCTCGGACAGCACCCGGAGCTGCTCAACCGCCGCTGGTCGCTGCAGGTCGGCCCCGACCAAGATGGGGTTGCGGCCTTGGGACTTGAACCACACCGCCAGCTTCCCCGCGGCGGTGGTCTTCCCTGCACCTTGGAGACCAGCGAGCAAGATGACCGTGGGCGGCTTCGGGGCGAAGGTCAGCTTGAGGGTCTCGCCTCCCAAGACCTCGACCAGCTCTTGGTGGACGGCCTTGACCACCTGCTGGCCCGGCGAGAGGCTCTTCGACAGGGCCTCTTGGGAGCAACGAGCGGCAACGTTGGCGCAGAAGGTGCGAGCCACCGACAGCTCGACGTCGGCCTCGAGCAAGGCGGTGCGAATCTCCTTGAGCGCCTGGTCGAGGTCAGCCTGGCTGATGCGGCCACGGCCCCGGAGGCGCCCGCCGATGCGCTCGAGACGGTCAGAGAGGGCGTCGAACATGACCCCCCACGCTACCGCTCCGACCTCACTCGCTGAGCAGGGCGTCGACGAAGGCCACGGGCTCGAAGGCCACCAGATCCTCGATGCCCTCCCCGATGCCGATGAAGCGGACCGGCAAGGCCAGCTCATGTTGAATCGCCACCACCACCCCGCCTCTCGCCGAACCGTCGAGCTTGGTCAGCACGATGCCGGTCACCTCGACCGCGCTCGTGAACTCCTTGGCCTGCGCCAGGGCGTTCTGACCAGTGGTGGCATCGATGACGAGCAAGACCTCGGTGACCACACCCGGGTCCTTGTCGGCCACCCGACGGATCTTCTTCAGCTCCTCGATGAGGTTGACCTTGGAGTGCAGGCGTCCAGCGGTGTCGGCCAGGACGACGTCGTTCCCCCGAGCCTTGGCCCGTTGCACCGCATCGAAGACGATGGCGCTGGGATCTCCCCCCGCCTCGCCCCGCACGAGCTCAGCTGCCGAACGGTCGGCCCACTGCGACAGTTGCTCGCCGGCCGCGGCTCGAAAGGTGTCTCCTGCAGCCAGCAGGAGCCGATGCCGCTGACCCTCACGGTGGGCCAGCTTGCCGATGGTGGTGGTCTTGCCCACCCCATTGACGCCCACGACCAACCACACCGAGATCTTCTCGGGGTCAGGACTGGTCGCCAAGACGTCCTGTCCAACGCCGGGCACCGAGGAGAGTCGAGCCACGAGGTCCTCACGCAGCGCCGAGAGCATGTCGTCGGTGGTGTCGATCTCCCCCGCAGCCAGCTTGGCCTTGAGGCCCCCCATGATGGCTTCGGTGGTCGAGACCCCAACGTCTGCGCGTAGCAAGGTGGCTTCGAGGTCTTCCCAGGTCTCCTCGTCGACCTTGCGACCCCGGCGCTGGCGCAGCGCGGCGAACAGGCCCCTCGATCTCCCAAGGGAGGTGCGAACGTCCGCCTTCTGGGCGACGGGGAGTTCCTCGTCGACCACCTGGGGTGCAACCTCGGCCACCTCCACAGCAGGCGCCGTCGTGGTGGTCGGCGCCGGTGGCGCGCCAACAGCGGGGGGGGCTGGGGCATCGGTGAGCTCGGTGGGAGGCGAGTCTGCCGGTGGGGCCTCGGTGACCTGGGGTGAACTCGGTCGCTCGAGGGACGGCCGATCAGCGCTGCGGCGGCGCAGGACGACGGCGGTGGTGGCGATGGCCCCGAGGAGGGCCACGCCGAGCAGGATCAAGAGCACGGTCATAGCGGCCGAAGCCTACTTGGCACGGCCACAGTGGCCGCTGGCTCAGGCCGGCTCAGGGTCTCGCTCTCGCAGCACCTTCTGGCTGACCACCTGGGAGCTGCCGCCTGGTGCCATGGTGACGCCGTAGAGGGCGTCGCCGGTCTCCATCGTGCGCTTCTGGTGGCTCACGATGATGAGCTGGGCCTCGTCCCTGAACTCCTCGACCAGCCCCAAGAAGCGGTGCAGGTTGACGTCGTCGAGGGCGGCCTCGACCTCGTCCATGAGGTAGAAGGGCGAGGGCCGACTCCGGAAGATGGCGAAGCTGAAGGCCAGGGCGGCCATGGAGCGCTCACCACCTGACAGCAGCGAGACGCGCCGCACGTTGCGGCCCATGGGACGCACCTCGATCTCAACCCCGGTGTTGAGCAGGTCGTCAGGGTCGGTCAGGATGAGCCTGCCCGTGCCGCCAGGGAACAGCATCGCCACCAAGGTGCTGAAGTGCTCGTTCAC
>CAINFA010000173.1 GCA_903847955.1 uncultured Actinomycetes bacterium
GGGATTTCGGGCATCGAGGACTTCGAAGGGCACTGCTTCCACACCAGCCGCTGGGACTACGGCTACACCGGGGGCTCCAGCCAGGGCGAGCCCATGGACAACCTGGCCGACAAGGTGGTGGGCATCATCGGCACCGGGGCCACCGGCGTCCAAGCCATCCCCCACCTGGCCAAGGCTGCGGGCGAGCTCTACGTCTTCCAGCGCACCCCGAGCTCGATCGACGTGCGCAACAACGCCCCGATCGACCCCGAATGGTTCGCCTCGCTCGAGCCAGGTTGGCAGGGCGAGTGGCTCACCAACTTCGCCACCTTGCAGACCGGTGGGTTCACCGAGGTGGACCTGGTCGACGATGGCTGGACCGACATCGCCAAGCGGATCAGGGACAAGGTGGTCGAGGGCCTCGCCGTCCACGGCTTCGATCGTGCCGCCCGCAGGGCCGCGTATGAGGCCTCCGACGACGAGAAGATGGCCGAGATCAGGGCCCGGGTCGATGCCCTGGTCCAGGACCCCGCCACCGCCGAGCTGCTCAAGCCGTGGTATCGCCAGCTGTGCAAGCGGCCCTGCTTCCACGACGAGTACCTCCAGAGCTACAACCTCCCCACGGTCCACCTCATCGACACCGGTGGTCGTGGGGTCGAGCGGGCCGACGCCAACGGCGTCTTCGTGGGCGAGACCCACTACCGGCTCGACTGCCTAATCTTCGCCTCGGGGTTCGAAGTCGGCACCGACCTGGCCCGGCGGGCAGGCTTCTCCACCACCGGTCGTGGTGGGGTCACGTTGTCCCAAGCTTGGGAGGACGGCATGGTCTCCCTCCACGGCATGCACGTCCATGGCTTCCCCAACCTGTTCCTCCTGGGCTTCTCCCAGGCCGCCAACCTCATCTCCAACGTCACCCATAACTACGTCGACTCCAGCGCCACCCTGGCCGCCATCTTGGGCCACGCCAAGGCCATCGGTGCTGCGCAGGTTGAGGTGACCGGTGCGGCCCAAGCCGCTTGGGTCAACCAGATCTTGGAGGGCGAGGAGCCGCTGCTCTTCGACCCTGACTGCACCCCGGGCTATTACAACAACGAGGGCGACCTCGGTGACCCGAGGCTGCGCATCCAGTCCGGCGGCTACCCCGAGGGCTCCGTGGCCTTCTTCGCCTTCATCGAGGCCTGGCGGACCTCTGGGCGCTTCGACGGGCTCACGTTCAGCGCCTGAGCCTCAGTGGCTCGAGGCCGCCTCGGCCACCGAGCGTGCCCAGCGGTAGTCGGCCTTGCCGTTGGGTGCACGCTGGACCCGCTCGACGAAGCACAGCTGCTTGGGCACCTTGTAGTGCGCCAAGGACACCCGCAGGAAGGCGGTGAGCTCGGCCTCCTCAGGGACCTCACCTGGGACACCGACCACCGCCACCACCTTGGAGCCCAGTCGCTCATCGGCCACCCCCACCACCAGGCAGTCCTCCACCAAGGGGTGGCGCTTGACCGCCTCCTCCACCTCCTCGGCGTAGACCTTCTCGCCGCCAGAGTTGATGCAGCTCGAGCCACGGCCGAGCAAGGTGATCGAGCCGTCGGCCTCGACCGTGGCCCAGTCGCCGGTGATGACGTAGTTCCCGCCATCGATGCGGAGGAAGGTCCGGGCAGACTTCTCGGGATCCTTGTAGTAGCCGTAGGCGGCGGTGGCCGCAGCCAGCAACCCCTTGGTTCCAGAGCCCGGTTCGAGCACCTGGTGGTCCTCGGTGACCACCTTGGTGGTGGCCGCCAAGGAGAAGTGGGCCGTCTGGGCGCCGGCGTCAGGACTGGCCATCGACAGGGCGTAAGTGCCGCCCTCGGTGGAGCCCAAGGCATCGGTCAAGGTGGCGCTCATGCGCTGCCGGAGGCCGTCTTTGACCTCGGCCGACCAGATCGCTCCAGCTGAGATCACCGAGCGGAGGGAGCCGAGCTCGACGGGACGACCCTCGGCTTCTCGCTCCACGAGCGCCCGCAGCATGGGTCGGGCGAAGGGATCGCCCACGATGACCACC
>CAINFA010000174.1 GCA_903847955.1 uncultured Actinomycetes bacterium
CCCTCGGGACTCGGCCCTCCGCCATCGAGGATCCGGTCGAGCGCCCGAGCGAGCGCGGCACTGTCGCCGGGTTCGACCACGCTGTCAGGGTCGAGCGGCGACAGCAGGGCCTCGAGCCCTCCCACGTTGGATGCCACCACCGGCGTGGCGGTGGCCAGTGACTCGAGGGCAACGAGACCGAACCCTTCGTAGGCCAAGGACGGGACCACCGACACCGTCGCCGCGCGGTAGAGCTCGACGAGCTGGGGATCCTCGAGCGCCCCAAAGAACCGCACTCGGTCCCCGAGGCCTCGCCGTGCCACCTGCGCTTCGAGCTCGGTCCGCAGCGGACCGTCTCCCCCAACGGCGAGCAGGATGGAGCGCTCCGCCATGGCGTCTAGTGCCTCGAAGACGACCTCGTGCCCCATGCGGGTGACGAGACGACGGACGAGCGCCACCACCGTGACCTCGGGATCGATCCCGAGGGCCGCCTTGGCATCTTGAGCATCACCGGGGCTGAACAGCATGGTGTCGACGCCACCAGGGATGACCCGTACCCGGTCACTGCGGACGCCGTACCGATGCTGCACCTCTTGGCCGAAGGCTTCAGAGAGCACGACCACCGTCTGGGCCCTGCGGTACAGCATCTTCTCGAGCGCAGCCTTGCAGCGCACCCCGAGCGAGCGCTGCCCCTCCACCGCAGATTCCGCTGCCCACGGGCCGTGGAAGTGCACGACGAGCCTGGTGCTCCGACGACGCAGGAGGGCCGGTAGCAAGCCGTAGAGGGCGAAGTGGACATCGAGCACCTCCGCGTCGCGGTGGTGGCGCCACGCTCGTGCCATGAGCATGACGCGCTGGCGCACCCCGAGCGAGAGGACCGTCTGATCCATTGGGCCGATGCCAGGTGCCCCGAGCGCGACCACCTCAACCTTGAGGCCTGCACGTCGGAGGGCTGCGGCGTAGCCATCGACGTAGCGATTGAGCCCACCAGGACGCACAGCCAGGGTCTCGAGGCCAACGACTACTACCTTGGTTTCAGTCACCTCCGGCCTCCAACCTGGTGGTAGAGGCGGTCAACCTCCTCGACCAGCCGATCGTAGGAGTACTGCTGCGCACGCTGCGACGCCACCTCGGAGCGATGCCGAGCTTCGGTGGGATTCCCGAGCACCGATGCGATCCCGTCGCGCACGGCCACGGAGGTTCGTTCCACCATCCAACCTCCGTCGGCACCGATCAGTTCGGGGGCAATGCCCACATCGGTGGTGACGATGGGGGTCCCCACGAGGGCAGCTTCGACGAGCACCAATGAGAACGTCTCGTACGCCGAGGCCACGACGAAGACGTCTGCCATGGCGTACAACGCGGCGAGGTCGTGCCGGGGGCCGAGCAACACCACGCGATCGGCGCATCCTCTCTCGGTTGCGTGCCGCTCGATGCTCGTGGCATCTCCACGACCCGCCACCACGAGCACCACGCCCTCGAGGCCTGCAATGGCGTCGACCACGATGGTCACGCCCCGCAACGACCAATCCCCGCCGACCATCAAGACCACTGGGGCCGCGGGGTCCAGTCCGAGTTCGCCGCGCACAGCACCGCGATCGATGCCACGTGCATCGAAGTGCGCCGGGTCAACCGCATTTTGGGTCACGACCACGTCGACGTCGTAGGCAGCGCTGACCTCGGCCGCGCATCGCGCCGACACCGCTGCGCAGACGGTCGGTGGCCGCAGGGCCCGGCGCTCCGACCACAACGCCATGCACTTGAGCAGTGCCGTGTTCATCCGGCGGAGCCCGGTAGCTCCACGGGGTGCGAGGCGCCCCCCGTTAGCCGCGATCACCGCGGCTTGGCACAGGTGCACGCTGACCACGTCGCATCGCTGGGCCACGATGGCGCCGCAGCTATGGACAATTCCGGTCTCAGCACCAAGTGCGCGCACCGCTCGGGAGCCAGCGAGGTAGAACCACGCGAACCGCAGTGGGATGGGCCTCGAGGGGATGGTCACCTTGATGAACGTCGCTCGTTCGGCGGTGACGGGATCGATCGACCCCGCCACCACGATGAACTGGTACCGATCACTGAGCCGGAGGATCAGCTCAGCGTGGAGCCGCTCCATCCCCTGCCCGAGTCGATCGATGCCGTGGGCCACCACCACCACGGTGGGCCGCACCTCGGGTGCAGCTGAGTTGCTCACGCCCAAGTCGTCCGGCGGCGCTGCTCAGGGAGCTGCGCGAAGCGCCCGGCAGCGTGCTGCACCACCGGTGCTGGTACCGCCTCGACGACCTCCTCCTCGAGGTTGAACAGGTGGTCACGCTCTCGTGCGTCGGCCCAGCCCAAGAAGAGCCACACGAGCCAGGTCACCGAGTACAGGTCGCCGTTGAGCCACTGGAACAAGTCAACCGAGACAGCCCCCAAGGCGAAGAGCCCGAGGGTGTCGTTACGACGAATCGCGATGCGGTAGGCGGTGCGTAGGCCGAGGAGCAAGATGACTGGGTACATCACGAGTCCAACCCAGCCGAAGCCAGCCCCTGCGTTCCCAGGGTCGAACTCCGTGCCTCGAGCCGAACGGGCGCTGTTGAACCTTCCGGCTGCCAAGGTGATCGAGCCCACGCCGTTGCCCAGTGGATGACTAATGCCGAAGTCAATGCCCTTGCGGGTCTCGGTCAAGTGTCCCGACAGCGTCGACTGCGAGCCCAGGGGGTGGGCCAAGACCCCATTGCGTGCGGTGGCCTGACACTTGGTATCCCCCGTTGCGCAACTCGAGGACGTATCGATCCGCCCAGCGAAGGTCACGAGGAGCGCCACGGCAACCACCCCAGTCACGAGCATTCCCACGGGCTTCACCTTGAAGCGAGCCGAGATGACAATCGCCATACCAATGACGGTCAGCACGAGGGCGGTGCGCTGCGCTTCGTAGAACAAGGCGTACCCGATGGTGCCAATCGCCGCCAGGTTGACGATGATCATGTAGCGCTTGGCGCCCTTGAGCAGCACCAGCCAGGCCACGAGGGAGAGCCCGAGGAAGGCCGCGTACTCCTGTGCCGATGACGCCGAGCCGAAGGCGCGCGTCACGTCGCTACCAATGTTGAGCGAGGTGTAGCCACTCGATTGGATCCAGCGTTGGTCCCACGACGGGAAGTGGGAGAACTCTTGGTAGAGCCCGTAGATGGCGGAGAACAGGCCAAGCCACGCCACAACCCTCACGATCCGAATTGCTTCGCGAGCGTCGAGGAACTGCCGACCAATCCAAAAGACCAGCATCGGCACGAGCACGAACAGCAGGCCACCTAGACCGACGGTGAGCCCGCCCTGGCTCGGGTTGAGCGCCTCGAGGATGCAGACACCGCTGAAGGCGAGGACCCACTTGGCGAGTGGGGTACGTCGCTGCAGCGCTCCACGGTTCGCCGCAACCACGAACAAGAAGATGATCACCGCAGGGCCGACGATCAGCAGCGGGTCACCAGAGAACGTCGCAGAGGTGCCGCCGGGAATGAGGCGCCGCGTCAGTCCGAGCTCGGCCATCCAGATCGTCAACATCAACAGCAAGCTCTTAGGCGAGAGCATGGCCACGGTGACGAGCATGGGCACGAGCACCAGCATGAGCGAAGTGTGGGTGCCTGCAGCCGACACCACGACCGCACCGACGACGAAGGTGATGGCGAGGAGAACCCAGGTTTGCGCGCTCGTCCCCTTAGGTGGCTCAGGCGTCGTTTGGGTGAGAGGAGCCGAGGTCGTCACGGCCTCGAGTTTGCCACAGGCCCCTCCGGCTGAGGCAGCGTTCAGCCGCTGAGCCTCCCCGCTCCGAGGTTCTGCATGGTTGCGGGTAGAGTTTGCGCCGTGGCCGCTTCGACCTCACCTTCAGATGTCAACATCCGGAGCTACGTCTCTGTCATCTGGCGTCGCAAGCTCACCGTGATCTTGGCGGCGTTGATCGCCGTTGGGGCCATGATCGCCTACGACTCGACCCTGACTCCGAAGTACACGGCGACGGCCAAGTTCCAGATCGCCTCGAAGCCCAACCAGTTGGTCCAAGAAGTCACCACCGCGATCTACAAGATGACCTCTCCTGCGGTGATCACCGCTGTTCGAGATGAGCTCAAGGTCGACGCGCCGGTGCCGAGCATCACCTCCATCGCCAACACCCCCATCTTGGTGATCTCGGTCACGGCTAGTGACCCGGTCCTCGCTGCGAACACCGCCAATGCCTTCGGTAACGCCTACATCACGACCATCAAGGCCGGTGAGGAGGCCGCCAGCCAAGCCCAGTTGGCCGCCGTGGTCAACGAGATCGCCAACCTGACCGCCCAGCAGAACGCCTACATCGCAGAGCTCAGCACCTTGAAACGCTTTGAGCCCCGCTACGGGGTTGTCTCCAACCAGCTCAACGCCGTCACGAGTGAGCTCGAGAAGCTCAAGAACCTCGAGCAGGTCATCAACGTTCGAAGTGGCGCATCTCCGGGAAGCTTCATCGCCCTGGCCACACCCCCGAGCTCCCCAATCTCGCCAAAGCCCGCATCCGACGCCCTGCTCGCCCTCGTGGTGGGACTCGTCATTGGCATCGCCCTGGCGCTCCTGCGTGAGTTCCTCGACGACAAGGTTCGCACCAAGGCTGACTTCGAGCGCCTCTTCCCGGGCTTCGCCACCATCGGCCTCATCCCGCTGATCCGTGAGTGGCAGGACCGCTCGACGTCCTTCCTCGTCGCCGCCGAGCAACCCAAGTCGCCCACCGCTGAGGCCTTCCGAGGACTCAGGACGTCGCTGCAGTTCATGGCGCTCGACGAGCCCATCAAGACCCTGCTCGTGACCTCCGCCGCCGCCACGGACGGCAAGACGACCGTTGCGGCGAACTTGGCGTACACCATCGCCTCAGCCGGTCAACGCGTCATCGTCATCGGCTGCGACCTCCGCAAGCCGCGCATCCACAACTTCTTTGGTGCCACCAACGAGGTCGGACTCACCTCGGTGCTACTTGGCGACGCCGAGCTTGAGGATGCCTTGTTCACCGTCGAAGGGAACGAGACGCTCAGGGTGCTGCCGTCGGGACCGATTCCTCCCAACCCTGCTGAACTCTTGGCAGGACCCAAGGTCCGTTCGCTCATCCGCAGTTTGACCGAGATCTGCGACCTCGTCATCTTGGACTCTGCGCCGATCCTGCCCGTGACGGACGCCTTGGTGCTGGCTGGAAACTCCGACGCCACGTTGTTCATCGCCGCCGCTGGCATCTCGACCCGTCGCAACACTGCCCGCTCCTACGAGATGCTTCGCCAAGTTGACGCCAACGTCGTTGGGTTGGTGCTCAACCGAGCGCCTGAGTCGGACTCCTACATCTACTACCGGTACGGCTACGGGTACGGCTACGGGTACGGGTACGGCTATGGCTATGGCTACGGCTATGGCTACGGGTACGGCCAGTCCGGATCGGGCTCTCGGTACGGTGAGACCAAGCCCACCCGCGACCCCCTCAACGAGCTCCCACCGGTGATGGATGCCGACGAGGAAGGCGCCACGCAGGACACCGGCGCCGGCGCCTAGTCCCCCATGGCAGTGACGGCTGATGGCCTAGGGGTACGTTGTGCCTAAGTACGAGCACCACCACCAGCACCGCTTCCACACCTTCCGCTACGGCTACCGCCACTGGACCTGGCACCAAGACGGGATCCGGCACCCCCACCATCGCAAGCGCAAGAAGAACAAGCGCTCGAAGGTCCTCCAGCTTCCTGAGCGCCGCTTCGTCACGGTGCTCAGCCTGGCCTTCGTGATCATCCTCACCCTCTTGGCTGCCCAAGCGGGGTGGGCGTTGTGGAAGGCCCACCGCGACATCAACGGCGCTCAGGGGCAGCTCGAGTCCATCTTGGACAACCGAGACGCCCTGCTGACCCCGGCTGGGCGGACGGCGGCAGCGGTGGCGGTTGAGAACATGGCCCAGGCGGCGACCTCGGCGTCATCTACGTTGTCGAGTTCAGTCGGTCTCGACGTGTTCTCCGTCGTCCCCTACGTCGGCACCCAAGTGGACGGCACCAAGGCCCTCGTGAGCGACATCGCCAACCTCGCCCACGGCGGAGCTGGACTGATCATCAACGCCGACAACCTGGCGCAGTACTCCGCCGGCACCTACGTGTCACTCCCCTACCTCGACCAGCTCACCAAGGCCACCGGCATCCAGGCGATCTACCTCAAGCGCCTCATCCGACCCTCGGCCGGCCTCTTTGGTCCCATTGCCACCGCCCGTGAGCACTTCAACGCTATCGACCATAGGATCGACCGGCTCTTGGACAAAGGGTTCTTGGGCTTGGTCTACACCCGCTACCTCCTTGGTGCCAACGGACCCCGGACCTACTTCCTCGCCGGCGAGAACAACGCCGAGATGCGAGATCAGGGCGAGGTGCTGTCTTGGGCGCTGCTGCACACCAACAACGGCCACTACGACGTCAATGGCGCCAAGTCGGTCGGAACCATTCAGCTCAACAACCCGGCACCGACGCCCATTCCGGCTGGAACTGCTGCGGTCTTCGGGCCGCTCGAACCGACCACGGTCTGGCAGTCGGTCAACGCCACGGGAGACTTCTCGCTCTCGGGACGGTTCATGACCTCGATGTACGCCTCGGTGACAGGAGCCCACGTCGACGGCGTGTTGGCCGTTGACGTGGTGGCGCTCAAGTCACTCCTGCAACTCACAGGATCCGTGCGCGTACCCGAGATTCGGGGACCCATCAACTCAGGCAATGTCGAAGAAGTCCTCTTGCACCGGCTCTACCAAGACAACCTCACCCCGAGCCAGGACCTCCGCCATGACGAGATCGCTGCCGTCGCCCAAGCTGCGGTCAAGAAGCTGAACATCAAGCACGTCGACGTCGCCCGCCTCATCAAGGCGCTCGCCCTCGATGTCGAGCAGCGTCACCTCCTGCTCTACAGCGTCATCCCGCACTACGAGGGCATCATCAACCGGTTTGGAGCCGCTGGAACCTTGGATGCGGTGAACCCTGAGAACACCTTCCACCTCGCGGTCCAGAGCGGCGTGGCCGCCAAGCTCGACTACTACACCCGCACGAGTTCATCGATGTCGGTCACCGTCGATGGCCAGAGCAATGCCTACGTCACCACCACCGTTCGGATCCGCAACACCGCGCCGGCGAACCAGCCCCCCAGCTACCAGCTGGGCCCGGACCACACCAATGCCTTCACCCCCGGTGAGTACGTGGCCCGTGTGTACCTGTGGTCACCTCGGGGATCCACGGTGTTCGGCCCGACGTGGCCCGAGAGCGGCCTCGTCTTGACCTGGGAGCCGGTCACGATCTACGCCCAGCACACCGGGGTGGTGACCTTCCAGACCGTCATGCCCCACGCCGTCAAGCACGGCCAGCTGCTCCTGCACTTGATCAACCAGCCGACGCTCGTGCCTGGTGTCACCACCGTGCACATCTCGGCTCCCCAGTGGCACCTGAAGGGCCCCGCGACCGTCGCGGTCGTGATGAGC
>CAINFA010000175.1 GCA_903847955.1 uncultured Actinomycetes bacterium
GCAGCATCGAGGGACCCCGGGAAGCGACGGATCGATGGGTAGATATCGTCCTCGGGGGTCAAGATGGTCGGGGCCGCGATCCCCCACTCGAGGTGGGCGTCCATGGTGGCCACCAACGCCTCTACGGCGCCCGGGTGCACCACGATGTCGGGATTGCAGATCAACAGCAGCTCGCCGCTGCAGGCCGCCACTCCTCGATTCATGCCGCCGCCGTACCCAAGGTTGGCGCCGGTCTCCACCAGGTGAACCCGTGGGGCCAACTCCGCAAGCGATGACGCCGAGACCGAGGGAACGGCATTATCGACCACGATCGGCTCGAGACCCTCGGCGAGCAGGCTCTCCACGCAGGCGTGCAGGCTCGGGCCGGCGTGGAAGTCCACGACGATGGCATCGACCCGGCTGGTAGCACCAGGCACTAGAAATCCTTGGTGAACCGGAACCTGAGGAGTGCGCCCATGGCACCAATGCCATCACGCCAGGTGATCTTCTTGCCCTCATCGAACTCTCGACCGGCGTAGCTGATCGGGATCTCGTAGACCCGGTACCCCCGGCGGAGCAACTTGGCGGTGATCTCGGGCTCGAAGTCGAAGCGGTTCGAGACGATGGTCATCCCCTCGATGATCCGCCGGTCGAAGCACTTGTAGCAGGTCTCCATGTCCGAGATGGTGGAGGAGTACAAGACATTGGTGATGAGCGAGAGCAGGCGATTCCCCGCCCAGTGCAGCGGGAGCATGTTCTTGCGCTGTCCGGTGAACCGGCTGCCGTAGACGACGTAGGCCTTGCCCGACAAGATGGGCTTGAGCAGCGTGGGCCAGTCTTCAGGGTCGTACTCGAGGTCGGCGTCTTGGACCAAGACGATGTCACCTGTCGCCGCAGCGAGGCCAGTGCGCAGCGCAGCGCCCTTGCCTTGGTTGACCTTGTGGACCAGCACCTGGACCGTCGAGTCCTCGAGGGTACGCAAGATCTTCTCCGTGCCGTCGCTCGAACCATCATCGACCACGATGACCTCGAGTTCGAGACCGACGTCGACGTGGCGGACACGCCGGAGGATCTCGGCGATCGTGGCTCGCTCATTGAAAACCGGAATCAGCACGGTCAACTTTCGGTACTCGATCGGCTCCAACTTGGGTTCAGCCACCTCCGTTCTCCTCTGCGCGCGACAACGATGCAAAGTACTCGACGGAGTGGGCGAGCCCTTCCTCGAGGCTGATGCTGGGCCGCCAGCCCAACGCCGTCGTTGCCAGGGTGATGTCGGGGCACCGTCGTGTTGGGTCGTCGGTGGGGAGCGGGTTGAACACGAGGGGCGAGGATGACCCGGTCACCTCCAGCACCGCACGGGCCAGGTCGAGGATGGTTCGCTCGTCGGGGTTCCCGATGTTCACTGGTCCTACCAACTCAGAGTCGAGCAGTGCGAGCAGGCCGCGGACCTCATCGTCGACGTAGCACAGGCTCCTCGTCTGCGAGCCATCGCCGTAGATCGTCAGCGGGTCTCCGGCGAGCGCTTGGACGATGAAGTTCGACACCACCCTGCCGTCTCCGGCAGCGAGGCGAGGACCGTAGGTGTTGAAGATGCGCACGATGGCCACGTTGGTGCCCTTGGTTCGATGGTGGGCCATCGTGAGCGCCTCCGCGAAGCGCTTTGCTTCGTCGTAGACGCTCCGAGGACCAACAGAGTTCACGTTGCCCCAGTAGCTCTCGGGCTGGGGATGCACCAAAGGCTCACCGTAGATTTCTGACGTGGACGCCAAGAGGAATCTGGCACCATGCTCATCGGCTAGGTCGAGGAGGCGCCTCGTTCCCTCGCTGCCGACCGCCAAGGTCTCAAGCGGGTGAGCGAGGTATGCCGGAGGAGAGGCAGGCGATGCCATGTTCAACACCGCATCGACCTGTCCCGGCACCTCGAATGGTGCGGAGATGTCTGCCTCAAGGAACAGGTGCCCTCGCTCGATGAGCGGGGTGATGTTTTCCATGGTACCCGAGGAGAGGTCATCGATGAGGACCACCTCATCCCCGCGGGCCACGAGGGCATCAGCGAGGTGCGAGCCGAGAAAACCCGCCCCTCCAGCAATCACTACTCTCACACGCGACCAATGCCTGTGTAGCTGAACCCTTGCTGACGCACGACTGCGGGGTCGAGGAGATTCCGAGCATCGACGATGGCCCGGGCCCCCATCACCTCGCCCAGTGCCGCAAAGTCAGGTGCCTTGAACTGCGCCCACTCGGTCAGTACTGCCAACGCGTCAACGCCTCGGGCTGCGTCGAGCGGCGAAGCAACCACGGTCGCGCCATGCAGATCCTTGTCCTCGGCGCCCGCGTCGACGGTGGGGTCGAAAGCCATCACTTCTGCGCCCTCGGCCACCAACCGCTGGAGGATGTCGATCGCAGGCGAGCAGCGCCGGTCATCGGTGTTCGCCTTGAAGGTGAGGCCCCAGATCCCGATCTTCTTCCCAGACAACCCACCTGCCGCCGTCTTGATCTTGGTAACGACCCGAAGAATTTGGGCGTCGTTCGTCTTGATGGCTCCGGCGAGCAACTCGAAGTCGTACCCGTGGTCACGTGAGATGGACAGCAAGGCCTGGGTGTCCTTGGGGAGGCACGAACCGCCCCATCCGGGACCAGGGCTCATGAACTCGAACCCAATGCGCTTGTCGTACCCAAGTCCGAGGATCAAGTCCCGGACGTCTGCCCCAACCGCCTCGCACAACCCAGCAATGGCGTTGATGTAGCTGAGCTTGGTTGCCAAGAACGCGTTGGCGGCGTACTTGATGGTCTCTGCGGTGGCGGTGGAGGTAATCACCACAGGTGCGTTGTTGGCGCTGAAGAGTTCCGCGACGAGTCGAGCATCCTCGGCTCGGTCGGCACCGATGACAATCCGATCCGGACCAAAACTGTCGTCCACGGCCGTTCCCTCACGAAGGAACTCAGGGTTCGACACTACCGAGACGTCGCTCCGTCCGAGGGCAGCGGCGACCTTCCCAGCCGTGCCGACCGGCACGGTGGACTTGTCCACGACGACGGCGCCTGGCTTCAGCGATGGGCCGATTTCTTCAGCGGCAGCGACGACGTAGGAGAGATCTGCCGATCCATCGTCATCTTGGGGTGTCGGCACGCACAGGAAGATGACGTCAGCGTCCTTCGAGGCTTCCGCCGCGTCGGCCACGTAGCGCAACGTTCCCCGCTGCACGCCTGCCTGCAGGAGCTCTTCTAGGCCTTCCTCAACGATGGGCGATCCACCAGCAACGAGGACGTCGAGGCGACGGGGGTCTCGTTCAGCCAAGGTCACTTGGTGCCCAAAATGGGCCAAGATCGCAGCAGTCGGAAGACCCACGTACCCAGCGCCGATCACCGAGACCTTGCGCACAACTTCAGGATGAATCTCCGTCGTGGACTTCTTCATGCCGATCCTCCTGGTTGGCCCCGCAGGAGCATAACAAGGCTGCGGATGGCTGCAGATTGAGCCGGTAGAGGCCCGATGCCTCGATCCACGAGACGCTGGCCATCGAGTACCGAGAACATCGGCCTCGTTGCCTTCGGAGCCGGGAGGCGGTCTTTCGTGGCGATCGGCTGGACCATCTCTGGGTCGTGCCCAGCAGCCTCGAGGACAGCCCTCGCGAGCGAGAACCACGTCGTGGCACCGGAGTTGGTCACATGGACGATCCCCGGCTCGCGTTGCATCCCGAGGGCCACCAAGGCCACGGCGAGGTCGGGACTGAGCGTCGGGCAGCCGTGCTGGTCATCGACGAAGGTCATCGCCGTACCCTTGTCGGCGAGCTGCAAGATGGTCTTGACGATGTTGTGCCCGTGAGATCCCACCACCCATGAGGTGCGGGCAATGGTGGCCGAAGGTCCACACGCCAACTCACCGGCCAGCTTCGTCGCCCCGTAGACCGACAGCGGGTTGGTGGGCGCCTCCTCGAGGTACGGCTCGGTGGCCGTGCCATCGAAGACGTAGTCGGTTGAGACGGCGACGAGGTGCGCCCCGACGCGCGCCGCGGCTCGTGCGACGTGGGCCGAGCCGTCTCGATTGACCGTCATGGCCAGCTCGGGCTCGTCCTCTGCTCGATCGACCGCGGTGTAGGCGGCGGCATGGATGATGAGGTCCGGCCGAAAGGCTTCGACGCAGTTGGACACGGCCACTTCGTCGGTGAGGTCGCACGCCCGGCGATCGAGGCCGAGTGCCTCAACACCGCTCGGGAGCCTTCCGGCGGCGAAGTCAGGGTCAGCGCCGACCGGCAACCTCCCGGCCAAGACGTCCATGAGGTCGTGGCCCAGCTGGCCGGCAGCACCAGTGACGAGGACGCGCACTACGACTGCTTCGGACGTGCCTCCCAGGCACGCTCTTGCACCGGGGCGCGATCGAGCAGGGGCTCCCACCAGCTCTGGTGGTCGGCGTACCACTGCACCGTCGCCGCCACGCCATCGGCGAAGCTGATGGTGGGCTCCCAGCCCAACTCCGTGCGGAGCTTGGTGCAGTCGAGCAGGTACCGCCGGTCATGCCCTGGGCGATCCGGGACGATGGTGGTCATGTCGGCCGGCTTCCCAAGGCCCTCGAGCACGAGGGCAGCGATCTCGGCCACCGACGCTTCGACGCCGCTGCCGACGTGGTAGGTCTCCCCTACGGTTCCCTCGTGCAGCACAAGGTCGATCGCTCGGCAGTGGTCGTCGACGTGGAGCCACTCACGCCGGTTGGCGGTCGAGGCGTACATCGGCAGCGGCAGGTCCTTGAGCGCCTGGGAGCAGAAGTAGGGGATGACCTTCTCGGGGAACTGGTACGGCCCGTAGTTGTTCGAGCAGTTGGTGATGGTCACCGGGAGTTCGTAGGTCTCCGAGTACGCCCTGACCGCGTGGTCCCCGCCAGCCTTCGAAGCGTTGTAGGGCGTTCGGGGACGGTACGGACTCGACTCAGAGAATGCGCCGGGGTCATCGAGGGCCATGTCGCCGTAGACCTCACAGGTCGAGACGTGGTGGAAGCGCCCCACCCCGGTGTGCCGGGCAGCTTCGAGCAAGCGCTGGGTCCCCATCACGTTGGTCTGGAAGAACCGTCCGGGGTCGAGCACCGCTAGGGAGTTGTGGCTCTCCGCAGCGAAGTTGACGATGGTGTCGATGCCGTGGTCAGCGATGGTCGAGGTGGCCAGCGCCTCATCGCCGATGTCACCTTGGACGAAGGTGATCTGATCGGCCACGTCGTCGAGGTTCGGGAGGTTGCCGGCGTAGGTCAGCACGTCGTAGGCCACGACGGTGTCCCCTGGGTGGTTCTTGACCCAGTAGCGGACGAAGTTCGAACCAATGAAGCCGGCACCGCCGGTAACGAGGAGTTTCATAGCGGTGCAAGCCTACTTGAGACCCCGGAGACACTCAGGGTTCCTCGGGGGGTCACCGACGAGGCGACCGAGGTCAACTGGAGAGGGCCAAGCCCACGGCGCTGGTCACCTCGGCAGCCGAGCGACACCGCCACGGCTTCGGGTCCAGCACCTGACTGGCTCTGTGTGCAATCCTTCCGTCGCCTTGGAAGACGGTGCTCCCAGGTTGATCAGCTCCCAGGCTGCTCAGGAACCATCGGCGACCTCGATGCCATCGAACGTGCGCGTTGGCGCCAACCACACCTCAATGGCCACCAGCACCAGGACGCAGGTGCACCACGTCTCCCACGGTGAAGGTGTGGCGACCATCGTCGTTGACCACCACCAATGCGCCTCGGTCGTCGACGGTCTCGGCCCGTCCTTCGACGTCTCCAGTTGGGGTCTGGACAACCACCGCACGGCCGAGCGTGGCCAAGGTGGACCGGTACTCGTCGATGAGCCGCTCGGATCCTCCAGGCTGCTCGAGGTCGTCGTAGCGGCGGTCGAGTTCGGCCAGCAAGCCGGCGAGGACCGAATCGGCAGAGAGCTCCACACCGGTTCCTGCTCGCACCGACGTGCCACCGACGCCCTCGGGGCCCTCGAAGCTCAAGTTGATGCCAAGACCTGCCACCACCGCACATGACCCGGGGCGACCCCCAGGTGCGCTCGGATGCGCCTCGGCCAAGATGCCACCCACCTTGCGACCCTCGTAGAGCAGGTCGTTGGGCCACTTGACCTCCGGTGCCTTGCGCGACAGGCCCAGCAGCCCAGCCCTGGCGCTCAAGGCCACCATGACCGTGATCAGCTGGAGCGAAGTCGGCTCGAGCACTGGGCGGAGCAAGATGGAGCACAGCAGCGAACTCCCCGCAGGTGCCACCCAGCGACGGTCCATCCTGCCGCGGCCCGCCCGCTGGTACGCCGCAACCACCACCACACCCTCAGGTGCTCCCGCCGCGGCCAGCTCGCCCAAGGTGGTGTTGGTCGAATCGAGCTGCTCGAAGCGTCGAAGGTCAGTGAACCGGGCGGCACCCATTCGTTCACGATAGGACCCCGCCCCGGTCCCGTCGACCCCAGTGAGAGAGTGTCCTTCGAGCCACCTCGTGCTCTAGGGTGCGGAGGTCAGCGGGTGAAGGGAAGATCTGGGTGTTGAACAAGGTACTGATCGCGAACCGAGGCGAGATTGCGGTCCGGGTCATCCGGACGTGCAAGGAGATGGGCATCGCCACCGTGGCGGTGTACTCCGAGCTCGACCGAGATGCCCTCCACGTTCGGTTGGCCGACGAGGCCTACGCACTCGGTGGCCAAACCGCAGCGGAGAGCTACCTCAACACCGAAGCGATCTTGGATGCCATCGAGCGGTCAGGTGCCGATGCGGTGCACCCTGGGTACGGCTTCTTCTCGGAGAACACTGACTTCGCCCGAGCCATCACGTCTCGTGGCGTGACCTTCATCGGACCTCCTCCCGAAGCCATCGAGGTCATGGGCGACAAGATCAGCTCGCGCATCGCCGCTGAGGCGGCTGGGGTCTCTGGTGTTCCCGGTCGGTCCCAGACCCTCGTCAGCTCCGACGAGGTCGTGGCCTTCGGCGAGGAGTTCGGATGGCCCGTGGCCATCAAGGCCGCCTACGGCGGCGGCGGCCGAGGCATGAAGGTCGTCCACAGCGCGGCCGAAGCCCACGAGGCGCTCGAGTCCGCCCAGCGCGAGGCGCTGAGCTACTTCGGCCGAGACGAGTGCTACGTCGAGCGGTACCTGACCTGGCCTCGGCACATCGAGATGCAGGTCCTCGCTGACGCACACGGGAACACCTTGTGGCTGGGCGAGCGCGACTGCTCCTGCCAGCGGCGGCACCAGAAGCTGGTCGAGGAGTCCCCAGCCCCGAACTTCCCCGACGAGATCCGCCAGGCCATGGGTGCGGCCGCGGTCAAGGTCTCCAAGGCCTGTGGCTACGTCAACGCCGGCACGGTCGAGTTCCTCTACCAAGACGGAGAGTTCTTCTTCTTGGAGATGAACACGCGCCTCCAGGTGGAGCACCCGGTGACCGAGCTCGTCACCGGCCTCGACCTCGTGGCATGGCAGCTCAAGATCGCTGCCGGAGAGCCGCTCGACTTCACCCAAGAGCAGGTGCGTCGCCTCGGGCACAGCATCGAGGTTCGGATCAACGCCGAGGATCCCTCGGGTGGCCGCTTCACCCCCTCGCCTGGGACCCTGAGCCGCTTCAGCCAGCCGGCCGGACCTGGTGTCCGCCTCGACGCCGGCTACCTCGAAGGCGACACCGTCTCGCAGTACTACGACAACCTCATCGCCAAGCTGGTGGTGTGGGCCGAGGACCGGGAGAGCGCTCGCCGGCGCATGCTGCGCGCCCTCGAAGAGACGGTGATCGAGGGCGTGGCGACCACCATGCCTGCGGCCGAAGCCATCTTGGCCCACGAGGACTTCGCCAATGGCGTGCACTCAACCAAGTGGGTTGAGGAGCGCCTCGACCTCTCCGACCTCGTGGTGGTGGCCAACCCGAGCGAGCCCGACGCCACGGGCAAGGTGGCCAAGAGCGTGACCGCTGAGGTCGATGGTCGCCGCTACGACATGACCCTGTGGCTCGAGGACACTGGCCCGGTGGTCGCCACCGGTGCCGCTCCGGCGAAGAAGGCGAAGCGGGGCTCGGCCGGACTCGTCGCTGGTGGAGGCTCTGGAGCTGTGGCCGTGCCCATGCAGGGCACCATCGTCAAGGTGCTGGTCGCCGCCGGTGATGTCGTGAGCGCCGGGCAGACCATCTGCATCCTCGAGGCGATGAAGATGGAGAACCCGGTCAACGCCGACAAGGACGGCACGGTCAAAGAGGTGCGCGTGGCAGCGGGTGACGGGGTCTCCGCTGGCGACGTGGTAGCGGTGATCGAGTGAGCACCTCGAGCGAGCTCAAGGTCAGGGCCGCTGCTCGGATCGACGCCGAGCAAGCCTCGTTGCTCGCCCTGAGCCACGACCTCCACGCGCACCCTGAGCTGAGCTACGCCGAGCACCGTTCGGCTGAAGCCACCGCAACGGCCCTGTCGTCAGCGGGCTTCACCGTCGAGCGCGGCGCCTACGACCTCGACACCGCCTTTCGGGCCAGCTTCGGCACCGGCGAACTCGTGGTGGGTTTGTGCGCTGAGTACGACGCCCTCCCCGAGGTCGGCCACGCCTGCGGCCACAACGTCATCGCCGCCAGCACCGTGGGCGCGGCCATCGGCTTGGCGGAGGTTGCCGAGGAGGCGGGGCTCACCGTGGTGGTCCTCGGGACCCCAGCCGAAGAGGGCGGCGGGGGCAAGATCGTCATGGCTGAACGCGGTGCGTTCAGCGACATCCACCTCTCGATGATGGTGCACCCCTGGCCCACCGAGCGCCTCGAGGCCACCTGCCTGGCCGTCGACCACTTCGATGTGACCTTCCACGGCCACGAAGCCCATGCCTCCGCAGCGCCCTTCGAGGGCCGCAACGCCGCCGATGCCATGGTGGTCTCCCAGGTCGCCATTGGGTTGCTGCGCCAGCAGCTTCGCCCAGGGGACCAGGTCCACGGCATCGTCACGAGTGGTGGCGCCGCGGCGAACGTGATCCCAAAGACGGTGACCGGCCGCTTCATGGTCCGCTCTCTCACCCTCGACGGCCTCGATGCCGTCCAAGCCCAGGTACGGCGATGCTTCGAAGCTGGAGCCCTGGCAACGGGCTGCACGGTGAGCTTCGAGCAGCTCTCGCCGATCTACTCCCACATGGAGTCCGACCCCCGGCTGCTCGCGGCCTACCGTGCCAACGCGGAGGCCCTCGGACGACGCTTCGACCTCGACGATGCCGGCACGCCCCGACCGACGATCTCGACCGACATGGCCAACGTCTCGTTGCTCGTGCCCTCCATCCACCCGCTCATCAAGATCGAAGCGCACGGCGCGGTCAACCACCAACCTGACTTCACCGCTGCCTGTGCGTCGGCCTCAGCGGATGTTGCGGTCACCGATGGGGCTAAGGCCATGGCGGCCACCACCCTCGATGCGGCCACCGATGCCAGCTGGCGGACAGAGCTGCTCAGCTAACGACCGTTTTCTTGAGCCGGGGTCCGAGCAGCTTCTTCCAGTTGATGAAGGGCAGGAGGGACACGGCGATGAGCAGGCCGACCTGCAGCGCGATCGATGCCGGTGAGCCGAAGGCGTTGGAGAACACGCCATCTAAGGAGTTGTCCGCCACCGTCGCCACCCCCACGTAGAACGAGTAGCTGAGGAGCCGGCCGAAGAAGAAGGCCGTGCAGATGGGCATGAGGGGGAGCTCCATGAGCCCTGCAGCCTCGAACATCTGCGCCGAGGGGAGCGGCGAGACCACGAAGATGGCGAACATCGCCCACGTCGAGGACCGTCGCTCGCCGAGGTACTGCTTCACCGTCCCGAGGTTCTCCGCCAACTTGGTCGGCAGCCGGTGTCGGAACCGCCGGCACGCAAGGGCCAACAGAATCCGACCCGAGGTCGCAGCCATGGCACCGAGCACGACGATGCCGACGGCGTTGAGGTGCCAGTTGAGGCGGACGAAGACCAGCAATGTCCACGTGGGCGGACCGAAGGCCGGCAGCAGGTTCACCCCGAACACCAACAAGAACAACCAGAGGTACCCCACACGTCGACCCTAGGACCGAGGTGGTCACCGGTGGTGACACGAAAGGGCAATACTTCCTCCATGGTGCTCGAACACGCTGTCTTGAACGTCAAGCCTGGAATGGAGGACGACTTCGTTGCCGCCCTCGCCGAAGCCAAGGTCCTCATCGCTCGCTCACCGGGGTTCTTGGGCCTCGAGGTGTCCCAATGCATCGAGGAACCCTCCACCTTCCTCCTGCTCGTCGAGTGGGAATCCCTCGAGGACCACGTCGAGGGCTTCCGCCAGGGACCGGACTTCGATGCGTGGAAGGCCGCCCTCCACCACTTCTACGACTCGTTCCCTGTGGTCCAGCACTTCTCGGTGGTCGAAGTCGCCTGAGCACTCCGTGGCACCTCGAGGCACTGGGGCCGCTCAGTACGATGGGGTGATGGAGGCGACGCTCGGTGCAACCACCTCAGCGCGGTGGAACCGGTGAGTTCGAACGAACCCTCTCCGGAGGATCTCCTCGGGAGGGCAGCTTCACTGCTGGTGTCGAGCGCCGGTGCACCTCGTTCACTCCCAACCCGGCTCGAGGGCATCGACTTCGAGCGCCGCCGCCACCTCTTCGACGCGCTCATCGAGGCCGCCACCACCCTCGCCACCCACACCGCAGCCGAGATCGACGCACGAGCATCTGGGCTCGGTCAAGCGATGGATCAGGTGGAGCTCGACCTCTTCCTCGAGAGTGCTGACCTCGACGCATGGATGCGCCGGAGCGCAGCAGCGGCATTGCTGCTCGACCCCGCAGCTCCTCGCATCCACCCAGCAGAGCCAACTCCGCCCACTGGTGGTGCCACCGTGCAGGCACCACCAGTGGTGTTCCACGCCGATTGGACGGCGATGAACGGGCTCGGCGTCGCCGCTCGCCGATTGGCGGCCGACCTCGAAGCTGGCGATGTCCCGCTCGAGCGCTGCCACCACGACACCGGTGCGCCCCCGGCGCCAGGCCTCGAGCCCCTCATACCTGGGCGCTGTGCCAGTGCGACGAGCGCCACGAGGATCCACCTGTGGGGGATCAACCTCAACATCTTCGACCACGTCAGCGACGCTGACCTCCGGCCCGCTGGGGCGAGCCGGCACCACATCGCCACGTGGTACTGGGAGCTCCCGTCGGTGCCTCTACGGTTCCGGGACCAGCTCGGTCGCGTCGACGAGCTGTGGGCGCCGACCAGCTTCATCGCCCGAGCCCTCCAGAGCCATCACGACCTCGAGACCTTCGTCTTCCCGCCCAGTTCGCCGGTACTCGAAGAGCCCTCCGACCACGCCACGCTTCGGCGCAGCATTGGACTCGACCCCGGCACCGTCGTGGTGCTGATGAGCTTCGACGGGAACTCCTCGTTGGTCCGCAAGAACCCCTGGGCCAGCATCGATGCCTTCACCTTCGCCCAAGCTTCGACCAAGGTGCCCCTGCAACTCGTGGTCAAGCTGACCGGTCGTGGCACCCTCGATGCAACGAGCCTGCGCCGGCTCGAGGGTGCCATGGCCAGGGCTCGAGCCGTGATGATCGACGATGACCTCGACGATGCCGCCATGGCGCAGCTGTTCGGCACCGCAGATCTGTACCTGTCACTCCACCGCAGCGAGGGGCTCGGGCTCGGCATGGTCGAGGCCATGGCGTCGTCGACGGTGGTCGTGGCGACGGCCTTCGGGGGAAACCTCGAGGTCATGGACGACGACACCGCCGCCTTGGTTGGCTACGACCTCGTCCAGGTGAGCGATGCGGACTTCTCCGACCGCGACGGGCTCAAGCCGATCTACACCGTCGGTGCACCCTGGGCAGAAGCCGACGTGAACCAAGCGGCGGGCTGGATCGTCCGCTTGGCTGAGGACCCAGCGCTACGAGGAGCCATCGCGCTGGCCGCGCTCGAGCGATCTCGGGGTCGTTCGGCTGCCCATAGCG
The DNA here is from genome assembly GCA_903847955.1 of uncultured Actinomycetes bacterium. Lineage (GTDB taxonomy): Bacteria > Actinomycetota > Acidimicrobiia > Acidimicrobiales > RAAP-2 > CAINFA01. The sequence continues at coordinate 11,884 of CAINFA010000175.1, forward strand.
GCGCGGCCATGGCTGCCCGGCTGGCCGCGGTCGCTGCAGCGCACGAGGCCCTCTCGTGAACGGCGAACTCGACGCTGCCCTCGAGCGGGCCCGCAGCTACGCCGAGCTGCTCGGCACCTCGCCGCCAGGAGGGGCAGGCGCCCAGCTCCGAGCGCAACTGGCAGTGGCGAGCCACGCCCGCGCCCAGCGCACCACCACCGTCGCCCAAGAACTGGCGGCAGCTCTCGAGGCGCTCCCCGCTGAGCTGTCCGAGGCACGTCGTGCGCTCGACCTCCGCCTCGCCGCCCTCCTCGAGGTGCCCCGACACCGCTTCAGCCCCTCCGCAGAGCTGGCGGTGGCGGTGGCCATGGATGCGGTGGTGGAGCGCCAGTTGGCCAGGTTCGACCGAACCGTTGCCCAAGGGGACCGACAGAACCTGCGGGTCCCCACCCCACTCGCTGAACCAGCGGTGCTTCTCGCGCACCAGAGCGAGGTGCCTCCGGTCACCATCCACGCCGACTGGGCGGGGCTGAACGGCCTCGCCAGTGCTGCTCGACGCCTCGCAGTCGGCCTGGTCGAGGCCGGCGTCGACGTTCGCCTGGCGGACTTCACCGCAGGGGCGCCTCAGGTTGAAGCGCTGGTGCCTGAGGTCCTGCGCGGCCGTTCGAGAGAGGCCGGCACGGGGATCCACCTGTGGACGGCCAACATCGGTGAGTTCCACCTCGTGAGCGACGACGACCTGCATCCCGGCGGGGCGCCCCGCTTCAACATCGCGGCCTGGTACTGGGAGTTGTCGGTGCTACCGGCCTGGATGCACCACCACTTCACCCGGGTCGACGAGCTGTGGGCGCCGACCACCTCGATCCGTCGAGCATTCCTCCGCCACCACCACGGCGAGGTTCCCGTCCTCCCCCCTCCCCTGCCGGAGTTGGTCCCGAGCGCCCCACTTGCCGAGCTGCGGCGGGATCGGGCGATCCCCGACGGCGAGATGGTGGTGCTCTTCACCTTCTCGGCAGGTTCGGGCGTGGCGAGGAAGAACCCCTTCGGCGCGGTCAAGGCGTTCGCCGATGCCTTCGGAGCACGCGGTGGAGCACGCCTCATCGTCAAGGTCAGCGACCTCGGTGACGTCGCGCACACCAGAGAGCCCCTCGCTGCGGCCATTGCCGCTGTTGGTGGCCAGCTCATCGAAGATCGCCTCAGCGACCAAGAGATGGTGGACCTCGTGGCGTGTTGCGACGTCTACCTGTCGCTCCACCGCAGTGAAGGGCTTGGACTCGGCATGGCCGAAGCCATGTCCTTGGGCAAGGTGGTGGTGGCGACGGCCTACTCGGGCAACCTCGACTTCATGGACGAGACCACGGCGTGCTTGGTCGGCTACCGCCCCCGGCCCATCACCACCGAGGAGTTGGCCACCAACGAGACCATGGAGAACGTGTACCTCCCTGGCACCTTGTGGGCTGAGCCCAACGTGGCGCACGCCAGCGCCTGGCTCACCCGCCTAGCCGCCAATCCCCTTGAGCGAGCAGCGATTGGACACCGAGCGCAGGTGGGTGTGCGCACGCGGCTTGGTGCTCGCCGATCCACGAACGCCATGGTCGGCCGGCTCGAAGCACTCGGGCGTCGACACCCTTGGACCTTGGAGGGTCGCCATGGGCAGTGACGAACACCTCCGGGCGGCGCTCGATGCGCTGGTCGGACTCGGCACCGTACCAAGCGGCGAGCCGAGACGAGCCCTGCAGCAGTTGACCACCCAGGTCTCGCGTTCGGCCATCGGCCATGACCGCGCGCTCTTCGACCTCCTCATCGGTGCTGTCGCTGCCATTGGTCGCACCTCGACCTCGTCGAGCGAGCTGTTGGCGAGCGCCGCAGCGGTCGAGGCCGAGCACCGCAGTGCCGTGGCGAGCACGGAGCTCCATGCTGCACTCGAGCGCTGGTCGTCGCTCGATGCACGCCTCGAGCGACGGTGGGGAGCACCCGGCTCCGCTGACAGCGGTTCCTGACGCGCCTCGGCGCCGCAGGCCGACAGGGAGAGCCGCGCCGCCATCACTACGCTGGGCCAGCACCCACCCTCGCCCTCGGAGATCCATGGCCACCTCGTCTGTCCGCACCACCCGCTCGAAGCTCCTCGTCGCGCTGGCGGGGTTGAGTGCAGCACTGACCCTCACCACCGTCTCCACCGTCGCCGCCTCCGGTGCCGCAACCGAGCACCACCCGCTTGGGCGTCCCTGCAGCGAACGCACCCCCGCCGAGCTCCACCTCGGTTCGAGGGTGGTCATGGCACTCCCGGCCCACCGCACTACCTGCACCAGCCGCGCCTCGAGGTCGGAACCGAGCCCAGACGGACAGGTCGATGAGCAGCTCGGATCGGGCGGGCAAGCCCCGGTGTTCATGGGAACGACCACCACGCCCGGAACCGTCACGATCACCCCGGTGCTGTGGAACGTGCCCGGGTCTCAGAGCTTCACCGTTGTCCAAGAGCACCTCATCGAGCAGTACGTCAGCGACCTCGGTGCGGCCCCCTCGACCACCGATGCCTTGAGCGTGGTGGACCAGTACCTCGGCACGAGCGAGACGGCGGTCACCGCCGGAACCCCGATCACCGACGCGAGCGCTCCCCAGCGCTCCGCTGGAGGTTGTACTGCCCTGGGCACTGCACCAACGGGGAACCCGAGCTACACCACGTGCATTACCGACAGCGAGATCAACGCTGAACTTCAGCACCTCTTCGACGCCAACCCCAGCCTCACCGCTGGTCTCGATCAGCTCTACACGGTGCTGTTGCCTCCTGGCGTAGAGCTCTGCCTCACGGGGTCTACCCAAACGTGCTCACTCAACCAGGCCAACCTCTCCACCGGCGCGACGTTCTGCGACGTGCACGAGTCAGCCACCGGCGTCAGCTCGGCGAATGGGGCGATCTACACCGTCGACCCGTACCCGATCCTGCACGGCTCCATCAACTGCGCCACGGGCGAATCCCCGAACTCGGACCCGGGTATCGACGCTGATCTGTCGGGATTGACCCATGAGGTCGCCGAGGCCATCACCGACCCTTGCTTCCCCTCGGGGCTCACCTTCAGCACCGCAGCTTCAACGAGCCAGCTCGACGAGGTGTCGGACCTGTGCGCGTACACCTACCCACCAGGTGACCCCGGAGCGGCAGGAGCGAAGTGGGACCAGTTCATCCATGGCAACAGGTACTTCGTCCAAGAGATCTACTCATGGTCGCTTGGGGGCTGCGCTCCCTCGGCGAGCTACGGTCCAGCTGCCGTCGCGCTCACCGTGCCCACCTCGCTCGTCGCCGGCGCAAACGTGACCATCACTGCCCGGGTGAGCCCCACCGCCACCAGCACCTCCGCGACCCCCCCTTCAGGCTCGGTCACCATCGCCGACACCACCACCGGTGCCTCGTGCACGGCGTCGATCACTGCGAGCACCTCGACCGCGGCGTGTGCACTGACGCTCAGTGCGGTTGGCGTCAACCACTTCGCCGCCAGCTACGCCGGCGACCTCAACTACGCACCAACCACCTCTGGGACCGCCACGGCCTCTGTCGCCCAACCAGCCCCTCGGACGCCTGTCCTGACCTTCTCGGTGCCGAGCACCTTGCCCGTTGGCACGAGCCAAGTGGCAGCGTCGCTTTCGGTTGCGGGCTCGCCCCTCGGGCTCAGTGGAACCGTGACCTTCTCTGCTGGGTCGGCGCACTGCACAGCGTCGATCACCTCGAGGCCCGGTGCCGGCTCAGCCAGCTGCGGCCTCGTGCTGTCGATGCCCGGGGCTACCCAGATCACCGCCAGCTACGCCGGCACCACCGCCTTCCTGCCCGTCGCTGTGGCCCGACGGATCACGGTGCTCAAGGCCACCACCTCCACCAGGCTCGCCCTCAGTGCGCCGGCGGTGACCTTTGGTCACGAGCAAGTGGAGAGGATCTCGGTCTCGCTCACCCCCGAACTCCCTGGCGTGGCGCCCTCGGGAACGGTGGTGGTCCGAGCCGGAACGACCGTCGTCTGCACCGGGTTGGCGAACGCCACAGGGCTCTCGTGCACGCTGCGCGCCACCCAACTCCGCCCGTCCCAAGTCGAACTCGTGGCCAGCTACCTCGGCTCGCCCCAGTTCATCGGCTCCACCTCGGCGGCGGTCAGGCTGGTGATTCGCTGAGCCTGCTCAGTGGGCGTGGGGCATGCACAGGTCGTCGTACTCGGCGATGATGATCTCGCCGGCACCCTCCCCGCACGCAGGGCATGACGGGTCACGCCGCACCTTGAAGGTGCGGAACGACTCCTCGAGCGCATCGAAGGCCAAGAGACGACCCACCAACGGCTCTCCCAGCTTGAGCAGCATCTTGATCGCCTCGAGGGCCTGGATCGACCCCACGATGCCCGGCAGCACGCCGAGCACGCCAGCCTCGGCGCAGCTCGGTGCCAGCTCGGCCGGAGGTGGCTCTGGGATGAGGCAGCGGTAGCACGGCCCGTTGTAGGGGTCGAAGATCGTGACCTGGCCCTCGAAGCGGAAGATGGAGCCGTGGATCACGGGGATCTTCTTGAGCAGTGCGGCATCGTTGACGAGGTACCGCGTCGGGAAGTTGTCCGTGCCATCGACGATGAGGTCGTAGCCGTCGATGATGTCCAAGATGTTGTCGGCCCCGAGGCGCGTGTCGTAGGTGTGCACCACGAGGTCAGGGTTCATCGACTGCAGTTGCGCCTTGGCCGAGTCGACCTTCCGCATTCCCACCCGGTCGAGGTTGTGCAGAATCTGACGCTGGAGGTTCGAGGCATCGACGACGTCCATGTCGATGATCCCGAGGGTGCCAACCCCAGCGGCGGCGAGGTACATCGCCGCTGGTGAACCCAGTCCACCCGCACCGAGCATCAGCACCTTGGACGCGAGCAGCTTGAGCTGGCCCTTCTCCCCCACCTCAGGGAGCAGCAGGTGGCGCTGGTACTGGTTGCGCTGCTCGGGGGTCAGGGTCTGAGGGGTGGCCCACGTCAGTCCATCGTCCTTCCAACGGTTGAAGCCACCGATGACCGAGACCACGTCTTGGTAGCCCAACTCTTGGAGGGTCTTGACCGCGAAGGCGGATCGAACGCCACCGGCGCAGTAGACGACGAGGGGGGCAGCCTTGTCGGGGATCTTGCCCTCGACCTGGAACTCGAGGTGCCCTCGAGGGAGGTGCACCGCGCCGGGGATGGCCCCCTGCTCGTACTCATCGGGCTCACGCACGTCGAGGAAGGTGACCTTGCCAACGAGGTCGACCACGTCTTTGGTCTCGACCTCCCGGATGTCTGCCTTGGCGGCTTTGAGGAGTTCTTGGGGGGTCGGCATGTACGGTCTCCTGCACGTTGGTACCGAGTGAAACCCTACCAGCGGGGTCAACATTCCCGACCGAGGAGGAGGTGGTGATGGAGGTCCCTGACGCACTCCGCACACGGCGCATGGTCCGGAGCTTCGCCGCCACCCCTCTCGACCGCTCCCTCACCGTGATGCTGGCGACCAACGCCCTGCGGGCACCCACCGCTGGCAACGCCCGAGGAGTCTCCCTCGTCGTCCTCGATGACCCCGCGCTCGTTGAGACCTACTGGGAGCTCGCCACTGACGCCGACTGGCGTGCCACCTCGAGCCGGTTTCCTGGACTCTCACGAGCGCCGGTGGCCGTGCTCATCTTCAGCCACCAAGCGGACTACCTCGAGCGGTACCGAGCACAGGACAAGGCGACCTCTGGCCTTGGGCAGGGCGCCGATGCCTGGCCGGTGCCGTACTGGCATGGTGACGCGGGGGCCGCAACCTTCGCCCTGCTGCTCGGCGCCACCTCGGCGGAGATCGGTGCCTGCTTCCTCGGCGCCTTCAGGGGTCGGGACGATGTGACGGCCCGTTTTGGAGGCGAGACGACGGCGAGCTGGTTCGGCACGGTGTTGCTCGGCCACCCAGACGGCATGGACCACCGCTCGAGGTCCCTCGACCGGCCTCCTCCGGTGAGACCTCGGCTCGTGGTGAACCCCCCTGGCAGCGACTGACCGGCGTTGGGCACGAGGGCCCTCAGGCCAAGCCCGAACCGGTCAGTCTTGGGCGCGCAGGTAGCTGAGGAGGGTTCGGATGCCGAAGGCGGTCGCCCCCTTGGTCTTGTACCCACTGTCGACATCGCTCCGGCCCGGGCCGGCGATGTCGAAGTGCGCCCAGGGAACCTCCCCGACGAACTCCTTCAAGAACAGCGCGGCGGAGATCGACCCGGCCTCACCGGTCTTGCCGATGTTCTTGATGTCAGCCACGTCGGAGTCGATGTGGTTCCGGAAGGCACCAGGTAGCGGCATGGGCCAGGTGTGCTCTCCGGTTGCCGCACCCGCTGCATCGAGGTCGGCATCGAGGTCATCGTCGGTGCAGTAGCGAGCACCGAGATCACCTAGGGCCACCACCTGAGCACCGGTCAAGGTGGCGTAGTCGATCATCACGTCGGGGTTGAGCTCGGCCCCGAGGCTGAGTGCATCGGCCAGCAGGAGCCGACCTTCGGCGTCAGTGTTGAGCACCTCAATGGTGGTCCCGTTGCGGGCGGTCAAGACGTCGCCGGGCCGCATGGCCGTGCCCGACGGCATGTTCTCCGCCATGGGGGCGATGGCGGTCACCTTGACGGCCACACCGAGCTCGGCACAAGCCGCCAGGGTGGCCAAGACCACCGCTGCACCGGTCATGTCCGTCTTCATCGTCA
>CAINFA010000176.1 GCA_903847955.1 uncultured Actinomycetes bacterium
GAAGTAGAGGTAGGGCGTGCAGGCCACGAGGAAGCCCAGGGGCCGGAGTCGAGCACGTCCCCGCACCACGATGGTGAGCAATCCAAGGGACAGAAGGACCACCACCAGGCTCATCGAGATGAGCCGCATCCCCCAGAATCCAGCCGCTCCGGCCGCGAACCTTGCAGCTTGTCCTACGAGGAGGTAGTAGAGCTGGGGGTAGGTGGCGAACTGGGTCACACCGTGGGCGAGGTGGGTGGCGTCACCTAAGTGGAACGGGCAGTTGGCCGAGTGCCACGGCAAGCGGGCGTAGCAGACGAGGAGGTGGGCTTGGGCAGCCCACTGGGGGACGTCGACGATGCTGAGCGTGCCGAAGGGGAAGTGCGCCACGAGACCGGTGTTGTGTCCCACCACGGCAGCTGCTGCGGCCACCACGTGGTCCGGCTCATCAGGTCCTGAGCCGAGAGGGCTGGCGAATGACCACGACAGGAGCGTCCCAGCCAGTCCGAGCACGGTGAGGAGGGCCACCCCAAGCACCGCGAGACGGCGCATGGCCGTTCGGGCTGGGGGCCCCACGGTCGACGCAGGCGAGAGTGCAACGTCAAGTGTGGTGCGGTGGGGCGCTTCGAGCTCCTCGAGTTCCCCGAGGTGTTCGCCAGCGTCGCTCCAGCCGACGTGCGGCGTCTCGTCGTCCACGACCAACCTTCCCACTGGCGCCGAGTACCTCCTCGGTGCACCGGCGTCTGAAGCACTGCACCCTAGCAATGCCTGCCCTCACGCCGCCTCCATCGCACTCCTGACGACCACGGCTACCGCAACGTGGTTGGAGGGGTGCGGAGGTGTCCTGAAGCGCTCCGCGTCGTCTCATCAGTCAGTGATCGGTTCGATCACCTGAGTGCTGAGGCCACTGCGTCCGCAACCCGACTTTGCCGCCAATCGGAGTGCATCCCTAACGTCACCTTGGCGGGGTCTTACCGGAAATCGAGGAATCCAGGCCCTGACTGGCCTCCGCTCAAGAGGTGGTGGGAGCCAGCACGCCGATTGAGCAGAACCAGCACACCTTCCCGATCCCAACCAGCTGGGCATCCAATCGTCGACGTCGGCACGATGCCGGAGACGGTCCACGCTCACCAGCCGGGCGCACGGAGGGCCGGACCGGGCTAGCTCGCCGACCTCTGGAACACCACGTTCCCGGCGGCGTCCAGAAGCAGAAGGTGCCCCGCGTTGATCACGACCAACCTCGCACCGCTACGCGCGGCCGGGGGTTGCCCAGAGCGATTGGCGACGACGTTCGACTTCGCGAAAGGGGGCAGCCAGGCGAGCGGTCTCCCGAACGGCGACGCGGCCAGCAGCCGTGGTCGCCGAGGCGGCGCGGGGGTGCGCGGGAAGGCGCTGGTGGAGACGACGGCCGCACCCACGACGACTATGAAACGAGCGGCCTCCTTGGTCGCCCGGGAGCGTTCCTTGGACATCATCGAGCAACCCCCTTCAGCAGGTGGCGTGGTTCGAGCAGCCGGGCGTACATCGAGCAAGGTGATGGCTCAGTTGGCCATCCAGGTCCAGGGACGAAGCGAGGTAGCCCCTGTACCCGGGCCAAAGGACAATCCCGTGACCCACGTTCATGGCGCTTCAGCCGGCGGTCGCGATCTCGACCGGCTTGTCCGGTGTTGCGAGCGTTCCCCGGTCTGGTCATCGAGCCACCCACTCAGGTCCTCGACTTCTGCGGGCGAAGGCTCGATTCATGAGGGGAACACCCCGAATCCCCGGGCCTCCTACACGGGGAGTGGCTGTGTTGATCACCCCCGTTAGAGATCCATGTCGACGGTGACCTTCAAGCCCTGACCGAGCAAGAGCTTGACCAGTTCACTCATGACCAAGGCGGGGGGTCGGGGCCCGCGCCGTCTCACGCCAACGAGGGCCGGTGCCACCTTGACCGAGGCAACGCCGTCGTCGAGGACTACCGGAGTGTGCCCTGCGAAGGCGTAGAAGTTGTCGCCGGTGTCGAATGCGTAGAGGCACTGAGACGCCACGGCATCGTGGGTCGCCCCGTACCGCTCCCGTCCCTTCTGGGTCCTCCAAGTCCTACAGATGCTTTGCCAGTTGGTGAAGGCATGTTCAAGGTCCTCCTCCGTGGCCCGACGGATGTGCGTGGGCCACTCCAGCGGTAGGCCACCTCCCAGGCTTGACCCGGTTGAGGAGAGGTCCGTCGGGATGAGCTCGAAGACGTGTCCTGGCCGCATCCAGTGCATGCAGTTGAAGGACGCCAGGGCGTCAGCTGGTCCAGCGAGGCTCGCGAAGGGGCGATTCGTCCATCGGAGGAAGCCGCTGAACGCCCTGGCGGCTTCTGGGCTGTTGCCGACAAAGTCGTACACCCCGTCGGCGGTGCCGGTGACGTTGGCGACGATGCCCCCGCGGTCAAAGACGAAGAAGACGGCATCGCCTGGTACCGCTGGCTCTTCGTCGAGGAAGCACGACTTGGTGGAGTAGCGAGGCACCTCGACCGCCAAGGGCTCGATGCCTGGCAGGTTGAGGTAGGCCTCGTTGGTCATGGTGACGGTGAACATGGTGGTCCTCTCTTGTAGGTGCGTTGTGCTCTGCGGGTCCTGCTGGTGCCGCCTCCGGCCTCGGGGACTTCCCGCGGCTGGAGCGCTGGCTCGATGACCTGTGCGGGGTGTCGCAGGGAGCGCAATCGATCTCAAGAACTTTTTTCTGAGCGGGTGTGACGCTCCCGCTTCCGGCGCTTCTCGTCATCGCTGAGGAATGAGAACTGCACGCGTTCGGGGTCGATGCTGATGGCCCTGAACAGGGGGTTGGCTAGGTCTCCGGCACCGGTACGCCGCTGCCAGGCGTGGAGCATCCGCAGGTTGTAGGAGACCGCGGTCATGGTCACGAC
>CAINFA010000177.1 GCA_903847955.1 uncultured Actinomycetes bacterium
GTCTGAGGTGATCGCCGTCGAGGTGCCCGCACCGTTGGTGGCGGTTGCGGCGTAGGTGTAGGTGGCGCCGGGGGTGAGCCCGCTGATCTCGCAGCTGAGCGGGTCACCTGCGGCATTCGGGGTCACCGTGCAGGTGCCGACCTCGCTGCCCTGGTCGTCAGTGGCCGTGACGGTGTAGCTCGACACCGCACTGCCGCCGTCGTTGCTCGGCGCATCGAGGGTGATGGTGGCCCAGGTGTCGCCGGGGTCCACCGTGATCGAACCTGGGGCGTCGGGGGCGACTGCTCCTGGGGTCACCGTGGGGGTGACGGCGTCGGCGCTGACCGCACTCGAGGAGCCGCCGGGGCCCACCGCGGTGACGGTGAAGGTGATCGGGGTGCCGTCGGGCAGGCCCACGATGGTGCATGACGTGGCCGAGGGGTCCGTGACGGTGCAGCTGTAGGTGCCGGTCGAGTCAGTGACGTCGATCTCGGAGATGTTGGCCTGCTCGTCGGCGGAGTACTGGTCCCAGCTCACCGTGGCCTGGCCGTCACCCGCAACGGCGGTCACCGAGGTGGGGTCCGAGGGGGCGGGGGCCGAGGGGTCGATGGAGGTGATCGGGGTCAAGACCTCGGGAACCGCGACAGCCGTCTGCGGGGCGGACGCGCTCACCGACGGGTTGGCGGTGGCCGCACCAGCTGGGTGGGCCAGGCCGAGGCCTGCCACGATCATGACGGCGCTCGAGGCCGCCAACTTGGTGAAGGTCTTCTGGGTGGTGAACTGGTGGGCCATCGTGCGCTCCTTGGTGGGTTCAGCACAGAGGTGTCGGCGCCACCTCAAATCTTTCACGACACCGAACACGGGCACCACCACGGTGGTCGCACCACGCCGTGATGGTCGCGTCAATGGTCACGCCACTCCAAGAACCCTCTGGCGTAGCGTGCACCACCGGCAACGAAGCATCGACTCCAGCTCAACGTTCCCGATCCACGCCTGAACGCACCAGCGGCGGTGGGGTTCTCCCCCACCGCCGCTGTCGCCTTCTCCGCCAGACCTCGGCGTGGTGTGACCTCAGCCGATGGCCTTGAGGTACGCCTTGTCGAGCGCCGAAGCGATGAGGGTGTAGCCGACGTTGGTGGGGTGGATGTCGTGCACCGCACAGAACCAGGTGTCCGTGCACACGTCAGCGACCGCCACCGGGATGACGCCGTAGGGCTTGAGGGTGGTGGTCTTGCTCAGTGCGATGAACCCGCCGGTGTCCGCCGTGATGTTCACGAAGGTGGCGTTGGCGGTGGTGTAGGCCGCCTGCAGCGCGGGGTTGATGATGAGCGCGAATGCTGCTTGCGCCTCTGCGGCGAAGGACTTCCCTGCGGCTCCTTGCAGCCACGCTCCGAGCGCAACGTTGGGGTAGGTGATGCCGAGGATCGGGGTGGTCGGCCCGGTCGCCGTCCGAATCTCGTCGACCAAGGTGGTCAGGTTGGCCTGCATGACCGGGATGGCAGCGGTCACGCACGGCACCGGGTTGGCGCTCGAGATGCAGCTGTCGAAGTCATTGCCGCCGATGGAGATCGTCACGAGGCCGATGTGACCAACGTGGGCCTTGATGAAGGCCAGGGCTGCCGTGGCCTGCGAGGTGGTTGGGTAGGCCACGCCGTTGTTGGCCAGACCGACAGGAGGACAGCTGATGGAGGTCAAGATCGAGGTGGTGGTCGCACCGCCACAGCCGAAGTTCTCGAGCACGAGCTTGTGCTTCGAGCCGAGGTCGGCCACCAACCGATTGGCGTAGCCGTGCAGGGTCTCTGTGCCGTTGGTGTACCCGGGCTGGTAGCCCTCCGCGTAGGAGTCACCCAAGTTGACGTAGTACGACGGCGCTGCTGCGGTCTTCGCCGTGGTCTTGGCAGCAGAGGACAGCTGCGGTGCCGCCACGATGCCAGCGACGACGGTGGTTGCGACCATGGCGGTGACCGCAGGGGCTCGAGCGATGGTGAAACGACCCATGGGTCTCCCTTTCGTAGATCAGTCTCCGCATGCTACCCACCCAGCCTCGACTCGAGCCGCCACCGAGGCCGAGCACTGAGGGCATCGCATGGGTAACGTGCGGACGTGGTGGTCGATCGTCGCAGATTCCTCGCCGGTGCCGCTGGGATCGGCGTAGCCGGGACCACCGCTGCCCTCCTCGGCCTGCCCACCGGCACCACCGAGGTGAAGCACCACCTGCCACCCCCGGCCACGACCACCCCAGCGCCTCCCGATAACGCCCCATGGAACCAGTTGGCGCGGGCACTCAAGGGCCGGCTCGTACGCCCAGCCGATGCCAGCTACCGCACCGACCGACAGCTGTACAACACGAAGTTCTCCAACCGTGCCCCCCAAGGCATCGCGTACTGCACCTCGAGTGCCGACGTCGCTCGCTGCCTCGACTTCATCCAACGCCACGGCCTGGCGGTGACGGCTCGCTCAGGTGGGCACAGCTACGGCGGCTACTCAACCTGCGACGGTCTGGTGATCGACGTCACCGCTTGCCACCAGATCGAGGTTGACCCGGCGCGCCGCACCGCGAGGGTTGGTGCCGGCGCCCGGCTCATCGACCTCTACGACACCATTGGCGCCACCGGGCTCTTGCTGCCCGGCGGATCTTGTCCAACAGTTGGCATCGCCGGTCTCGCCTTAGGTGGAGGCGTTGGGGTGTTCGCCAGAGCCTTCGGCCTCACCTGCGACCACCTGACCGCTGCAGAGGTGGTCCTCCCAGACTCGACCACCGTCACGGCGTCACCGGCTCACCACGCCGATCTGTTCTGGGGGCTGCAGGGAGGGGGTGGGGGCAACTTCGGCATCTCCACCTCCTTCACCTTCTCCTTGGACCCCATGCCTCCGCTCTCGCTGTTCACCCTGCAGTTCCCCTTCGACGCCGCCGTCGAGGTGTTGGGAGCGTGGCAACAATGGGTTGATCACCAGCCACCAGAGCTGTGGTCGAACTGCTTGGTGCTCTCTGAGGGCGCAGCCGGACTCCGCCTCGAGGTCAACGGCGTCTGCTGCACCTCTGCATCGACCACCGCATCGCTACTCGGGGCGCTCACCTCGGTCCTCAGCGTCGCTCCGACCTACCGCTTCGTGGGCGATGAGGCCTACCTCCACGCCATGGCCGTCGAAGCGGGATGCGCTGACCTCACCGCAGCGGCATGCCACCTCGAGACCCAGAACCCAGCAGGCCGCCTGCAACGCTCGGCGTACTCGGCCACCTCGAGCTACCTCGAAGCACCCATGGGCACGGGTCGCTTGGAGGCTGTGGTGGCGTGGGTGCGCGAGCTCGCCAGTACGCATCGAGACCTTGGGGGTGGGTTCGCCTTCGACGCCTACGGGGGCGTCATCAACGAGGTGGCACCCGACGCCACAGCCTTCGTGCACCGCAACAAGTTGTGTGGAATCCAGGCAACGATCAGCTGGGGAAGCGGCGCCTCATCAGCCGAGATCGAGAGCGCAGCCGCATGGCTCAAGGAGGCGTCGGCGCAGGTCTACCAACCCTCCATGGGTGCGTACCAGAACTACATCGACCCGCTGCTCACCGAATGGGCGCATGCGTACTACGGCACCAACCTCACGCGACTGTCGGCCATCAAGACCGCCTACGACCCGACCGACGTGCTGGGGTTCAGTCAAGCGATCCCTCGCTGAGCGCTCCTTCACCCAGGTCCTCCCCCGCATGACGACCACGTCCCAACCGGTCCGCGGCGCGTTGCTGGCGGGGTCCGGGGGGCAGCGTTCCCACAGCGGCACCGAGCCCCATGGGGGCCATGTTCACGTAGACCTGCTCGGTCGTCCCCGGTCCCACGAGGTAGGTCTCGTGGAAGATGCCAACCGTCCCGTTCGTGCCCACCCGCTGGTTGAACTTCCGCCAGGCACCAAGGTGGCTGTTCGCCGGCGTGCGCGCGAAGGCTTCGAGCTGCTCGTAGCTGGCCCACACTTGGTGCACGGCGATGGTGCGGCCAGACCAGAACGTCCTCGGTCGGCCGAGGAGGCCCAGTTCAGGGTGCCGACGCAGCTCCGCCAGCATGGCTGGCATGGCGACGAAGACCGGTAGCCAACGATGGAGCTTCCACAGGTGGTTGATCCGCATGCCAATGAAGAACACGACGAGCTCATCTTCGACCGTCGCCGTCCGCCGTCCTCGTTCAACACCCGCCATGTCAGCACCTCCACGATGTATAACGCTGTTCTACAACTGATGTTCCCTGAGGTCAAGTCCCGCCACCTATCGTGGGGAAATGGAGAAGCCACTCATCGATCCCCCGCAGGGACCAGCACCTACCGACCTCGTCAGCATTGACCTCATCGAGGGTGACGGCGACGTCGCCACCTCAGGCACGACCGTCGACGTCCACTACGTCGGCGTGTCGTGGTCAACCGGCGAGCAGTTCGACGCCAGCTGGGACCGCGGAGACGTCTTCAGCTTCCGCCTCGGGGCTGGGCAAGTCATCGCCGGCTGGGACCAAGGCGTCCAGGGCATGAAGGTCGGCGGACGACGTCGACTCGAGCTCCCAGCCCACCTCGCTTACGGCGACCGAGGCGCTCCCCCCGTCATCAAGGGTGGCGAGACCCTCATCTTCGTGGTCGACCTCCTCGGTGTGCGCTGACCCAGCCGCTCCTCCTCGCTACCCCTGACAAGTTCCGGGGCACGGCCACCGCTGCCGAGGTGGCCACCGCCATCGTCGCCGCAGCCCCACGTGGGTGGGCAACCGACCTCGTCCCGATGTCCGACGGGGGCGAAGGCTTCCTCGACGTCTTCGACGTCGAGCTCCACACCATCGCCACTCGCGGACCCCTCGGCGGTCCGGTCGAGGCCAGGCTCGGCATCTACGAGCAGCACGGACGGCGGTTGGCGGTCGCCGAGAGCGCTGACGTCGTTGGGCATCGCACGGACCCCATCACGAGCTCGCGCTTGGCCTTGCGAGCCTCGACGGCCGGGCTGGCCAAGGTGCTCCAGCACGCCGCCCGCCTGGGGTGCGAGCTGTTGACCTTGGGGTGCGGCGGCACGGTCACCTCTGACGGCGGCCTCGGCCTCTACGAGCAGCTCCGCGCCGATGGCGGACTGCCCCTTGAGGTTCGGTGCGCCACCGACGTCAGTACCGCCTTCAGCGGAGCGGTCGGGTTCGCCACCCAAAAGGGCGTGGACCCAGCGGACCTTCAGGAGGTTGCCGCTCGCCTTGCCACCTTGAGAGCGCGCTACCTCGACGAGTGCGGGATCGACGTTGAGCGCGCGGAGCGAACGGGGGCTGCGGGCGGCCTCGTCGGCGGCCTCGTGGCACTCGGAGCGAGTGCGGTGTCTGGCTTCGCTGCCGCCGCCGAGGGCACCAAGCTCGAGGAGCGAGCCGCAGGCGCCACGCTCGTGGTTACCGGAGAGGGTCGATTCGACCTCACCAGCCTCGAGGGCAAGGTCACCATCGGCGTCGCTGACCTCTTGGGCGACCGCCCCAGTCGTCGACTCGTGGTTGCCTGTGGCGGCGTCGACCCCGAGGCCGTCGAGCCGTTCTCAGCCAGGCACCCCACTGCGCAGCTGATCAGCCTCGAGCAGCGGTTCGGACCAGCCGCCTCGCGCCGTGACCTCTCGGGGTGCCTCGGCGCGGTCGTCGCCAAGGCGTGCGAAGAGGTGTCCTAGGTCGCTCGAGGCAGTGGGCCGCGCGCCTCTGAGCATCCCGGCGTCGCGCTGTCGTGCTCACTACCATGGCGGTGCCGTACTTCTCGAAAGGACAATCACGTGCTCGCATCTTCCTACCCGCTGCTCGACATCTTCCTCACCACGCTGTACATCTTCCTGTTCATCGTGTGGCTGATGATCCTGTTCCAGGTGATCACCGACCTCTTCCGCAGCCACGACCTGTCGGGTGGCATGAAGGCCGTGTGGTTCATCTTCATCCTCCTCCTGCCGTTCCTCGGCGTCTTGGTGTACCTCATCGCCCGTGGCGGGAAGATGCACGAGCACCAAGCACAGGCCGTCCAGGCCCAGCAGAAGGCCATGGACGACTACATCCGCACCACCGCTGGTTCGGCCAGTGCCGCTGACGAGCTGGCCAAGTTGGCTGACTTGCACGCCAAGGGCTCGCTGTCTGACGCTGAGTACGAGGCTGCGAAGAAGAAGATCATCCACGCCTAGTACCACTGCAGCGTTGACGATGCCCGGGGTCTGACCCCGGGCATCGTCGCGCCCGGAGACCTGGCGGTCAGCTGAGCGTTGGCTCTTGACCGCTCGCCAGCAACTGCAGCGCCGTCTCGGCCACCGCATCGCTCAGCACCGTGAGGAGCTCGAGCCGGCCGCGGGGATCGTCGATCTCGAGCAGGCTCTGGGCGTCGAACATGCCAATGGGCGCCAACGCGCACAGCATCCACGCTGCATCGAGGTGGTCGTCGCCGAGATCGAGCCCTCCGCACAGGGCAGGGGCATCGTGCACCTCAGACAGCAGCGCTCGAGATCGGCGCACTGCCGAGAGCGCACCGTGCAGCTGCGCTTCATCGAGGGCAACGTCGTGCTGGGGGTGGTCCACCACGAGGGCCCGGGGGTAGGGGGCATCATCGAGCCACTGCACCACCTTGATCCGCTCGGTGGCTCGCGCCACGAGCAGTGAACGCCCCTCGCCAATGGGGGCGAGGTGCTCCACCTCGACCCGCGTGCCGATGTCGACCCGGTGCTCACCGCCACCGACCTCAGGACCACGGTCGATCAGCACGATGCCGAAGGTGCGATCGCCCTCCATGACGTCGACCACCAGCTGCTGGTAGCGCAGCTCGAAGACGTGCAGGGGCAACTGCGCGAAGGGGAACACCACCGTCGAGAGCGGGAACATGGGGAGTTCGGTGGGTTCGTGCACGGGATCAGCCTAGGAGCGGCATAGGGAATTCAGGCAGCAGGTGCCCCGCTCGTCATCGCTGCATCTCGACGCCAATGAGGCGAGCTGATCGAGCACCGATCAGCAGCGTCGGCGGGGCGACGCTAGAGCCGGCCCTGGTGTCGGAGTGCCTCCACCAGCGAGGTCAGCGCACGGCCTCGATGGCTGATGGCGTGCTTCTCGGCGGACGACAGCTCAGCGAAGGTGCGGCCGTCAGCCTCGTCGGGGATGAACAGGGGGTCGTAGCCGAAGCCACCATCGCCCACCGCGGCAGAGGCGATGCGGCCCTCGACGACCCCGTCGGCGACCACCGCCGTGCCGTCAGGGAACGCGGCCACCACCGTGGCCCAAAAGCGCGCCCGTCGCTCGCCCCCACGATCCGACAACTCCTCGAGCACCGCGAGCAGCTTGGTGCGGTTCATCGCATCGGTAGCGTCCTCGCCGGCGTAGCGAGCTGACCGGACACCTGGGTCGCCTCCCAGGGCGTCGACGATGAGCCCGGAGTCATCGGCCAGCGCCGGGGTGCCGGTGGCGTCGACGATGGAGAAGGCCTTGAGGAGCGCGTTGTCGAGGAAGGTCTCGCCATCTTCAACCGCCTCGGGGATCCCCGGTGGACGGTCGAGCAACGTGATGCCACCCAACTCGGCCAAGATCTCCGCCATCTCCGCTGCCTTGTGAGCATTGCCGGTTGCACTGGTCAACGAGAGCATGCTCAGCGCCTCGTTGGGGCCACAGCCAGCACCTCGGCCTGCGCAGCGGCAATGGTCGCGATACCACCCTCGGCCAACTCGAGCATGGAGTTGAGCTCGCTGCGGGAGAAGGCGATCTGCTCGGCCGTGCCTTGGATCTCCACGAAGCGACCTGAGCCGGTCATCACCACGTTCATGTCCACCTCAGCCCGCGAGTCTTCGGCGTAGGGGAGGTCGAGCATGGCGACGCCATCAACGATGCCAACCGAGATCGCCGCCACGGAGTCCACGAGCGGATGGCTCGAGAGCAGTCCCTCGCCTTGGAGGCGGCTGCAGGCGTCGTGGAGCGCAACGTAGGCACCGCAGATCGACGCCGTGCGGGTGCCACCGTCAGCCTGGAGGACGTCACAGTCAACCGTGATCTGCAGCTCGCCGAGGGCCACGAGGTCGACCACCGTCCGCAGGGAACGTCCAATCAGGCGTTGGATCTCTTGGGTGCGGCCGGACTGCTTGCCCTTGGCTGCTTCTCGGCCGATGCGCTCGGGCGAGGCACCAGGGAGCATCGAGTACTCGGCGGTCACCCAACCCTTGCCCGTCCCGCGCATCCATCCTGGAACCCGATCCTCCACAGAGGCCGTGCACAGCACCTTGGTGGCCCCAAAGCTCACGAGTACCGACCCCTTGGCCATGGTGGTGTAGTCCCGCTCGAAGCTGATCATCCGCAGCTCATCGATGTGGCGTCCATCACCACGCACGGTCAAGGTCGGTCGGGCGTCGCTCATCGGGCTCCTTCATCGTGGCCGTCTGGCCACCTCGGGGCTCGATGCTACGCCCCGAGGGTTAGAAGTAGATGCTCTGCTGTTCCTACGCTGGTCAGCGACGTGATCCGGCCCCGTCACTTTCCACCCACCCCGCAAAACGGCCACCGATGACCGCGAACGGCGTGCTCCTGACTGGCAACCTAGCGGCCGCCGACGGTAGGGTGATATTCCCCCGACCGGGGATCGACTCGAGCAAGCGAGCCGATTTCTCGGCGCTGAGGCCGTCGGACTGGTGCTGCAAGACGATCTCCCGTAGGCGACCTCTCACGGCACGATCGGCTAGGGGCCAGATGGTTCCGGTGGGTGTCATGGCCGACACAGTGCCACAGATAATCTTGGGGGTCAAGCACCATTCTTCGGGCAAGGTTGCGACGAGATCATGGGTTCTAAGGGATCACGAAACCTTGGCTTGACTCTTGGCGGGAGATTAGCCATAGTTATCAGTGGAGAAACTCTCCAAGATTCCCGAAAGAAAGGTGGCATGATGCCCCGACGAACAGTGCAGGCAGAACAGATTGACAGTGAGGCGGCCACCTACGGTCACCGCCTGCGAGCCGCACGTCAGAACCGCAAGCTCAGTCTCGAAGATGTCTCAAGGTTGCTCGTTACGGAACTTCCGTTCGCCCTCACGGTGACGGCCGAGACGCTCCGCACCTACGAGACGGTCGTCCCCGAGGAGAAGGCGAACGCCGTCCTCGTCGCAGCGTTGTGCAACCTTTACTACGTCAACATCGAGGACATCTCGTTCAAGCTCGCCGACGACCTCAAGAAGGTCGAGTCGTTGATCAAGCGGGCCAAGCGGGGGCCGGCTAGAAGTAGATGATCTTCTTGGCCCGCTCGACCACGACATCGAGGTCATCCGTCCACGCCCCGGTGGAGAGGTACTTCCAGCCATCGTCGCAGGCGATGGTGACGATGGTGGCCTCGACGTCGTCGGGGATTTGGGCAGCGCAGCGGACCGCTCCGGCCATGATGGCCCCCGAGCTGATGCCAACGAAGAGCCCAACGTCGATCATCTTGCGTGTCCACTCAAGGGACTCCTTGGGACGAACGACGGTCTTACGGTTCAGCAGTTCGGCGCCGCCGAGATCGCTGAAGATCGGCGGGATGTAGCCGTCATCGAGGTTGCGGAGACCGTCAACCATCTCGCCAGCGGGTGGCTCGATGGCCCACACCTCGATGGAGGGATTCTGCTCCTTGAGGTACTTCCCCACCCCGAGCAACGTGCCAGAGGTGCCGAGCCCGGCGACGAAGTGGGTGATCTCAGGAACGTCAGCGAAGATCTCAGGGCCCGTGGTGCGGTAGTGCGCGTCGGGGTTCGCCGGGTTGGCGTACTGGTAGAGGAAGACCCATTCAGGGTGCGCTGCGGCCAGCTCCCGGCACATCTTCACGGCCCCATTGGAGCCTTCGGAACCCGGGGACTCGATGATCTCAGCACCCCAGACTTCCAACAACTGCCGGCGCTCGATGGAGACATTGGAGGGGAGGACCACCTTGAGGTGGTA
>CAINFA010000178.1 GCA_903847955.1 uncultured Actinomycetes bacterium
CTCGCATCCCCGCGCCTGGGCGCATCCGTACGCCCTGGCGAGACCCCCAGCCCCCTCGCCGCGAAGTCGCTCGCGATGCGGCACCTCCCACCACCCCTCGCCCCGTCTCAGCAACTTCTCAGGCGCCAGCCGTCTGGTTCTTGGCGTCGATTGCGCCACGTCACGGGAGCCGGACGAGTCCTCCCACCGGGCGAGGAGCCCGGTCCACAGAGGACAGGAGCGATGACCACCAAGACGGACCCTTGGATGAAGATCGAAGAGGTCTGCAGCGACCTTACGGTCGCTCGCAGCACGATGGACGACTGGCGCCGCAATGGCCGAGGCCCGACCTTCACCCGCCTTCCTAACGGCAGCCTTCGGATCCGCGCGTCGCGCTACGAGGCGTGGCTCGAGTCGCTGGAGGTGGTCTGATGGCCCGCCGCCCGAAGCCTGCGGTCGTCTACGACATCAAGGAGCGAATCGACCCCAACGGCTCGGTGCGCCACATCGTCCGGTGGCGTGTTGCAGGTCGTCCAGGGACGCCGCCTTCGAGGTCCTTCATGGACCTCGGCCAGGCCGAGGCGTTCTGCGCCGACCTGATTGACGCCAACAACGAGTACGAACGCTTCGACCTGGTGACCGGGCTGCCCGTCTCGATGATTGAGGACGACGACCTCACCATCGCCGAGTGGTGCAAGGCGTTCATGGCCCGCGACGCCGGAAGCTACGTGCCCAAGTCCCGGCAGAACCTGAGCGAGGACCTGGTGCCGCTGATCGCTCGCTCGGCCCCTGACCGGGCGCCGACGCTGACGCCGAGGCAGCTGGCCGAACTCGACAGGTGGCTCGCCGGGCGAGCAGAGCTGTCGCCCGAACTCGGGCGGTGGCTCAAGCGCTGGTCGCCCAGGCTCCGCGACCTCCAGCGGACCGACCTCGTCCGCATCCTGGAGCGCGTCTCGCTCCGCCAGGACCTCGTCGCACCGTTGGCGCCGAGCACGCAGAGCAACCGCCGCACCCATGTGCGCCAGGTCCTCAACGACGCCGTCACCAACGGCAAGGTCAAGGCGCTCGACTGGCCACCGGCCAAGAGGGGAGGGAAGAAGAAGTCAGAGCGCCCCAAGCCCAAGGCCCGGAAGGTGGTGGTCTCCTCGGCCGACCTCAGCGGGGTCATCGAGGCGTCGTCCAATCGAGACCGTCGGTCCCGCCCATACCGGGTGATGACGGCCTCAAGCGGCCTCGGTGGCTTCCGCCCGAGCGAGGTGTTCGGCTTCGAGGTCTCCGACCTCTGCCTGCCCGCTGATGGTTGGGGTGCGGTCACCATCAGTGAGTCGCGGGTCGGGCGATCGCTTCGGTGGGCGATGGATGGGGACCTCGAGTACGACGAGCCTAAGAGCATGAACTCGACGCGCACCGTGCCGATCCCACCGCAACTCGTGGCGATCCTTCGCGAGCACCTCGCCGAGACCGGCATCACGGAAGGGCGCCTCTTCCCTGGAGGCGTTGGCTTCAAGCACTGGCCGGACAGCTTGGCACTGGCGTGCAGGAAGGCGGGGGTCAAAAGGATGTCCCCCTACGACCTCCGTCGGGCCTACGCCTCGCACCTCCACTTGAACGGCTTCGCCGACACCAAGATCTCTGCACGGATGGGCAACACGGTCGAGATTCTCCGCAAGCACTACCTCTTCGACGTTGACGACACCGACGATGAGGCCAACGAGAAGCTCGAAGAGTTCTACGTGAAGGGTTGCTCATGATCGAACGGTCCTGCCCGTTCGCGCGGCACTTCCCCTTCAGCCAATGTTGCAGGTCGACGTCTGCGGAACGCGGCGCGAGAGCTAAGGCGACCCTGGGAGATCGACGAGCACCAGGTCGTCGATGGTTGGGACGCAGAGCACTTGGACGGCATCCCTCACGACCTGGTCCCCTCGCCGGTCATAGCGCTGGGTGGTCGATGGGCGGCGGTGACCGACGGCACGCATCACAGTGAACAGGTCGACTCCAGCTTCCAGGAGCGACGTGACGAACCAGCGTCGGAACGAGTGCGGCGTGACGGCGGGGTCAACGCCGGCCTGATCACGCCGGTTGCAGACGATGCGGTAGACCGCCTCGCCTCCGATGGCGGCCCCAGTCACCACGAGGCCGCTCTTGTTGATCTGGGTGAACAGTGGGCCGGCCGACGCCGGGTGGAAGCGCAGCCACTCGTCGAGGTGCTCGAGCGCGGCATGGTGGAGGGCTGCGGCGCGCTCGCCACCACCCTTCACCTGCATGCGAACCGAGCGGTCGGTCCGGCTGACGTCCTCGATCCCTACTCCCGCCAGTTCCTCTCGCCGCGGACCACTCCCGGCGAGCATGGCCAGCAGCGCGGCGTCGCGTGCGCCTCGGGCTCGGTTCGGATCGTGGCGGCAGACGAGCAGCATCGCGGTGAGCTCATCGGTGCGCAACGCACGCGTCTCGGGCGGGTCAGGGAGGCGATGCTTGCGGAGGTCCTCGAGCGTCGCAGCGAGCACCTCGCGATCGGCGAGCTCGTGGCGGGCGAGGTGGCGGAGGAGCGACCGCAGTGCCCACAGGTACTTCTGCGCGGTCACCGGCGCGACCGCGGCGTTGATCCGAGTCGCCATCTCGTCGAAGACGAGCGGGTCGACGGCGAGCTCCCAGCGAAGCGTCGCGATGTCGCCGCCCTCCTCGGGGAAGAGCCGAGCGATGCTCCTCAGGGCCGAGGAGAGGGTGCGTGCCGTGTTCGGGCGACCCCGGTGGCGCTCGAGCAGGGCCTCGATCTCCCTGATGCGGACCTCATCGGCACTGGTGAGTGCCCGGAGTGTGGGCGTCATCGCGAGCCCTGGTCGTCGCGGGGTCGTCCCGCTCCGGGAACCTGGAGGTGCTGTACAGCGTGGCGGTCCTCCTCATCGGTCCGTCGGTCGTAGATCAACGTAGTCGTGACTCTGACATGACCGACGGCTCGAGCAACCACGAACGGGTCAACGCCGGCCCGGAGCAAGGTGGTGACGTAGGTCCTTCGGAAGTCGTGCGAGCTGAAGTGCTCCAGGCCAGATCGCTTGATGAGCCTGCCGATCAAG
>CAINFA010000179.1 GCA_903847955.1 uncultured Actinomycetes bacterium
AGCCGGATGACCTCGGACATCGAGAACCTCCAGCAGTTGGTCCAAGACGGCATCGCTCAGTTCGCCACCCAAGGTCTGACGATGGCAGCCATCGTCTCGATCATGTTCGTCTTGAACTGGAAGCTGGCACTCATCACCGTCGGCACGGTGCTGCCGGTCCTGCTCGTGCTGACCATCTGGTTCCAGCGGGCCTCAGACCGGGGCTACGACCGGGTGCGCGACGGGATCGCCGGGGTGCTCGGGGATCTGTCGGAGTCCCTGCACGGCGTGCGAATCGTCACCGCCCACAACCGCCAGCGCCAGAACGTCGTCCAGCACCGCAACGTGGTCGGCGAGTACCGCAACGCCAACATCTACACCGGTCAAATCATGGCCGTGTACGGACCAGGCACCATCGCGATCGGCATCTGCGGCCAGGCCATGCTGCTCGGCGTGGGTGGGACCATGGTTGCCCACCACAGCCTGTCCATCGGCAGCCTCACCACGTTCTTCTTGTTCTTGAACCGATTCTTCGCCCCGATCCAGCTGCTGGTCCAGCAGTACAACTCCTTGCAGTCAGGCCAGAGCTCGATCAACAAGCTGCGCGACCTGCTCGAGACTCCCCCCTCGGTGCCAGAAGCGAAGGGGGCGGAGACCTTGGGGCAGATCCAAGGCGAGATCTCCTTCGCCGACGTCAGCTTCGGCTACGACCCGGCCAACCCCGTGCTCCACGGGGTGAACCTGACCATCGCTCCAGGGGAGTCCGTGGCCTTCGTCGGGCCGACGGGTGCAGGCAAGTCCACCATGGCCAAGCTGGTGACCCGCTTCTACGACCCCACCTCGGGCACGGTTTCCATCGACGGCCACGACCTCAAGACGGTGACCTTCCAGTCGCTCCGCTCACAGCTGGGCGTCGTTCCCCAAGAGCCCTTCCTATTCGCCGGCACCATCAAGGACAACTTGGTCTTCGCCAACCCCGACGCCAGCGATGCCGAGCTCGAAGAGGCCATAGACCGAGTGGGCTTGCGAGACCTGGTTGAGCGACTTCCCGACGGCATCGACACCGTGGTCCACGAGCGGGGGCAGTCCCTCTCCGCCGGTGAGCGGCAGTTGCTGGCCTTGGCGAGAGCCTTCTTGGCCCACCCTCGGGTGCTCGTGCTCGATGAGGCCACCTCGAACCTCGACCTGCAGTCCGAGACGAAGATTGAGCACGCCCTCGACGCAGTGCTCGAGAACCGCACCGCCATCTTGATCGCCCACCGGCTCTCGACCGCCAAGCGGGCCGACCGGATCGTGGTCGTCGAGCGGGGCGAGGTGGTCGAGGTCGGGAGCCACGACGAGCTCGTGGCCAAGGGCGGCGCCTACGCCGCGATGTACGAGACCTGGGTCAGCCAAGGCTCGGCCGAGGGACTCTCGGCTGCCGGCGGGCACTGAGCCCATCACCCCTGCTCGCTCAGCGAACCTTGGCGGTGTGGGCGGTGATGGCGTCGAGGAACTCTGGCCACAGCGCTTCGGGCAGGTCGTGCCCCATGCCTGGGTAGGTCCGAAGCTCCGCTGACGGCACCGCCGCAGCAGTAGCCCGGCCTCCGCTGATGGTCACCAGGGGATCGGCCTCGCCGTGGAGCACGAGAGTGGGCACGGTCACACGACCGAGGGCCTCGGTGCGGTCCGGCGAGCTCAAGATGGCGACGAGCTGCCGACCGGTCCCCTCGGGGTGGTAGGCGCGATCGTAGGCAGCAGCGGCCCGCTCCCTGATCGCTGGCTCGTCGAATGCGAAGCCCGGTGAGCCGATGACCTTCCAGGTCATCACCCCCTGCTCGATGGCCTCATCCCTCGACCCAACGGGGGGCACGAGGAGCGACGCGGTGGCCTCAGGGGTGGGCTGTCCGACCTCGGGGTTGCCCGTCGTGGACATGATCGAGCACAGCGACCGGGTCCGATGAGGGTGCCGGATGGCGATCTCTTGGGCCACCATGCCGCCCATCGAGACCCCAAGGATGTGAGCCGAGGCGATCCCGAGTGCATCGAGGAGCCCAGCGGCGTCGTCGGCGAGGTCACCGAGGAGGTAGGCCGGACGGAGCGGCTCGCCGGCGAAGAAGGCACTGAAGTCGGCCGGTCCCGCCTCGTCGAACCAACTCGACAGCCCCACGTCACGGTTGTCGAAGGTGATGACGAAGTACCCTCGATCGACGAGGTGGTTGAGGAACCCCTGATCCCAGGCCAACAACTGGGCGCCTAAGCCCATGACCAGCAGGAGCGGCTCACCAGCCGCATCGCCGTGGGTCTCGTAGGCGATGGTGATGCCGTTGGCTGGAGCGCTTCCCACGGCCACAGCTAGCTCGCCAACCGCTTGAGGGTCTCGATCAGCTGGGGCGCGGTCTGGTCGCCGAGGGGGACGGGGTGCACCTGGAGGTGGGTGACGCCGGCCTCTGCGAACGCAGCGATGCGCTCTTTGATGTAGCCCTCGGGGCCACACAAGGTGGTCAGCTCCAAGAACTCCTCGGGGACGAGCGCCTCGGCCTCCTTCTTCTTACCTGCGAGGTAGAGGTCTTGGATCTCTTCTGCCTCGGCCTCCCAGCCGTAGCGGCAGGCGAGGGTGTTGTAGAAGTTCTTGCCCTTGGCACCCATGCCACCGACGTAGAGGGCGATCATCGAGCGCGAGAAGTTCCGAACGTTCTTGACATCCTCGCCCTCACCGATGGCCAACAGGCCACCTGCGGTGATCTGCAGCGGCCCAAGGGCAGGGTCGCGCTTGGCCATCCCTTCGGCCAAGGCATCACCCCAGACCATCTTGGCCCGCTCGGGGATGAACAGGATCGGGATCCACCCGTTGGCAACCTCAGCGGTGGCGGCCACGTTCTTCTCACCGAGCGAAGCAATCCAGACCGGGATGTTCGGGCGAACCGGGTGCAAGATGATCTTGAGCGGCTTGGGCGGCACCGAGGCTTGCTCAGCCGGCAGCGGCAGGTGGTAGTGCTTGCCGTCGTGGGTGAGCGGACCCTCCCGACGCCAGACCTCACGGCAGATCTCGATGATCTCCTTGGTCCGGCCAATCGGGTCGGTGTACTTGACCCCGTGGAAACCCTCAATGACCTGTGGACCCGAGGCGCCGAGGCCGAGGTGGAAGCGACCATCGGTGATTGAGTCGAGGCCCGCTGCGGTCATGGCGATGAGCGTCGGGGTGCGGGTGTAGATCGGCAAGATCGCCGAGCCGATCTCCACCTCCTTGGTCAACGAGGCTAGGTAGCCCATGAGCGACACCGAGTCGAAGCCGTAGGCCTCGGCCACCCAGATCAGGTCGAGGCCGGCAGCCTCGAGGTCCGCCAACTCCCTGGCGGCGGCTTTGACGTCGCCGGAGTAGTTGAGCATGGTCGTGATCTTCATCGGGCCTCCCAGTCGAGTTCGCCCAAGCGTACAGGGGTGACTCGGCTGAGGTCGGGGTGCTCAGCGGAGCCCGTCAACCACCCCAAGGGCCTCGTCGATGATCTCGAGCCCCCGGCGGGCGTCGTCGACCGAGACGTTGCACGGTGGCACCACGTGGAGACGGTGGTAGTTGGTGAAGGGCAGCAGGCCGCGCTCTTTGCACGCCGCCACGAGCGCTCCCATGGCAGGGCTCGTCCCTCCGTAGGGGGCGAAGGGCTCCTTGGTGGTCCGGTCCTTGACCAGCTCGACGGCCCAGAAGACCCCGAGCCCTCGCACCTCGCCGACGCACTCGTGGCGGGAGGCCAGCTCGGCGAGCCCGGGTCCCAAGAGGTCTCGACCCACCATGGCCGCGTGCTCGACGATGCCCTCCTCCTCCATGGCCTCAATGGTGGCCACCGCTGCGGCACAGGCGAGTGGGTGACCCGAGTAGGTGAGCCCGCCGGGGAACACCCTGTCGGCGAAGGTCTCGGCGATGGCATCGGAGATCACGATGCCCCCGAGGGGGACGTAGCCCGAGTTGACGCCCTTGGCGAAGGTGATGAGGTCGGGCGCGACCCCACCGTGCTCGAAGGCGAACCAGGCACCAGTGCGCCCGAAGCCAGCCATGACCTCGTCGGCGATGTAGACGATGCCGAACTCGTCGCACAGGGCGCGGACGCCCTTGAGGTACCCCGGCGGGGGGACCATGATCCCTGCAGTGCCGGGCACCGACTCGAGCACGATGGCGGCGATGGTCGAGGCACCCTCAAACTCGATCACCTGGCGGAGGTGAGCGAGCGCCCGCTCGCACTCCTCGGCTTCGGTTTGGGCGTAGAACGCCGACCGGTAGAGGAACGGCCCGAAGAAGTGGACGACCCCCGCGGTGCCGTGGTCGTTGGGCCATCGACGGGGGTCGCCGGTCATGTTGATGGCGGTGGACGTGCCCCCGTGGTAGCTGCGGTAGGTGGTGAGCACCTTGTGGCGGCCGGTGTGCAGCCGAGCCATGCGCACCGCGTACTCGTTGGCCTCGGCCCCTGCATTGGTGAAGAAGACCTTGTTGAACCCCTCAGGGGCGTGGCTCGTGATCAGTCGGGCCGCCTCGCCTCGCTGGTCGTTGGCGTGCTGGGGGGCGATGGTGCACAACCGGGCCGCTTGGGCCTGGATGGCAGCGACCACCTTGGGGTGCTGGTGGCCGATGTTGGTGTTGACCAGCTGGGAGGAGAAGTCGAGGTAGCGCGTGCCAGCGTCGTCAGTGACGTAGGACCCCTCGGCCGAGTCGATCACCATGGGCGTGAGCGCCGCTTGCGCAGACCACGAGTGGAACACGTGGGCCCGGTCGAGCTCGTAGGTCCGCCGCCCCTGTGCTGCTCGGTTCTCTGAATCCGTCACCGTTCCACCTCTCGTCGTCGCTCCCTGAGGCTACCGAAGGGTGGAGGTCTGCTCAGTCCTCGGTCCCGGCCAGCTTCTCGCGGACTTCGGCACGTTGGGCCTTGAGCTCTCGGGGAGTGAGGGTCTCGGCCTCGGGATCCTTGCCCACCGCGGTCAGCAGCGCTTGAGGGTCGAAGCCCATCACCCCAGGATCGATGCCCAACTGTCGAGAGATGGCCTCGCCGTAGGTGGTGGCGAAGTAGGCCGAGATGAAGCTGAACTCGGCCAAGAGGTTGAGGTCGGGGGCCAGCTGCGAGATCGACGCGTCGAGGAAGAGGAAGTCCTTCATGAACAGGACGATCTCCTTGGGCAGCCGCAGGCCGTGCGCCACCAGCGCCTTGGTCACCCGGCGCATCTCCCCCATCATCTGCTCGGCATCGTCGGTCGTCGGGTCTACCAGCGGACGATCGAGGGGCACTTCAGCCAAGAACTGGTCGAGGTCGGTGTCCTTGGGCAGCGCACCGAGCTCTTGGTAGCCCTTGAGCACCGCCTTGTGGTCCGCAGCGAACGACGAGAGCATCATCTTGAGGAAGATGCCCCTCCGCCGCTCGGTGAGCCGGCCGGTGATCCCGTGGTCGAGCAGCCCGACCCGACCATCGTTGAGCACGAGCAAGTTGCCACCGTGGAGGTCGCCGTGGAAGACGCCGTAGATCAAGGCACCTTCGAGGAGGGACACCATGAGCGCCCGCACGACCGCTTCGGTGTCCACGCCGGCGGCGACCATGCCCTCGACGTCGTCGAAGCCGAAGCCTTCGAGGCGTTCCATGACGAGGACCTTCTCGGTCACCTGCACCGGGTGAGGACGAGGCACCACGATCGAGTTGTGACCGGTCTCATCGAGCACCGTGGCGACGTCGACCATGTTGGCCGCCTCGAGGCGGAAGTCCAACTCCTCGACGATGGTCTCGGCGAAGACTTCGATCAGCCCAGGGAGGTTCAAGATCTTGAGGGCGTCGATGCGCTCGGCCAAGATCGGCGCCATCCACGCCATGATCTTGAGGTCACGCTCGACCAAGGTGGCGATGCCAGGCCGCTGGACCTTGACCGCCACCTCCTCACCGCTCCGCAAGGTGGCGAAGTGGACCTGGGCGATCGATGCAGCCGCCACCGGGATGGCGTCGAAGCTCGAGAACAGCTCACCGAGCGGTGCACCGAGTTGGTCCTCAACCACCCCTTGGACGTGGCTGAACCCCTCTGCGGGCACACGATCTCGCAAGACCTTGAACTCCCCAACCAGCTCTTCTGGCAGCAAGCCCTCCGCCGACGAGATGATCTGCCCCAACTTGATGTAGGTCGGGCCCAGGCGAACGAAGGCGGTACGGAGGCGTCGGGACAGCCCGGCCCTCGAGGCCGCACCGCCACGGCGACGATCGGTGAGGGCCCAGGTGGCGACGGCCACGCCGAGCACCACCCCCGTGCGGCCCATGCGCCTCCACGGCGGCAAGGTCGACCGGGTGGTCCACCTCGGCGCCTTGGCCGCTGCGCTGGCCCGGAGTTGGTCGATACCGGGCATCCACCTCGCAGTGGTGGGATCGAAGGTCCAAGGACCTGACGTGGTGAAGGACTGCAGCTCGGCCATGGCGCTCCGTTAGGTTCACCCCGATGCTAGGGGTCCCTCCCCCTCGACGGGCCGGCCGTCCTCAGTCGTGCGCCTGCCCCTTGGCCAGCTGGCGAGCAGTCCCGGTCTTGGCCGCCGTGAACAAGAGCCGAATGATCGCCCCCACCAAGATCAAGTCGAAGAGCATCTGGACCGTCACGATCGCCTGCGAGGCCTCAGCCGTCGGACTGATGTCGCCGTAGCCAACGGTCGTCAAGGTGGCCACGGTGAAGTAGATCGCGCTCACCCGGTTGAGCGGCGCATTGAACAGGTGCCGTCCTGAGATCGACATGGCGTAGTAGATCGAGGCGAAGACGATGATCACGAGGGTGGTGAGCACGACGAGGGCTTCAATGGCACGGAGGGCGGGGTACTTGGCGTTCAAAATCTTCGACACCTGCCAGCCGAGCACGCCGAGGATCACCACGATCGCCACCACCAGCCGGACGAAGAACGTGGCGTGGGGGTGCCGCTCGTAGGGCAACCACAGGTAGTACGCAATGAGCACAGCGACCGACAGCGCGATCCGTAGGGCGGTCGCGGAGGTTGCTCGGACTTGATCTCTGCGGCTCAGCTCGAAGTAGCTCTGCTGGAGCTGAATCTCTTCTGGGTCAATGCTCATTGCCGAAGCGCCTCCACTCCGAGCCAATCTACGGCTGCCCCACCTCGAGCCGAGGGACCGCCCTGCAGCACCCTCTATCCTGCGCAGATGGCTCCCACCGATCCTCATCCCCCCTCTGCGGCCTTGGCGTTGCGCAGTGCCCTCGACCTCGCAGAGGCGTTGGGACGAGGATCCTTGACCTCGGTCGAGCTGGTCGAGGTCCTCCTCGGCCGCATCGCAGCGATCGATGCACCCGCCACCGCCATTGAGTTGCGGTCGGTGCTCGCCACCTCACCCACCGCTCTCGCCGACGCCGCTGTCCTCGACACCGAGCGTGCCAACGGCCAGCTCCGCTCTCCCCTGCACGGCATCCCGGTGCTGATCAAGGACAACATCGACGCTGTGGGGCTGCCCGGATCGGCCGGTTCGACCGCGCTGGCGATGCATCCGCCGACCTCCGACAGCGAGCTCGTCACTCGACTCCGAGCAGCGGGACTCATCGTGCTCGGTGCCACCAACCTCTCCCAGTGGGCCAACATGCGCTCACCCCGCTCGACCAGTGGCTGGTCAGCGCTCGGAGGACTGACCTCGAACCCCCACTGCCTCGACCGCAGTGCCGGCGGCTCCAGCTCGGGTGCAGGTGCGGCCCTCGCAGCTGGCCTGGCCCCACTCGCCGTCGGCACCGAAACCGACGGTTCGATCACCTGCCCCGCCGGGCTCAACGGCGTCGTGGGACTCAAGGCCAGCCTTGGGACGATCCCCCGCCAAGGGATCGTGCCGTTGAGCTCGAGCCAGGACTGCCCCGGAGCCATGGCTCGCACGGTGGCCGATGTCGCCGCGCTGCACGAGGTGCTCACCGGCACCACCGGTTCGCTCGAGCGGTCGGCGGGACCCATCGATGACCTGGTGCTCGTGGTGGCGTCGAACTACGTCACCAACCACCCAGCCACCGATCGTGCCTTCACCGACGCGGTGGACCACCTCGTGCTCGGCGCGCCAACCGTGCTGCGCCGCTCGGTGGCGCTCCCGGGCAACGCCGAGCACAACGCTGAGTTCACCGTGCTGATTGGCGATCTCTACGACGACCTCAACGCCTACCTCAGCACCCGAGGCGCACCGGTCGCTTCGCTCGAAGACGTCGTGGCCTACGAGCAGGCGCACGCAGAAGTAGAGCTGGCCCACTTCGGCCACGAGTTCCTCCTCGAGGCCATCGCCACCGGTGGGAGAGGTGCGGCCTTCGAGGCCGCCCGTGCATCGAGCCTCGCCTGGGCGATTGAGACCTGCCTCGAACCAGCCCTCGCCGACGCCCACATGCTGCTCGCCCCCAGCTACGGACCAGCGTGGAAGCACGACCTCATCACC
Source organism: uncultured Actinomycetes bacterium (assembly GCA_903847955.1). Classification (GTDB taxonomy): domain Bacteria; phylum Actinomycetota; class Acidimicrobiia; order Acidimicrobiales; family RAAP-2; genus CAINFA01. Next base: position 8,370 of record CAINFA010000179.1, read on the forward strand.
GGTGCGGCGTCGGCGATGTTCAGCCCCATCACCCAGGCGGCGGCGATCGCCGGCTGGCCGATCCTCTGCCTGCCGATGGCGATGGTCGAGGGTCTCCCCGTTGGCATGGCCATGGTGGCCCGACCCGGTGCCGAGCCCGAGCTGTTGGCGGTGGCGCGCAGCTTGGAAGCATCGCTCGGGCTCACGTCGAGCGGAGCGCTTCTCCCGGCCTACCGAGCACCCTCGAGGGGCTGAGCCCAGGGCGGCTCGTCTGAAGAGCTGGCTTGGGTCCTAGGGTGCACCCATGGACCCCACCGCTCGGCCCGAACCCAACCACAAGGTGCTCGTCACCGGTGCCTCTGGCTACGTCGGTGGCCGCCTCGTCCCCGCGCTGCTCACCACAGGCGTGGCCGTCACCTGCCTCGCTCGAACGCCGGCCAAGCTCGATGCTGCGCCCTGGCGAGACGACGTCGAGGTTCTCGCTGGCGACGTCGGTGGCGACCTCGAGGCGGCGATGGCAGGGATCTCCACCGTGGTCTACCTCGTCCACTCCATCGGCCAAGGAGCGGACTGGGCCACACGAGAGCTGCGGGATGCGACCAACGTCGCTGCCGCTGCGGCCAAGGCTGGGGTGTCGCGGATCGTCTACCTCGGCGGACTGGGCGATCCCGAGGACGACCTCAGCGCCCACCTGCAGAGCCGCAACGACGTGGGCGCGGCGCTGGCATCGACCGGACTCGAGGTGATCGAGCTCCGAGCAGGAGTGATCATTGGCTCGGGATCTGCCAGCTTCGAGATGCTGCGCTACTTGGTCGACGTGCTGCCCATCATGGTCACCCCTCGGTGGGTGTCGACCAAGTGCCAGCCCATCGCCGTGGCTGATGTGATCGAGCTGCTGGTGGCTGCGATCACCGCCACCGGCTCCCACGGGGGCGTCTACGACGTTGGGGGTCCCGACGTCGTGACCTACGCCGAGATGATGCGCACCTACAGCGAGGTCGCCGGGCTTCGCCGGCGCATCTTGCTCCCCGTGCCGCTACTCACGCCAAGGCTCTCCTCGCACTGGGTCGGCCTCGTCACCCCGGTCCCGGTGCCGCTGGCCAAGGAGCTCGTCGAGTCCTTGGTCAACGAGGTGATCGTCGGGCCGATCAGCGCCACTGCGCACTTCGGCATCAGCCCGATGCCGCTGTCCGAAGCCATTGGACGAGCCCTCGCGGCCACCGCCAACGACAACGTCCCAACCTCGTTCTCCGACGCGGACCTCGACGTGTTCCGCCCGACCACCACCGATCCAGAGTGGTCGGGCGGCACGGTACTCAGCGACACCCGTGTCGCCACCACCTCAAGAGATGCCGAGACGGTCTTCGCCTCGGTCTGCAAGGTCGGAGGCGCCCATGGCTGGTACTCCGGGGACTGGCTCTGGTCGATCCGCGGCGTGCTCGACCAGCTCGTGGGTGGACCTGGGCTGCGGCGTGGTCGGCGGGCCCAGCTCGCGGTCGGTGACGCGCTCGACTTCTGGCGAATCGAGGCGCTCGAGGTGCCCCGACGGCTTCGCCTCCACGCCGAGATGCGCCTTCCAGGCGAGGCTTGGTTGACCTGGGAGGTTGAGCGTGTAGGCGAGGTAACCACGGTGACCCAGCTGGCCAGCTACCGACCACTTGGGCTCTGGGGACGGGCCTACTGGCTCGGGGTGGCACCCTTCCACCGCTTCGTCTTCCCTGGACTCCTCCAGGGCATCATCGACGACGCCGAAGGATCCGGGGTCGTGGCCAGCTGAGTCGACCTGGACGCGACGATGCCCCGGCCCCGCAGCTGCGAGACCGGGGCCTCGTCCTGAGGCTCAGATCGGCGAGCCGTTCTTGCACCAGGCATTCGCCGGCACGCCCTTGCAGGGGTTGGGCATGGTCTGGAGCTGGCTGGTGGGAAGGGGGGCCAGAACCACACCGGTGGGCTTGGGGTAGGTAGAGCCTGCGGGGCACGAGCCGAAGCCGGTGTCGCACAGTGCCTGCTCGTACAGCGGCAGCGCCACGGTCAGGGCGTTACCGCCCGTCGCCTTGACCCCGCAGGTCCCCTCGGTGGCCTGGAGGTTGCTCGGGAAGGTGCCATCAGGGGTGGTGTTGCCCTTGAAGCAGTTCGCGATCCGGTCACCGTTGAGCGTCAGCTCGCCGAAGTCGGAGTTGGTCGGGTTCCCGAAGTAGCCGTTGTGAGAGAACGTGTTGTTGATCATGGCGTCGTTCTTGGCGTCGTAGACGCACCCGAGTCCGGGGAAGCTGTGCCCACCGGTCCCCGCACAGGTCTGACCGCTGCCGGGACTGTCCTGGTCGGGGTAGGGGACGAAGAGCAGACCCCAGGCGCCGTTGTCCTCGAAGGTGTTGTTCATCACCGTGTCGTTGGTGCCGCCCGAGATGGTCATGCCGGTTCCGGTCGGCCCCGCGGCGGCCGAGCCAGCCCGAGGGGTGTTGATGTTGTTGTTGTGGTCGAAGATGTTGTCCATGACCACCCAGCAACTGTGGGTGTGGGTGATCGGGCTGATGCCGTTCTTCGGGCACGCACCGTTCTGGGGTGCCGGCGGGTCACCGTTGATCTGGGTGTTGGTGTCGAGCCCGTCCTCGTTGTTGTCGAACCTGGAGTGCTCAATCACGATCGCACCACCAGAGTTGGTGCCCGAGTACCCAAGGGCGTTGTTCTCCATCCACGCGCCTGAGATCGTGATGCCGCACAACTGCTGACAGGCACCGACGTACATCCCTGAGTCGTTCTGGTTCGAGGCGTAGATGTTGGTCCACGTTGCCGGGCCAGCAGCATCCGAGGAGAAGATGCCGTAGGTACCGGCGGTCTGCTCTCCGTTGAAGAAGGTGTCGGTGGCCGAGAGGTACGAGCCTTCGTAACCGTGCAGGTTGATGGTCGCGGTACCAGCTCCACCGTTCCACCAGACGCCGTTGCCCGAGTCTCCCGAGCCCGACAAGAAGTTGCAGGTGGTCAGGTTGTCGACGGAAACCCCATTGGCCTCGTAGACGACGATGCCGTTCTGGCCAATCGCTGAGCCGTTGACCACGGGGCCGTAGCGCTGGTCCTGGGGCTTGGTCGAACAAGCACCGTTGCCGTTGGGCGCGGTGCCGTCAACGATGGTGGTGTTGCGGTTCATGCCCCGGAGGTGGACGTTGGAGGTCGTGATCAGCACGCCGCCGAAGCCGCCGTGGCGCAACGTAGCGCTTGAGGGCGGGTGCACCATGTCGTCGTTCTCGTGGTAGTCACCAGGGGCGACCAAGATCCACTGGCCAGGCTTGGCGGCATCGACCGCTGCCTGAATCGAGCTGTACTGCCCCGTGTGGCCCTTGTAGGTGCCCACCAGGAGCACCCCTGAGCTCAGGTGCTCGGTGGTGCCTGACGCACCTGAGGTTGCCGTCATGGTCGACACCGAGAGCAGTGCTGCTCCGGCGACCACGGTCGTGGCGGTGAGCGCGCGACGTCCGCGCGAGTACTGGAACTTCCCCATGGGTCCCCCCCTCTGGCGGTGGCTCCTCGCCACCGTCGCCGAACGTAGCACCACCGTGGTGCTGGTTCAGGCCGAGAACAGCCCCGCGCCGATGGACGTTGTTCCTGCCACCCCGCCAGGGCAGGCGAAGATCGCCGAAGAGGTTGCGCTCGTGTATCGGCTCAGGGCGTCTTG
>CAINFA010000180.1 GCA_903847955.1 uncultured Actinomycetes bacterium
ACTGCTCGACCGCCGGATCACCATTGCAAAGGCGGCAGGGGAGCCGGTGGGGCTCGAGGTCTCCTCAGCGGTCTTCGACCGCATCCGCACCTGCGACAACCACTGCAGTTTCTGCTTCATCTACCAACTGCCGAAGGGTCTGCGCAAGAGCCTCTACCTCAAAGACGATGACTACCGGCTGTCGTTCCTCTACGGCAACTTCACCACCTTGACCCGGTTCACCGAACTCGACGCCGAGCGCGTGCTCGACGAACGGCTGTCGCCCTTGTTCGTCTCCATCCATGCCACCGACCCGGCGGTCCGCGCCGAGCTGCTCCGGAACCCTCGGGGAGCGACCAGCTTGCGATGGCTCAAGGTGCTCCTCGCCGGCGGGATCGAGATCCACGGCCAGGTCGTGGTGTGCCCAGGGGTCAACGACGGCGAGGTGCTCGAGGACACGCTGCTGACCCTGCTCGATGAGTACCCCGAGCTCGAGAGCATCGGCGTCGTGCCGCTCGGGCTCTCGTCGCACTCTGGCGAGCCCACCATGCGGGCGCACACCGTCGATGAGGCCCGAGCCGTGGTGGACCTCGTGCGCAGGCACCAGCGTCGCTGCCTTCGGGCGCTCGGTCGTCGGGTGGTGTTCTGCTCCGATGAGTACTACTTGCTGGCAGAGCGCCCCCTTCCCAGTTTGACGAGCTACGACGGGACGCCTCAGCACGAGAACGGCGTGGGCATGCTCCGAACCTTCGAGCGCGAGCTCCTGCGGCGCACCAAGGCCTCGACGCAGATTCGCCACGGCTTCTTCAAGTCGGTGGACGGTGCGCCGGCCGAGGGCTACCGGGCTGTGCGCTCGAGCTCACTCAGCCAGCACCACGATGAGCTCGCTCCAATCACGGTGCTCACCGGCACCTACGGTGCCCAGGTCCTGCCTCCGATGCTCGCCCAGCTCGGCCGGGCCGACGTCGAGGTCGTTGAGGTGGTCAACCACTTCTTCGGCGGCAACATCTCGGTGGCGGGGCTCATGGTGGGCGAGGACATCGCGGCCACCTTGGCCACCGTGCCTCCCAACCGCAGGGTGCTCCTGCCCGATGTCTGCCTCTCGGGTGACCGCTTCCTCGATGGGATGACCGTCGAGCAGTTAGGCCGACCCGTCGAGGTCATCGCCACCACGGGCGGTGCCCTGCGGGCTGCCCTTGGTGTCGACCAGTCCTCCCAAGCCATGAGAGCAGCGTCATGAGTAACGAACGAGCCCAGACCAAACCTGTCGTGGTTGTCGTCGGCCGCCCCAACGTCGGGAAGTCCTCCCTCATCAACCGTGTCGTCGGGCGACGCATCGCGGTGGTCGAAGAAGAGCCAGGGGTGACCCGAGACCGCAAAGTCTTCGACGCAGAGTGGAATGGCGTGGAGTTCGCCATCGTCGACACCGGGGGCTGGCTGGCCGGCGGATCAGAGCTGGATCAGCACGTCTCGCGCCAGTCGGTGCGAGCCCTCGATGACGCTGACCTCGTGCTGTTCGTGGTCGACACCCAGACCGGGGTGACAGGTGAGGACCTCGAAGCGGCGCGCCTGGTCAAGCGCGCCGGGCGACCGGTCCTGCTCGTCACCAACAAGGTGGATGACCAGCGGCACGAGAACTTGGTGTGGGAGTTCTTGACCCTCGGACTCGGCGACCCGTGGTTGGTGAGCGCCCAGCATGGTCGCGGCACGGGCGACCTCCTCGACGAGGTCACCCGGCGAATTGCCGACGTGGCCGAGGAGGTGGAGGACGATGACGGCGACGACACCCCCCGCATCGCCATCGTGGGTCGCCCCAACGTGGGCAAGTCGACGCTGTTCAACCGCCTCATTGGCGAGGAGCGTTCGGTGGTCTTCGACATGCCCGGCACCACCCGGGACGCCATCGACACCGTGGTGGAGACCGAGGACGGACCACTGTGCTTCATCGACACCGCCGGCATGCGGCGCCGGGCGCGGACCGAGCGGGGGTCTGAGCAGCACTCGGTGCTCCGTGCACTCGAGGCGCTTGAGCGCGCCGACCTGGCGGTGCTCGTCATCGACGCAACCGAAGGGGCGACCCACCAAGACCAGCGCCTGGCCGAGCGCATTGCGGTCAGCGGCTGCGCGACGGTGGTGTGCCTCAACAAGTGGGACCTGGTGGACAAAGAGCAGCGCGAGGACATCTTGGCTGGGGTGGGCGACCGCTTGGCCTTCCTCGGCACCGCCCCGGTGCTCAAGATCTCAGCCCTCTCAGGGATGGGTGTCCACAAGTTGCTGCCCGCCTTGCGGGCATCAGTGGACTCGTACCACCAGCGGGTCCCTACCGGCTCGTTGAACCGAGCCATCAGGGACCTCCAGCAGGCGCACCCGGCCCCTGGTGCCAAGATCCGCTACGCGGTGCAGGGGGCCATTGATCCGCCCACCTTCACGCTCTTCGCCAGCCACGAGCTGCCGACCACCTACCTGCGCTACGTCGAGCGCTCGTTGCGCGAGCGCTTCGACCTCGGTGCTACGCCCATCAAGCTGCGCGTGCGTCTGGGCGGGGGCCGCTGAGCCCCGTGGCCTTCTGCGACACCTGCATCCGCACCATCGACGATGACCTCATTGGCGATGACGGGTGCTGTCCGACGTGTGGAACCCAGATCGCCGACCCCATCCACCGCGGCGTGGCCAAGTGGTTCTGGTTCATGGTGGTGGTGTCGGTGATCTACCTCGGCTACCGGACCTACCAAGGGATCGAGTGGCTCACGCATCGCTGAGGGCTGTGCCACGGTCCCGCTAGGTTTCGACCATGGCCATCTACGCGCTCGGGGACAGGGTCCCCACCATCGATCCCACCGCCTACGTCCACCCTGAAGCCACCATCATTGGGGACGTGACCATTGGCGCTGAGGCCACCATCTGGCCCCAAGCGGTGCTCAGAGGCGACTACGGGACCATCTCCATCGGTGCCCGCACCTCGATCCAAGACGGAACGGTCGTGCACGCCACCGAATTCGCCCCCACGATCGTGGGGGAGGACTGCGTGGTCGGCCACCTCGCCCACCTCGAGGGGTGCATCATCGAGGACAAGAGCTTGGTGGGGAGTGGCTCGGTGGTGCTGCACTTCGCCCGAGTCTCGAGTGGCGCCACCGTTGGAGCCAACGCCGTGGTGCCGAACAACACGATCATCCCGACCGGAGCGTTGGCCATCGGCGTGCCCGTCGTCCTCCGAGAGGGTGCCTCGAACCAGCTCGTCATCGAGATCTCCGCGCAGAACTACGTCGACAACGGACGCCGCTACGCCACCGAACTGCGGCGGATCGACTGATGCTGACGGGTGCAGCGGACGTGGCCTCGAGGAGGTGGGTGCTCGGCGTCGGTACCGGCGTCCTTCGGTGCGGCACGTGCACCTGTGTGCAGAGCCAGCCGCTGTCGTGATGGGAGCAGAGGTTCCCGACCGATCCGCAGGGAGCGAGGATGTCCCGACGCGCTACCGGCGGTTCGCTCAGCAGTTCTTCCGGACCGTCTACCTGATAGGCCCCTTCTTCGCCATCATGCTCGTGGTCAGCGGCGCCTCGAGCTCTACCCAAGAGGTGCTCCTGGCCTGCCTCGTCGTGCCCTACTTGGTGGTGGTGGCCGGGCTCATCATCGTCGACGTGGCCGATGCCAAGGTGCCCCACAAGCCTGGAGCCCACCCCAAGGAGCCACCGCACCCGATGACCCGGGTCGAGCGGAAGAACCGAGGGTTGTCCTACCTCATCTGGGGATCGGCGATCACCTTGATGGCCACGTCGACCTTGGTCGGCACCTCAAGCCACATCTCGCCGCTCTACGGGGTCATCGCAGCCACAGCGGTGGTGGTGATCATCGTCCTAGCGATTCGGCAGTACGTCCTGGCGACTGCACGCAGCAATGGCCAAGGGGGAGATGCCACCGAGCGTTGAGCAGCACAGAAGGACCAGAGCCGACCACCGGTGGTGGTCGGCTCTGTAGGGTCCTTGGTGGTCGGGCTGCCGGGATTTGAACCCGGGACCTCTTGACCCCCAGTCAAGCGCGCTAACCAAGCTGCGCCACAGCCCGTGG
>CAINFA010000181.1 GCA_903847955.1 uncultured Actinomycetes bacterium
CACGTCGGGCTCCTCGACGTCGAACTCATCCATGATGTCCCCCACCAGCTCTTCGATGAGGTCCTCCAAGGTCACGAGCCCGGCGGTGGTGCCGTACTCATCGACCACGATGGCTTGGTGGAACTTCTCCTGCTGCATCTCGCGCAAGGTGGCTGCGAGGCGCTTGGTCTCGGGCGCGAAGCGGGCCGGGCGCACGTGGTCCCGCACCGCATCGGTCCCGTGCCCGGTGTGCTCCGCTGCGATCAGGTCCTTCAAGAAGGCCACACCCACCACGTCGTCGAGGGACCCCTCGCACACCGGCAACCTCGAGAACCCGGCCTCGAGCGCCTCACGCAGCGCCTCGGCCACGCTCGAGTCCGCCTCCAAGGTCACCATGTCGGGACGAGGCACCATCACCTCTCGGATGACGGTGTCCCCAAAGGAGATGATCGAGTGGATGAAGGCGCGCTCGTCGGTTTCAATCACGTCTTCGGCCATGGCCACATCTGCCATGGCCAACAGCTCAGACTCGGTCACGAAGCTGGTGGCGTGGGCGTCCTTCTCGTGGCCGATCATTAGGTTCGCCAAGCCGATCAGGAGTTGCGAGACCCACCGCACGGGGGGGAAGGCGATGACCGAGGCCACCACTGGCGCTGACAGCAGTGCGGCGCGCTCGGGGTTGTGCACTGCCCAGTTCTTGGGGATGGCCTCGAAGACCACGAAGATGACCACCACCTCAAAGACCGTGGCGGCCGCCACCCCAAAGGCGCCGAAGAGCTTCGCCGCCAGCACGCCGATCAAGGTGGCCGAGATCAGCTGGCAGATGAGCACGAGGAGCAGCACCGGGTTCAAGAACCGCTCGGGGTGATCCATCAACTTGACCAGCTGGTTCGAGCCACGACGGCCGTCGTCGTGCAGCGACAGGGCCTTGGCCTTGCTCATCCGGACGAGCGACGTCTCGGCCATCGCCAGCAGCCCCGAGGCCGACAGCAAGACCAGCACCGCGCCCGCCAGCCACAGATCGGCCGGCCCAACCGCCCCGAGCATCAGCTGGGGTGGGCGGCAGCCCAGGTGGGGTCGTAGTGGGCCGTGAGCAGCCGTCGCTCGAGCGCCTCCATGACCTCCGCCTCAGCCTCCACCTCGTGGTCGAAGCCGAGCAGGTGCAAGATCCCGTGCACCACCAGCAACGCCGTCTCCGCGGCGGCGTCGTGGCCATGATCGGTGGCATTGCGCTCGGCGATGGTCGGACAAATCACCACGTCACCGAGCAAGAGCTGCGGCTCGACCATCGCCTCGGTGCCCGGTCCCGATCCGCCTTGGTCTGGCGAGCGACCCGAGGTGTCGAGGTCATCTTCGATGGGGAAGCTCAGCACGTCGGTCGGTCCGGTCTTGCCCAAGAACTGCTCATTGAGCTCTGCGATGGTGGGCTCATCGACGAAGAGCACCGAGAGCTCGGCACCCTCGGTGATCCCTTGGTCCGCCAAGACCTTGCGGGCGAGGTCGAGCCAGCGGTCGAGGTCGACCTCCACTGCGGACTGCTCGTTGGCCCCGAAGAGGTCAACGGGCACTCTTGGCCTCCTCGGCCCGTTCGTAGGCGTCGATGATGTCCGCAACGATCTTGTGGCGGACCACGTCGCGCTTGGTCAGGTGGACGAAGCTGATCCCCTCCACCCCGTCCAAGATCTGCTCGATGCCCGAGAGCCCCGAACGCCCACCCGGGACGTCCACCTGGGTGATGTCACCGGTCACCACGGCCTTCGAGCCAAAGCCCACCCGGGTGAGGAACATCTTCATCTGCTCAGGTGAGGTGTTCTGGGCCTCATCCAAGATGATGTAGGCGTCGTTCAACGTGCGACCGCGCATGAAGGCCAGCGGGGCGACCTCGATCACGCCCCGCTCGATGTTGCGCTGCGCGGTCTCGCCTCCTTGGAGGTCGAAGAGCGCGTCGTACAGCGGACGCAGGTAGGGGTCCACCTTGGCCATGAGGTCACCGGGCAGGAAGCCCAGGCGCTCGCCGGCTTCGACCGCGGGCCTCGTCAAGATGATGCGGCTGACCTGTCGAGATTGCAAGGCTTGGACGGCCATGGCGACGGCCAAGTAGCTCTTGCCCGTACCGGCTGGCCCGATGCCAAAGGTGATGGTGGACCGGGCGATGGCATCGCAGTACCGCTTCTGGCCGGCGGTGTTGGGCCGAATGGTCTGGCCCATCTTGGACTTGACCACCTCGGCGTTGAGCACCTCAGAGGGCGAGACGTCGTCGCGCATCATCTCGACGGTGCGTCCAACCTTGATGGTGTTCAGCCGCTGACCCGACTGCAGCACGAGCACCAGCTCGTCGAAGAGCCGAGCGATCCGCACCGCATCAGGGCCTGCTGCGGTGATCTTGTTCCCCTGCACCGAGATGGTGGAGTTCGGAAAGGCTTGCTCGATGACCCGCAGGTGCTCGTCGCGGTTGCCGAGCAGGCCGGGCATGAGGTGGTTGTTCGGGACGATGCACTCGGCGACGGCGACGGTCGGGGTGCTCACCTCGGCTCCTGGGGCATCGCTCACCCGGGCGGCCAACTCATCGCTCGTCCGGCCAGCACGTGCAGGTGGAGGTGCGGCACGGTGCTCATCGAGTCTGGCCCCACGTTGAACACAAGTCGGTAGCCGCGCTCGGCCGGGTCGAAGCCAGCGTCAGTCGCCACCGTCGCTGCCACCTCGAGCATCTCGGCCAAGAGCGCACCGTGGGTGCTGTGCACCGCAGCCGCATCGACCACGTGCTCGAGGGGGACCACTTGGACGTGCAGGGGGGCCTGGGGGTTGAGGTCGGCGAAGGCGAGGCAGTGCACGCCTCGGGCGACGATCTTGGCTGGGATCTCCCCGGCGACGATCCCACAGAACACGCAACTCTCCACAGCCCCATTCTTAGTCGTCATCGTGGCCGAGTCGGGTCATTGGGGCGGCGTCACCGATCCGTCACGGAGCCACTGGCACAAGGTGCCCGCCGCCACCGCCGCGGTCTCGGCCCGCAGCACGGTCGAACCCAGAGAGACCGTGGGGAGCCCGAGGGCTCGCTCTTGGTCCGACCAACCTCCCTCTGGACCCACCGCTACTGCTCGAAGTGCCGCCGCGGGTGGCGCGCCCCCGATGTCGGCCACGGTGAGCCCGTCGATGGCGTCGGCCGCCTCCGCCAAGGTCATGGGGCCCACCAAGGCGGGCAGCGTCGTCCGCCGGCACTGAGCAGCCGCAGCCAGGGCAATCTTGTCGAGGCGGAGGCGCTGCTTCTCGGCGCGTTCTTCACCCCATCGGATCACCGAACGATCGGTGACGAGCAGGCAGATGGTGTCAGCACCGAGCTCGACCAACTTGGCGAAGGCCCACTCCGGCCGATCACCTTTGACCGGGGCGAAGGCCACGGTCACCGGCTCCCCCACCGGCGGGTCCTCGATGACGTCGCCATCGAACTCGAGCGGTTGCCCCAGACCTTGGTAGCGGCAGAGGCGGAACCGACCTCTCCCGTCAGCCGCCACCACCGCCTCGCCCGACCTGAGCCGCAGCACCCGAGTGAGGTGGTGGTCATCGTCGGCAGTGGCGACGGGGTGGTTGAGGTCGGCCACGAAGATCTGGCTGCGGGCAGCAGCACGTGCGGCGAGGTGGCGGTGCTGCTGGTCGGGACTCAATGGAAAGCCGACCGGATGCGGCTGAACAAGCCACCATCACCTTGGGCGCCGCCCACTGCCTCGCCCCGAATCTCGGCCAACTCCGCCATGAGGGCTTCCTCTCGTTCGGACAACTCGGTCGGGGTGTCCACCGCCACGTGGACGAAGAGGTCCCCGCGACCACGACCCCGCAGGTGGGTGACTCCCTCGCCCCGAACCCGGTGGACAGCACCGCCCTGGGTGCCTCGAGCGACGTGCAGCTCGGTGGTGCCCTCGAGGGTGGGAACCTCCACCACGGTCCCGAGTGCAGCTTGGGCGACGCCGATGTGGACCTCGTGGTGCAGATCATCACCGTCTCGGACGAAGCGCTCGTCCTCGGCCACCGCCACCTGGACGAAGAGCGAGCCGGCGGGTCCGCCTCTCGGCCCAACCGGTCCGCGCTCAGCCAAGCGCAAGGTGGAGCCGGTGTCGACCCCGGCGGGGATGTCAACCGTCAGCGTGCGTTGATCCACGATGCGGCCTTCGCCTCGGCACCGAGGGCAGGGGTTGGCGATGATCTGCCCCATCCCCTGGCACCGCATGCACGGCGAGGAGGTGACCATCTGGCCGAGCAGGCTCTGGCGGACGCGGCGCAGTTCGCCTGCCCCTTGGCACTCAGGACAGGTGGAGGCAGTGGTCCCGGGGGCAGCCCCGGTTGCCTGGCAGTCATCGCACCGCACCGCCAGCTTGACCTCGAGATCCTTTTGGACCCCAAAGGCCGCCTCGACCAAGGTCAACTGCAGGCGAACCTCGGCATCGCCACCGGACATCGGCCCCCGACGACCGCCTTGGCGGCCGCCCATCTGTCCGAAGAACGCCTCGAAGATGTCCCCGAAGCCGGCATCGAAGCCTTGGGACTGCCCCATCGACGGATCGTTGCCGAAGCGGTCGTAGTGGGCGCGGCGCTCAGGATCTGAGAGCACCTCGTAGGCGTGGGAGATCTCCTTGAAGCGAGCCTCGGCCTCAGGGTTGTCCGGGTTGGCGTCGGGGTGGTAGCGCCGGGCCAAGGATCGGTAGGCCTTCTTCAAGGTGTCCGGATCCGCGCTGCGCTCCACCTCGAGCACGGCGTACAGGTCAGCGGTGTACTCAGCCACGGTGCCGCACCTTGGTGCTGGTCGAGCCCGACCCCGCGCCCGCGAGGCGATCAGAGAGCTCCTCGCTCACCGCGGTGGCGGCAGCGAGGGCCGCGGGGTACTGCATCCTGGTCGGACCGAGCAGTCCGACCGCTCCAGAGGTGGTGCCGTCCACCGACAGCGGGGCCACGATCACCGCGCAGCTCGACAGGGGTTCGTAGCCGTGCTCGTGACCAATGGCGACTGACAGCCCGCTCTCGAGCACATCACGCAGGAGCGACACCACCACGAGCTGTTGCTCCAAGATCGACAGGACCTCCCGCACGGTCTCAACCGCATCGAAGGCGGAGGCCAACTTGGACGGGCCGCCCACGAAGACCTGCTCGGCATCGGCCTCGGCGCACAACGAGCGCAGAGGCGCCTCCAAGGTCGCGAGCACGGCGGCCACCTCAGGTGCCGGGTGGGCCTCGAGCTCGAGGGCCTCATGGAGCGACTTGCCCCCCAGGGTGGCTTGGAGGTGGCGGCTCACGGCCTCGATGGTGGCCTCCTCGACGCTCGCACCGAGGTCGACGGTCACCTTCTCCACCGACCCGTCGGTGAGCACCACGAGGAGCAGGGCCGCTGTGGCACCGAGGGACACCAACTGCGCGGATCGAACAGTGGAGGTGCCGTGCCCGGGCGCAACCACCACCGCCGCGTACTGGGTGAGGTCGGCCAGCATGGCCGAGGAGCGCTCCAAGACGTCCTCCATCTCACCTTCGATGGCCTTGAAGAACGAGGACACCTTGCGTCGTTGGCTGGCGTCGGCGATCCCGGGTTTGGCCAAGTGGTCCACGAAGAAGCGGTAGCCCTTGTCGGTCGGGATCCGACCAGCGCTGGTGTGGGGCTGAGTGAGGTAGCCCTCATGCTCGAGCTGGGCCATCTCGGTGCGGATCGTCGCCGTGGAGAGGTTCAGCTCTGCGGCCTCTGCCACGTGGGATGAACCCACCGGCTGGGCGGTGCCGATGTAGCGCGTGACCACCGCCTCCAAGATGGCGGCCTGACGATCGCCGAGGTCGACCGGGGGGAGGTCCGTGGAGATGGGTGCTCGGTTCCGTCGAGAAGGCATCGTGGCTCCAAGATCCGCTAGCACTCCATCCTACAGAGTGCCAAGGTTCGATCCGGTCAGTCCTCGAGGCGGAGGGCGGCGACGAAGGCTTCTTGGGGAACTTCGACCCTGCCGATGTTCTTCATCTTCTTCTTGCCCTCCTTCTGCTTCTCGAGCAGCTTGCGCTTCCGGGTGATGTCACCGCCGTAGCACTTGGCCAGCACGTCTTTGCGGCGGGCCTTGACCGTCTCTCGAGCGATGACCCGACCACCAATGGCGGCTTGGATCGGCACCTCGAACATCTGCCGGGGGATGAGCTCTTTCAAGCGCTCCGCCATCTTTCGGCCGTAGTACTCCGCGGTCGAGCGGTGGACGATGGTGGAGAAGGCGTCCACGGGCTCGCCGTTGATCAACACGTCCACCCGAACGAGCTGGGACGTGAGGTAGTCGGTGGGCTCGTAGTCGAGCGAGGCGTAGCCCTTGGTCCGGGACTTGAGCTGATCGAAGAAGTCGAGCACCACCTCGGCCAAGGGGATGGTGTAGGACAGCTCCACGCGGCTCGGGCTCAGGTAGTCCATGGCCAGCATCTCGGCCCGGCGGGACTGGCACAGCTCCATGATCGACCCGGTGTACTCAGAGGGCGACAAGATGGTGATCTTGAGCATGGGCTCGTCGATGTGGTCGAGCCGGCTGGCGTCGGGGAGCTCGGTGGGGTTGTCCACCGCCACCATCGAGCCATCGGTCAGAAAGGCGCGGTAGGCCACTGATGGGGCGGTGGCGATCAGCGAGAGGTTGAACTCGCGCTCGAGGCGCTCACGCACGATCTCCATGTGCAGCAAGCCCAAGAAGCCGCAGCGGAAGCCCCAACCCAGCGCGTGGGAGGACTCGGGTTCGAAGGTGACGCTGGCGTCGTTGAGCTGCAACTTGTCGAGGGCGTCTCGCAAGGTGGGGAGATCGTCGCCATCGATGGGGTAGATGCCGCAGAACACCATGGGCTTGGGGTCTTGGTAGCCGTCGAGGGGGGCCGGGGCAGGCCGGTGCGCCAAGGTCACCGTCTCGCCTGACTTGGCTGCTCGCACGTCTTTGATCCCCGCGATCAGGTAGCCCACTTCGCCTGGACCGAGCGACCGCACCGGCACCATCTCTGGCGTCCTGATGCCCACCTCTTCGATTTCGTGGTCCTGACCGGCTTGGAGGAATCGAAGCTTGTCGGTGGTCGAGATGGTGCCCTCCACCACTCGCAGCGAGCTGACCACGCCGCGGTACTGGTCGTAGGCCGAGTCGAAGATGAGCGCTTGCAATGGCGCATCGGGGTCACCGCTAGGGGCGGGGATCCGGTCGATGATGGCCTGGAGCAACTCCGCCACGCCCTCACCAGTCTTGGCCGAGATGTGCAGCACCTCTTCGGCGGCGAGGCCGAGCACCTGCTCGATCTCCGCTGCGCAGCGCTCAGGGTCAGCAGCAGGCAGGTCGATCTTGTTCAGCACCGCGATGATCTCGAGGTTGTTCGCCAGCGCCAAGTAGCAGTTGGCCAGCGTCTGGGCCTGGATCCCTTGGGAGGCGTCCACCAAGAGCACCGCTCCCTCACAGGCAGCGAGCGAGCGCGAGACCTCGTAACCGAAGTCCACGTGCCCAGGGGTGTCGATGAGGTGGAGCACGTGGTCGTTGAAGTGCACCCGCACGTTCTGCGCCTTGATGGTGATGCCCCGCTCCCGCTCGATGTCCATCGAGTCGAGGTACTGGGCCCGCATGTGCCGGGCGTCGACCGCGCCGGTCAACTCCAAGATGCGATCGGACAACGTCGACTTGCCGTGGTCGACGTGGCTGATGATGGAGAAGTTCCTGATGCGGTCGATCGAGACCTTCGGTGGGGCAGGCGGCACAGTTTCTCAAGCGTAGTGGTCAGGGCCCCGGCGTCCCATCGTCGTTGGCCGAGTCGAATCTGGCTCCTGGGGCTGCTAGCATTGTCCCTCGCATCCGAACGCCCCTTCTGGGACCGGGCACCGTAGATCGAAGAGGACTCACCGACGTGGCGAACATCAAGAGCCAGATCAAGCGCAACCGCCAGAACGAGCGGCTCCGCCTGCGCAACAAGACGGTCAAGGCCGAGCTGCGCACCCGCACCAAGACGGCGGTCGCCACCGCTGAGGTCGGCGCTGAGAACTCTGCCGAGGCGTTGCGCATGGCCGTCAAGCGCATCGACATGGCCGCCGCCAAGGGCATCATCCACAAGAACCAGGCGGCGAACCGCAAGTCCCGCCTAATGCGCCGGATCAACGCCCTCGAGGCTGCGAAGGCCTAGCGCCTCGCCGGGCGGCGCGACGTCGCCCGAGACAACCGAGCGAGCCTCGCCACGAGGACCTCGAGCACGACCTCTGCGCTGAGTCCCGTCATGCCCTTGACGTCCACGTCGGCCTGCGCCACGAGCCCCAGAGCGGTCGACAACTTCGCCGTCCCCAGCTTGTCGGCTTGAATCCTCGCCTTCTTGGCCACGAATGCCGACTTCACCCCCAGCACCGCTGCAGCCTCCTCATCGCTGCGCAACCCCAGCCCATCGAGACGCAGCATCTGGTCGAAGTGACGGTGCAGGATCGCCACCAGCTCAGGCGCCGCGCGCCCACCGGCCTCAGCCATGCGGTGCAGCACTGCAATGGCACCCTCGGTGTCGCCTCGGTCGATGGCGTCGGTGAGGTCCCACGGCGGCACCGCCCCCGCCTGACCTAGGAACGGCGCCAACTCCTCGGCCCCGATGGTGGCGCCAGGGCCGTAGGTGGCGGCCAAGGTGTCGAGCAAGCCTTCGAGCCTGCCGAGGTCCTCACCGAGGTGGTTCGACAGCAGCTGAGCCGCGCGGCCATCGAGCTGCACCGGGGCACTCCGGAGGTGCTCGTCGATCCACCGACTCCGGTTCTTCCCCGTCCCTGCTGAGGCATCGATCACCGTCCCGATAGCGGTCGCCATCTTGGTCAGCGACTGCGGGAGGGTCCCTCCCCCGGCCACGAGCACCAAGGTGGAGGTCTCGAGCGGGTGCTCGAGGGCGCTCGCGATGCGGGTCGCCTCGGCCGAGGTGATCCTCCCGGCATCGCGCACCACCACCACCCGGCGGTCGACGAGGAAGGCTGGGGTCATCACCGCATCGATCAGCGCACCAACATCGAGGTCATCGCTGCTGGCCCCACCATGCTCTTCGACCACGAGACCCGGGTCTGCGTCGCCCACAAGGTCATGGACCACGGTGCGAGCGGCTTGCGCCACCAAGGTGGGGTCATCACCTTTGACCACCACGATCGGTGGGTTCACGCCGCCTCGGTGATCTGCTGCAACTCGTCTCGCACCTTGACCGTGCCCGCGACGTCGTGCACCCGCAGGATGCGGCACCCCCTGGCGATCCCGAGCGCGCAGGCTGCCAGCGATGCCTCTCGGCGCTCGGTCAGCTCGAGGTCGAAGGTCACGCCGAGGAAGGTCTTGTTCGAGGCCGACAGCAGCAGCGGGAAGCCGAGGTCGGCCAGCACGTCAGAGTGCCGCAGGAGCTCGAGGGACTGCGCCGCCGTCTTGCCCAGGTCGAGGCCCGCGTCGACGATGATGCGCTCGGCGGGAATCCCGGCCGCCAGCGCGCGCTCAGCCCGCTCGGTCAAGAACCGCGCCACGTCAGCCACCACGTCGTCGTAGACCGGATTGGGATCTGCCACCCGAGGCTTGAGGCGAATGTGGGTGGCCACCACCGATGCTCCGGCGGCGGCTGCCACCTCGAGGTAGCGAGGATCACCGAAGCCACTGATGTCGTTGCCAACCGCAGCACCGACGGCGTAGCACGCCTCGGCCACCGACGCCCTCCAGGTGTCCACCGAGATCGGCACGTCGAAGCGCTTGACCAGCTCGGCGACTGGGCCCACCACCCGGTCGAGTTCTTGCTCCTCGGTGACCTCTTCGCCTGGTCCGGCCTTAACGCCGCCCACGTCGAGCAGGTCTGCACCATCGGCCACCAACTGCTCGGCCTTGGCGTAGAAGGCATCGAGCGCGAAGTTGGCACCTTTGTCGTAGAACGAGTCGGGCGTCCGGTTCAAGATGCCCATCACGAGGGCGCGGTGGGTGACGTCGTAGCGACGACTACCGAGGTCACACAAGGTTGGGGTTCGCATCTCTAGAAGAGCCGGGCCGAGAGGGCCTTGCGAGCCGCCACCGTTCGAGGGTCAGCGCTGGGCAAGGTCTCGAGCAGCTGGAGGTAGGTCGCCCGGGCAGCCTCGTCAACCTTGACCGAACCGAGCAGCTCGTCGAGTTGGGGCAGCACTTGGTGGAAGGCGTGGTCGAGGTCAGCGAGGACCGCCGCAGCCTCCGCCAAGAGCTGCTCGGCTTGTGGGTCGGGGACGAGCGCCAAGAGCAACTCGGGCACCTCAGCGGCTCTCCGGTCGTTGAGCAGCACCTTGGCCAAGGCGTAGCTCGCAGCGGGGTGTGCGGGGGCCAACTCGAGCGCCTTGCGCAGGCTGGCCTCATCACCGGCCGCCAGGAGGAGGTCGACTTCGGATACTTCGGGCACCAACTTGGCCACGAAGGCGGCCACCTTGGCCTCGGACTGGGCGCCGATGAAGCCGTCGACGCCTTTGCCGTCGACGAACGCGAACACCGCCGGGATGGACTGGACACCAAATGCCCTCGAGATGCCAGGGTTCTCATCAACGTTGACCTTGGCCAACTCGACACGGCCACCGGTCGATGCAACCGCCGTCTCGAGCATCGGGCCGAGGGTGGTGCACGGCCCACACCACGGCGCCCACAAGTCCACGATCACCGGCACGGTCTTGGAGCGCTCGATGACGTCGAGTTCGAAGGTGGCATCGGTCACGTCGGCCATGGACAGAACCTACCCGCTCGGCCCCGAACCGAGGGCCGGTCCGGTAGCGTTCGGAGATGGCCGAGACCGACCACCACACCCCAGGCATTGACGTCGCCCCGCTCACCTCGTGGATCACCTCGGTGGTCGAGGGCCTCGAGGCACCCTTGCAGTTCACCCTGATCGCCGGTGGGCGTTCGAACCTCACCTACGAGGTGCTCGATCACCAGGGACGTCGGTTCGCCCTCCGCCGTCCTCCCGTCAGCCACGTCCTGCCGACCGCACACGACATGGCTCGAGAGCACCGCATCTTGGCCGCCCTGCACCCCGCTGGCATTCCCGTGCCCCAGCCATTGGCGCTATGTGAGGACCCGGCGGTCACCGGCGCGCCGTTCTATCTGATGGAGTTCGTCGACGGCCACATCCTGCGGGACGCGGCCCAGGCCCGAGCGGCGTTCGCCGAACCGGTGCGCCGCTCGGTGGGCCAGCACCTGGCGCAGACCTTGGCCCAGCTGCACGCTCTCGACGTCGATGCCATCGGCCTCGGGGGGCTGGCTCGCAAGGAGGGCTACATCGAGCGCCAGCTCAAGCGCTGGCGCGGGCAGTTCGAAGCCATGGCAGTGGCCGGTGTCGACGATGGGGGCTTGGTCGGTGCGGTCCTCGAGCGGCTGGCCGGTGCCATCCCGGACCAGCAGGGGGTTGCGGTGGTCCACGGCGACTACCGCTGCGACAACACGGTCCTCGACGACGACGGACGGGTGCGCGCCATCTTGGACTGGGAGATCTGCACCTTGGGCGACCCCATCGCCGACCTCGGTACCCTGCTCTGCTACTGGGCCGAGCCAGGTGACGGCGATGTGGCGTTGCTCGATTCGCCCACCTTGGCCGAGGGGTTCGCCACCCGAGACGAGGTCCTCGCCGCCTACGCCGAGGCTTCAGGGCTCGATGTCTCTCGGGCCAAGTACTACACCGCCTTTGGGTACTGGCGCCTGGCCTGCATCCTCCAGGGCGTCTACGCCCGCTACGTGGGAGGAGCGGCGGCGGGTGACCAAGGCAGCGTCGACGCCTACCCTGCCCACATTCGTCGGCTGGCCACCTTGGCGAATGGACTGCTCGATGAGGACGCCCAGCGGTGACCCGGTAGCGTGGAGGGATGGAGGGACGACGACGTGGCTGGTGAGGACCTCGCTCCGATCTACCGCGTGGTGCGCGACGCCGGGCTGACCGACCCAGTGCTCATCGTGGCCCTCGACGGCTGGGTGGATGCTGGCCTCGGCGCCTCGACCGCCCTCCAGCTCATCATCGACACCGCCGACACCGAGGTGGTCGCCAGCTTCGACACCGACCGCTTCATCGACCAGCGAGCCCGACGGCCGGTCGCACGCATCGTCAACGGCATCACCACCGAACTCGTCTGGCCCGACCTGCGGGTGCTGGCTGGCCAAGACGACGTCGGCCAGGACTTCCTGCTCCTGACCGGTCCAGAACCAGACTTCCACTGGCACCGCTTCGTGGCGGCAGTCGTGGACCTGGCGCTGCAGTTCGAGGTGCGCATGGTGGTCGGCCTCGGCGCCTTCCCTGCTCCTGCGCCCCACACCCGGGCCATCAAGCTGGCGGCAACCGCCCCCGAGGACTCCACCGACCTCATCGAGCGGGTCGGCATGGTGCGTGGAGAGATCGAGGTGCCGGCGGGGATTACCTTCGCCATCGAACTCGCCATGGGCGACGTCGGTGTCCCGATGCTCACGTTGTGGGCGCGCGTCCCCCACTACGTGGCCGCGATGGCCTTCCCTGAGGCTGCGGCCGCCTTGCTCCAGGGACTGACCCATGCATCGGGGATCACCTTCGACACCTCGAGCCTCCGACAAGCTGCAGACGTGTCTCGCCGGCAGGTCGACGAACTCATCCAAGCCAACCCTGAGCACGTGGCCATGGTCCGTTCACTCGAGGCGACCATCGATGAGTCCGAAGGCAACCCCTTTGGGCTCGAGGACCTCCCCTCGGGCGACGAGTTAGCCGCCGAGCTCGAGCAGTTCCTCCGCGACGAGGGCGGGAACACCTAGATCACGGCTCCTCGAGCGCCGCGAGCTGCTCGTCGTTGCCGCCGGCGAAGGCCATCCCCGCCAAGAACGCCTTAGCCTCTAGGTTCCTTGGGTATCGGTCGGCCAAGAGGTGGAAGCTCCTCGAGTGGTCGGGGTGGACGAGGTGGCACAGCTCGTGCACGAGCACCGAGTCGAGGACCCAGCCCGGCACCCCTTTGAGCCTCGTGGACACCCGGATCTCACCCGTTGCGCTCGAGCACGAGGCCCAGCGGGTCTGCTGGTTGGTGACCCAGCGGACCGATGAGGGTGCGTGCCCCGGGGTGTAGGTGCGGGCCAGCGCTCGTGCCCGATCGAGCAAGTCGGGATCCGAGAGGTGGTGGACCTTGCGGCGCGCCATTGACCGCTCGATGAGCCAGGCCACCATCTCTCGGCGCTCGGTCCCAGAGAGGTGGGCCGGCAGCATGAGGACGAGTCGCTGGCCCCGCCAACTCGCCGCAGCGGATTTGGTTCGCCGCCTCGACACCCGAACCTCGAGCTCGGGCGTGGTGTCGGTGGCTGGGATGACCGTGACCTCAACCGCCGCCGGCCGTTGACGGGCCACTAGGGCAGCAGGTTGATGAGCCGAGGTGCGCGATTCACGACCCTCGACGGGGTACCCCCCTCGAGGGCACGCACCACCTTGTCGAGGCCGAGGACCAACTCGAGCGCGGCATCCTCGGTGATGCCGGGGTCAACCTCCACCTTGTCGACCAGCTTGCCCTTGACCTGGACCACCATGGTGGTGGTCTCCGCCTCGAGCAGCGATGGGTCGACCACAGGCCACGCCTGGGTGTGCAGCAACTGGCCGGGGTGCCGCTGGTCGTAGAGCTCGGCGGTGACGTGTGGCGCCATGGGCGCGAGCAGCTTGAGCAGGGCGTCGATGCCCTCCTCGACCACCTCGGCCTTCGCCGCGCCTCCCTTGGCGTAGGGACCAAGGGCGTTGAGCAGCTCCATGCAGCGGGCCACCGCCGTGTTGTAGCTCCAGCGGTCGAGGTCACTCGTCACCTGGTCGATGCAGCGATGGATGGCGCGGCGCACCTCGAGGTCGGTGCTGTCGAGCGCACCGATCCCAGAGGCTCGGGGCTCCTCGCACAGCCGCCACAGCCGGTCCAAGAAGCGGGCGCAACCATCGATCACCGAGTCGGTCTGCGCCGTCCAGTCGATGTCGTCTGCCGGGGGTCCAACGAAGAGGTGGTAGAGCCGCAGCCCGTCGGCCCCGACGGTGTCGAAGTACTGCGCAGGGGTCACGAGGTTGCCCTTGGACTTCGACATCTTCGAGCCGTCCATGCGGATCATGCCCTGGGTGAACAGCTTCTTGAACGGCTCACGACCGAGCCCGGGAGCTACCCCAGTGTCGATCAGGGCCCGGGTGAAGAAGCGGGCGTAGAGCAAGTGCAAGATGGCGTGCTCGATGCCACCGATGTACTGATCCACCGGCATCCAGGCCTTGGCGGCTTCGGGGTCGAAGGCAACGTCGTCGGAGAACGGATCGCAGAACCGCAGGTAGTACCACGACGAGTCGACGAAGGTGTCCATCGTGTCGGTCTCGCGCTCGGCCGGCCCCCCACAGCTGGGACAGGTGGTGGCCAAGAAGCCCGCATGGCTGGCCAAGGGGCTGCGGCCGTCGGGGAGGAACTCCACGTCGTCAGGTGCGAGCACAGGGAGTTGGTCGTCAGGCACCGGCGCCACCCCGCAACTCGGGCAGTGGATCATCGGGATCGGACAGCCCCAGAAGCGCTGCCTCGAGACCAACCAGTCTCGCAAGCGGTAGTTGATGGTCGCCTCACCCACGCCACGCTCGACCAGCCAGTCGATAGCAGCCCGCTTGGCCTCAGCGATGGTCATCGCGTCGAGGAAACCCGAGTTGATCTTCACACCCTCGCCGGCGTAGGCCCGGCCGCCGGCCTCCTCGAAGCCGTCAGGTACCGCAGTGGTGCGGATGATGGGCAGCGAGAAGGTCTCGGCGAACGCCCAGTCACGCTCGTCCTCTGAGGGCACCGCCATGATCGCACCGGTGCCGTAGCCCATCAGGACGTAGTCCGCCACGTACAGCGGCACCTCGGCGCCGTTGTTGGGGTTGGTGACGAAGGCACCGGTGAAGGCGCCTCGCTTGGCCAAGCTGCCGGTCGCCGACGAGGCGGTGCGCTCGATCTCGGTGGCCTTGGTGGCCACCTCTCGCAGCTCGTCGACCGCCGCCCGCTGCTCGGCCGTGGTCACGAGGTCGACCAAGGGGTGCTCGGGGGCGAGGACGGCGTAGGTCACGCCGAACAAGGTGTCGGGTCGAGTGGTGAAGACCCGAACGCTCAGGCCCTCATGGCCCACCACGGCCAGGTCGAGCTCGGCACCCTCAGAACGGCCGATCCAGTTGGTCTGCATGACCTTGACTCGCTCGGGCCACTCCAGCTCGGGCAGTGCTTCCAGCAACTCGTCGGCGTAGTCGGTGATCTTGAAGAACCACTGGGCCAGGTCACGCTTGACCACCACGTCGCCAGAGCGGTCACAGGTTCCATCGGCGTGCACCTGCTCATTGGCGAGCACGGTCTGACATCCAGGGCACCAGTTGACCGGGGCCTCCTTGCGGTAGGCCAGGCCAGCCTCGAAGAACTTGATGAAGAACCGCTGGTTCCAGACCATGTAGCGCGGGTCGTGGCTGGTCACGAGGCGGCGCCAGTCAATGGAGTAGCCCAGCCGCTCGATCGATGC
>CAINFA010000182.1 GCA_903847955.1 uncultured Actinomycetes bacterium
CGTCGCTGGCCCCATGGAGGTGCCTGGCCAAGGGCACATGGCGGTCTACCTCGACACCACCGGCGCGGCGGTCGCCGCCTGGCAGCCCACGGGGCACCAAGGCGCCCAGTTGGTCAACGAGCCCGGTGCGTGGTCGTGGAGCGAGCTGTCAACCTCAGACCCAGAAGCCTCCCAAGCCTTCTACGGCTCGGTCTTCGACTGGAGCTTCGGTGGCACCCCGGACTACCTCGAGGGCCAGGTGGGAGGTCGCTCGATCGCCGGCATCATGCCCCGGCCGGCGACCATGGGCACCGAGATCCCCGACGCCTGGCTGACCTACTTCTCCGTGGCCGACCTCGAAGCTGCTGCCAACCGCGCCGTCGAGCTCGGTGCCAGCCTCATTGCCGGGCCCATGGCTGCGGGAGACCAAGGTCGCTTCTCGGTGTTGACCGACCCCCACGGCGGGGTCTTCGCCCTCTTCCAGAGCTAGAGGGTCCTCCCGCTAGCGGCGGGTGCCACCATCGGTGAGGTACCCAACCGCGGCCGAGCGCGCCGTGCCAGCCACGTAGAGCGATCCGGCCACGAGCACGAGATCGTCGACGCCGGCCTCGGTGAGTGCCCGACGGACCGCAATGGCCACCTCACGGTGCACCTCCACGGTCATGCCCACAGACTGCGCCGCTGCCACCACCTCGTCGAGGTCCATGGCTCGCGGGGTGTCGGGCTGGCAGACGATGGCCCGGGAGAACCCGACCTCCGCCAATGGCTGGAGCAACTCCTTGGGATCCCTCCCCCGCAGCATCCCGGTCACCACGGTGCGTCTTCCCTCGACCTCGAAGGCTTCGGCAATGGTCGCAGCAAGCGCTCGAGCACCAGCAGGGTTGTGGGCGCCATCGACGATGACGAGTGGTCGGTGTCCGAGTACCTCACAGCGTGCGGCCATGGTGGCACCACCCAACGCCTCTTCAACCACCGCAGGTGGGAGGGATCGATCGAAGAACGCCTCGACGGCCGCGATGGCCACGGCCGCGTTCAGCCCTTGGTGGGCGCCG
Source organism: uncultured Actinomycetes bacterium (assembly GCA_903847955.1). Classification (GTDB taxonomy): domain Bacteria; phylum Actinomycetota; class Acidimicrobiia; order Acidimicrobiales; family RAAP-2; genus CAINFA01. Next base: position 1,032 of record CAINFA010000182.1, read on the forward strand.
TGCAAGCCGAGGAAGACATCGTCGTAGCGGCCGTAGGGGGTGCTGAGGGTGACGAGCCGACCGCCGACGGCCACGTCGTTGCGCTCGAGCACCACGTCGCTACCCACCACCACCAGCCGCTCGACCTCTCGGGCGCGAGCTTCACCTTCGATCACCGCCAAGACGTCAGGATCCTGCTCACCAGTCACCGCCACCTTCGACGCTCTGAAGATGCCGCACTTGTCTCGGGCGATGTGCGCCTTGGTCGGCCCGAGGATCTCGACGTGGTCGAGGTCGACGTTGGTGAGCACCGACACCTCGGCATCGATGATGTTGGTGGAGTCCCAGCTGCCCCCCAGGCCCACCTCGATGACCCCTGCATCGACCGCGGCGTCGCTGAAGCTTCGGAAGGCCGCCATGGTCAGCAGCTCGAAGCGGGTGGGACGCTCGGCCAACAGGGGGACCACCTGGGCCAAGATCTCGAGCACCTCGGTCAACTCGCGATCGGCGATGGGCACGCCCGAGAAGCTGATGCGCTCGTTGACGGTCACGAGGTTCGGGCTGGTGTAGGTCCCCGTCGAGAGCCCCATGGCCGACAGGAGTGCGGTCACGAGGGCACTGGTTGACCCCTTGCCATTGGTGCCGGTGAGGTGGATCGAGGGGAAGCTCCGCTCAGGATTGCCGAGCAGCCTGGCCATCTCGTACATCGCATCGAGGGTTGGCACCGACCGTCGTGTCGGCGCCACCCGCTCGTAGTCGATGTGGCTATCGAGCCACGCCAGCGCCTGGCCCAGCTCGTCGAAGTGCTGACTGCCCAAGGCCTACGACGCCGCCCGACGAGTGCGCGTGGACTTGGCCCTGGGCTCTGGCATGGGCAGCAGCGTCGGGTTCACCCGGTCGAGGACCACCGAGCGGTCGATGACGCAGCGCGAGACGTCGGTCCTCGAGGGCAGGTCGTACATCACGTCGAGGAGCACTTCCTCCAAGATCGCCCGCAGGCCACGAGCACCGGTTCCCCGCAACAGCGCGAGGTCCGCCACGGCATCGAGGGCATCTTCGGTGAACTCGAGGGCTACGCCGTCGAGCTCGAACACCCGTTGGTACTGCCGCACGAGCGAGTTTCGAGGCTCCACCAAGATCTTGATGAGTGCATCTTTGTAGAGCTGGGACACCGCACCCACCACCGGCAACCGACCGATGAACTCGGGGATGAGACCGAACTTGATGAGGTCCTCAGGGAGCACCTTGCGCAGCACTTCGGTGGGGTCTTGGTCTGCAGCGGTCATGGTGGCGCCGAAGCCGATGCCCTTACGACCGACGCGAGAGGAGATGATCTCCTCGAGTCCAGCGAACGCCCCGCCGCAGATGAACAAGACGTTGGTGGTGTCGATCTGGATGAACTCTTGGTGGGGGTGCTTGCGCCCGCCCTGGGGAGGCACCGAGGCCACCGTGCCCTCGAAGATCTTGAGCAGCGCCTGCTGCACACCCTCACCTGAGACGTCACGGGTGATCGAAGGGTTCTCCGACTTGCGGGCGATCTTGTCGATCTCGTCGATGTAGATGATGCCGGTCTCAGCCCGCTTCACGTCGTAATCCGCAGCCTGGATCAACTTGAGCAGGATGTTCTCCACATCCTCACCCACGTAGCCCGCCTCGGTCAGTGCCGTGGCATCGGCGATGGCGAAGGGAACGTTCAGCATCCGAGCCAGGGTCTGCGCCAACAGCGTCTTGCCGCACCCGGTGGGGCCGAGCAGCAAGATGTTGGACTTGGCGAGCTCGACGGTCTCGTCAGAGCTCCCCGACTGCAGGCGCTTGTAGTGGTTGTAGACCGCGACGGACAGGATCTTCTTGGCGTAGTCCTGCCCGACGACGTAGTCGTTCAAGAAGCCGAAGATCTCCCGCGGCTTGGGGAGCTCGTCGAAGGAGACCTCGGTGGAGTCGTTGAACTCTTCGGCGATGATGTCGTTGCACAGGTCGATGCACTCATCGCAGATGTAGACCCCTGGTCCAGCGATGAGCTTCTTGACCTGCTTCTGGGTCTTGCCGCAGAAGCTGCACTTGACGATCTCGACGCCCTCGCCGAACTTGGCCATCCCAACCTCCCTCGACGCCGACGCTACCGCGTAACCCTACGCGCCAGCGGGAGCCGCGTCGCGACGGGTGATGACCTCGTCGATCACGCCGTAGGTGACCGACTCCGCCGCGGTCATGATGAAGTCACGGTCGGTGTCTTCGGAGATCTTCTCGATGCTCTGACCGGTGTCCTCAGCCAGCATCTCGTTCAACAGGTCGCGCATCCGCATGATCTCGCGGGCTTGGATCTCCATGTCGGTGGCCTGGCCTTGGATGCCACCGTAGGGCTGGTGGAGCAGCACTCGAGCGTGCGCCAAGGCGTAGCGCTTGCCCTTGGTGCCAGCGGCCAACAGCACCGCAGCCGCAGAGGCCGCCTGGCCGAAGCAGAAGGTCGACACGTCAGGCTTGATGAACTTGATGGTGTCGTAGATGGCGAACAGCGAGGTGATGTCCCCACCGGGGCTGTTGATGTAGAGGTGGATGTCCTTGTCGGGATCCTCGGACTCCAAGAACAGCAGCTGGGCGCTGATCAGGTTGGCGATGGTGTCATCGATCGGGGTGCCGAGGAAGATGATGCGTTCCTTGAGGAGCCGGGAGTACAGGTCGTAGGCCCGCTCGCCTCGACTCGAGGACTCCACCACGGTGGGCACGAGGTACCCCTGGGCACGGTGCCGGTCATTCGCTGCAGCCATCAGTTCGCCTCATCTTCGCTGTGGTCGTGGTCGTGGTCGTGACCATGGTCGTGGTCATGGTCGTGCTGCTCGGCCTGGTTGGTCCGCAGCACCTCCCGGTCTACCGGCACGCCCTGCTCGTCGACGACGTTGACTTGGTCGATGACCCAGTTCATGGCCTTGACCTTGGTCACCTCACCGATGAACTCCTGCCAACGACCCACGCTCCTGATTTGGGCCTCGAGCACCGCTGCGCTCACGCCCGCACCGCTGGCGGAATTCTCGAGCTCGGTGGCCAGGTCCTCCTCGGTGGGTGCGAGACCCTCGGCCCGAGCAACCGCTCGCAGCGCCAGGTCGAGCTTGACGCCAATGGCGGCCTCAGCCTGGAGACCAGCGACGAGTTGCTCTTGGGTCTGCTGGGCCATCTGGAGGTACTGCTGCAAGCTCATCTGCTGCTGGTTCAGGCGCTGCTGGAAGTTCTGGACCCGCTCGCCGATCTCAGGCTGGAGCAGCTCTTCGAGGACGAACTCGTCACCGACCAAGTTGGCCAAGCTCGACCGCACCACGTCGTTGAACGCGAACTGGCTCTGGACGACCTTGATGGGCTTGAGGCGGTTGAGGAGCGAATCCCGCAGCTCTCCGACGGTGGCGAACTCGGTGTTCTCCTCCACCCAGGCATCGGTCAGCTCGGGGAGGACCTGCTCTTTGACCTCACGGACGGTGACGGTCCAGTTCACCTCAATGTCGGTGCCCTCAGGGCTCTGGGTGAAGCTCTTCGTCTCCCCAGCAACCATGGCCTCGAGGTGGTCGTCGAGGTCTGGCATCACGTTGTTGGCGCCGACGCGGTAGCTGTACTCCTCCACCAGAGGTGCTGGTTCGTTGTCGCCAACTTGGGAGGTGATGTCGATGACCACGAAGTCGCCGGCGGTGCAGGGGCGCTCCACCACGTTGAGCTCGCCATCGGCCTGGCGGATGCGGTCGATCTGGGCCTCAATCTCGGCATCGGAGACGAGCGGGCTCGGAATGGTGACCTCGAGGCCTTGGTAGCCCTCGAGCTCCACCCGAGGCCGGACCTTAACGGTGGCCTCGAAGACGATGGCGCCATCGAGCTCCTCGTCGGGAACATCGATCTGGCCCTGGGCGATGGGGTCGACCCCAGCCTCGGTGACGGCTTGGAGGTAGAACTCCGACAGCGCTTCGCGAATGGCTTCGTTACGCAGAGCGCCCGAGCCGCCCATGCGGGCTTCGAGCACCTTGACCGGCACCTTGCCAGGTCGGAAGCCCGGCAGACGGGCCTCCTTCGCCATGGCCTTGATGACCTTGTCCAAGGTGGGTTGCGCCTCGACGTCATCAACTTCGACGCGGAGCTTGACGTGGAAATCTTCGAGTTCTTCAGTAGTGGCACGCATAGAGGACTCCCTATCCTATCGGGGGCACTCCACCGACCCCGGCACGATAACCGGCGATGTGGGCGACCCCGGCACGAGGCGCAAGCCGTGCCCACCTAGACTGGACCGAACGGGCAATGGCGCAGCTTGGCAGCGCGCCTGCTTTGGGAGCAGGAGGTCCCGGGTTCAAATCCCGGTTGCCCGACCACGGTCGCTCCGCACCCTGAGCCGGCGTGCTCAGGGGTGCGGCGGCGATCAGCACCGAGCGGTGATCGTTCGAGCGGCTCGATCGTGCAGGGTCTGGCCTGAGGGGTCCACCACCGAGGCCAAGGCGTCGACGATGACGTAGACCCCGAACAGGGCTGAGATCCCAGACAGGGCACCAAGGGCGCTGCCGGTCACGACCCTGGTGAGGCTCTGGAGCAGTGATGGCCGACCGAGGTCGCTCGATCGGAGCACCTCGGTGCCCGCCAGCCGATTCCCAAGAGTCTTGGACCACAACGCCACGCAGACCCCTTGGTAGAGGACCACCACCGCCGCCAAGGTCAGGCCAAAGGTGGCCTTGCCGCCGTGGTTGACCCACGTGACGTAGGTGCTGCGGTGGGCGGGTTCGAGCACCACGAGCGCCAGGTACGCCGCACAACCTTGGAGCAGCAGGTCGACGATGGTGGCGTTCAACCGACTGGTGAAGCTGGCGAGCTCCACCGAGCCCTCCGCATCGGGCTCAACCACGGCGACTCCAGCTCCCGGTTCGCACCACGATCGACGTCGCTGCCTTGTCGTGGAGACTCTGACGGCGCGGGTCACCAAGTGGCCAGAAGACGTCGAGGGCGATGAGCACCATGGTGAAGATGAACGCCACAATGCACGCAGCACGAATCGCTGCTCGTGCGAGCCCGATGCCCGCACCCGTCTCGGTATCCACCACCGCCGTCTTGGCCACCAGGTTGCCGAGCGTCCTCCCCCAAATGCCAACGCAGATGGCGAGGTAGGCCACCACGAGCACGAGGTCGAGACCCTCCACCACGTACGCGCCAGGGTGGGCCACCTCGACCAGCGCCCAGGCCAGAACCGAGAGCGCGAGGACATCGGTGGTGGTTGCCACCACCCGCCAGGACCAGTCCGCCATCGGCCGTCCCTGGGCATCGACGGGAGGGCCCGCCAGAGGTGCCAGCGCCAGCGCCGCAGCCCGGGAGCCTTCGAGCTTGGTCCTCCATCGCTGCGAGAGGTCGCCTCGATCGTCAGCAGATGCCACAACTCCAGCCTAGGCAGCCTCAGCGTCCCCAGCGCCACCGAGGCCAAGGCACCTCGGTGGCGAACATCGTGCCCCCGGCACGACTCGAACGCGCAACCTGATGGGTAGAAACCACCTGCTCTATCCAATTGAGCTACAGGGGCGGACAGCACCTCGCCGACCACCATCGTAGGACAGGGGCACGCTGGGGACGTGGCGTCGCTGTCAATGTGCCAGACTGGACGACCTTGGTGGGCGTAGCTCAGGTGGTTAGAGCGCCAGGTTGTGGCCCTGGAGGCCGGGGGTTCAAGTCCCCTCGCTCACCCCAATGCGGCGAAGTCGTGCCGTGCAGTGCAGTGCCAGCAGGTCGATGAGGGGCAGACGGGCATGGCCGAGCAGATCACGACACCAGTGATCACCGGTCAGCCCCTGCACCTCACCGTGCCACCGCTCGCTCGGAGGTGGAGCCGGCCGTGACCGACGAGACCCCTACCCCTGCTGCACCCTCGTGGCACCAGGCCCTGCGCTCGAGCAGGCTCACGCTCTTCCTCGTCGTCGTCGCGGTGCTGGTTGGCGTGGTGCTCCGGCTCGACCAGCTCACCAAGATCGGCCTCTTCCAAGACGACGCCTGGGTGGCGCTGTCTGGGCGTGTCTCGTTCTCCACCGCGATGAAGATGTCGGGGACCGCACCTGGCTTCTTCGCCGTGCTGCACCCCTACTGGTCGCTGCACCCCCAGAACCCATGGTGGGCCCAACTCCCCGCGCTCTGCCTCGGCGTCCTCGGTTTGTGCTGCAGCTGGCCGTTCTTCTACCGCTTCACCACCTCGGCAAGGTGGGCCACAGCTGGCACGGCGCTCGTCGCCATCGCCCCTGTCCCTGTCGCTACCTCGGGGCACGTCAAGCCCTACACCCTCGACTTCGTCAATGCGATGGTGCTGCTCGTCCTCGCCCACGCAGTGCTCGAGCGAAGGGGTCGCCATGGGTGGTGGTGGTTGGCGGCCGCCAGCATCGTCACCTTCTGGCTGTCGGCCTCGATCGTGGTGGTGGTCCTCGGCGTGTGGCTGGTGGTGGTCGGCAACGGCGTTCGATCCGCCTCGGATCGACGAGGCGTCCTCGGCGCAGCTGGGCTCACTGCCGTCTGTATGGGTGCCACCTTCGCAGCGTGCTACGCCAACCTCCCCACTGCGCTCGTGGGCTACTGGCGAGCGCTCGGGAACTTCCTCGAGCTCCATGGCCTGCGCCACGAGGTCAGCTCCATCTTCCACGGCTTCACCCAAGGGCTCTTCCCCACCGACACCTCCATCCCCCACGAGGTGCTCTTGGTCGGGCTCGGGCTGGCCGCCCTGGCGCTCCTCGGCGCGGCCCAGTTCTCCACGACCTCATTGGCCAGCGCCAGCGTGGCGGTGGCCGTGATCGCCGCAGCCGCATCGAAGATCCCGATTGGCACCGGGCGGACCGACGAAGTCCTCTACCCAGCCATCTTCCTCCTCGTGGTCACAGGCGCCAAGGGGGTGGCAGAGCACGTGCGCACGAGGGCGTCGGTGAAGATGGCCAGAGTGCTCTGCGGTGCGCTCATGGGGCTCCTCGCCGTCGGCGCGCTGACGGCGGTCGTCCACCCCAAGCCCTACCCAGCGGTCGGCGCTCGCCAACTTGCGCTGCAGATTGGCACCCGATCACCCACCGTGGTCGACCCCTACGCCCGCTACCCCTGGGCGCTGTCGGTGTCGAGGTCCTTCCGACTCCTCTTCAACCCTGGGTTCGGCGCCGGCTTCACCGTGGCGGACCTCAGCCCCACCACCCAGATTGCGCCTGCCCAGGCCTACGAAGTTGGCTACAACCCAGCACGCTGGGCCCGCCTCGTGGCCTGCGACGGGGTTGGTTCGAGTGCTCCTGCCTCGAGCTTCTGGTACGTCCAGAGCCCTCCAGACGGCGTGGCGAACCACGATGCGTTCACCGAGGCCCTCGCCACCTACGCCATCACCCCCAGCGCAACGTCGCGTCGTGCGCCGGGGATCGTGGCGACCCTGTTCACCCGCACGAGTCCGACGACCTGCACTGCTCACCCCTGAGCAACGCCGCCCTGAGGGCCCACCAACTGGGCCATGGCCTCCATCGCCGCCGCCACCGATCCTTCGAGGACCACCCGACCGCGATCGATCACCAACCCACGATCAGCCAAGGCCGCCACGTGCTCGATGCGCTGCTCGATGATCACCATGGCGGTCCCTTGGCGCCGCAGGCCCTCGAGCAAGGCGTAGGTGGCGACGGTGGCTGCTGGAGAGAGGCCGAGTGACAGCTCGTCGGCGATGAGCAGCACCGGCCGGGTGAGCATGGCCTTGACCAGCGCCAACTGCCGCTGCTCACCACCGGAGAGCAAGGCGGCCTTGCGCCCCTTGGCCACCCCGAGAGCTGGGTAGGCCTCGTAGGCCTCACGCAGGGCAGCCTGCTGCGCCCGCCAACCCCAGCGGTGGCGTGAGCCCAGCTTGAGGTTCTCCTCGACGGTCAAGGTGCCGAAGATGGCACGCCCTTCGTTGACGTGGCAGATCCCGTAGCGAGCCAAGGTCGAGGGCCGGCTCGAGTTGATGGACGCACCCTTGAAGCGCACCGTGCCCGAAGCTGGACGCACGAGGCCTGAGGCCACCCGGGCGATGGTGGACTTGCCCGCCCCGTTGTGGCCCCACAGGGCCACCACCTCGCCCGCGCCTACCGAGAAGCTCACGTCGAAGAGCGCTCGGTAGGGGCCGTAGTTGGCCGAGACCTCCTCGAAGCAGAGCAACGCCTCGCTCACGGCGCACTCCCGAGGTACGCCGCTTGGACCACCGGCGTGGCCATCACCTCTGCGTAGGACCCCTCTGCCACGAGCGAGCCGCTCACCATGACGAGCACGCGGTCCGCCACGCGCTCGACCATCGCCAAGTCGTGCTCGATCACCACGATGGCCGTCTGCGCTGTTGCCGCCCGTTCGCGCAACCGCTGCACCACCATCTCGACCTCGTCGTCGTCGAGCCCCGAGGATGCTTCGTCGAGCAGGAGGACGAGGGGGTCGGCCACGAGGGCTCGCGCCAACTCGACCAAGCGACACAGGCCCAGCCCGAGCGATCCCACCTGGCGGCCGCTGAGCTCGGAGAGCCCACAGAACGCCAACGTCGAGGCGATGCGGGCCCGCTCATCAGGGGTCTGCTTCGACAGCCGCAGGAGGTCCCTCCACAGCCGGGGCGAGGGGTGGGTGGCACGCAGCGCCACGAGCAGGTGGTCGTGGACGGTCAGGGAGGGGAAGACCTCGACCCGCTGGAAGGTTCGCTCGAGTCCGAGCCTCGCCCGCTGTGCGGTGCCCCCGGGCTTGAGGACGGTTCCACCAAGGACCACCGAACCCCCATCTTGGCGTTGCCGCCCAGCCACGCAGTCGAACACGGTGGACTTGCCTGCACCGTTCGGGCCAATGACTGCGACCACCTCACCGGGGTGCACCTCGAAGCTGACGTCGTCGACGGCCCTGACGCCGCCGAAGCTCTTGGTGAGGTGCTTGGCCTCGAGCGCGGCGGTCACGGTGCCACCTCAACCTCTGGTTGGGCCGTTGTGGCCTGGCCTCGACCAATCGCCGCCTCGATGACCGTTGCACCTCGTCGTCGAGCGACCTCGAGTAACCCCATTGGGTGCCAGGCGTAGCTGAGGGCGGCGATGGCCAAGAGGAGCTCGAGCCACACTCCCCAGCTCGTCCAGTTACCGCTCCCGGCCCCACCGCTCGAGGTGTTGGTGGCGAAGGCCACGGCCACCCCAGCCAAGAGTGCGCCGTACACCGACACCGAGCCAATGGCGCACACCGCCACGAGGAACAGTGCCGAGAGGTTGGTCACGAAATCCGCCGCAGACGGCTGGGTGATGACCGAGCCGAAGAGCGCACCGCCGATCCCTGCAATGCCCGCCGCCAGCGCGAAGACGGTCACACGCACCCTGGTGGGCGCGATCCCGAGGCTGCGCGCCCCGGGCTCGCTCTCTCGCAACGCCGTCAGGTAGAGCCCTACCGACCCTTGCCGCACCCGGTTCACCGCGAACCCAAGGGCCCCGAACACCACCACACCCAGCACGAAGAACTGGCGGTAGCTGTAGGTGAAGCTGATGCCCGGGACCATCGGCGCAGGCACCGATACGCCGCTCAGGCCATTGCCGAACCAAGGCAGCTGGAAGACGACGTTGTCGCAAAAGACGGCGAAGGCGAAGGTCAACAGCATGAGCGGCAAGCCC
>CAINFA010000183.1 GCA_903847955.1 uncultured Actinomycetes bacterium
ATGCCCGCGGTCACCCCGGTGATGTCGCACTCTTGGAAGGCGTCGGTGCCGATCGACGCGGTCGCCACCTGACCGGTGATCACGATGAGTGGGGTGGAATCCATGTAGGCGTTGGCCAGTGGCGTCACGATGTTGGTGGCACCGGGCCCTGAGGTGACCATGGCCACACCGGGTCGCCCGGTGGCCAAGGCGTACCCTTCGGCCATGTGGCCTGCACCTTGCTCGTGTCGCACCAAGATGTGGCGGATCGGCGAGTCCAAGATGGGGTCGTACACCGGCAAGATGGCGCCACCGGGCAGGCCGAACATCACCTCGGTGCCTTGCATCTCCAGGCTCTTGACGAGCGCTTGAGCTCCGGTCAGTTCCATGGTTCTCCAGTTGGGGTGCTGCGGGACGGTCGAGAAACGAAAAAAGCCTCCCCGAGGTGGGAGGCAGGGGCGCGAACAGCAGGTGTGCTCGCGCTAGGGAAGTACGGCCTCGGCGAGAAGAATGCTGGTCACGTCCACATCATGACACCCTCGGTGCCCCGAGGACAAACCCGAGCCTGAACCGGACTCAGGCCCGGGTGACGGCACCCTCGTCCGCACCGGTGACGAGTCGAGCGAACTTGGCCAGCACGCCCGAGGTGTAGCGGGGCACGAAGGGAGCGACCTCGCCCCTACGTCGCTCCAGTTCGTCGTCATCCACCAAGAGGTCGATGGTGTGGTTGACCACGTCGATGCGGATCTGGTCACCATCGGCCACGAGGGCAATTGGTCCGCCGTCCACTGCCTCGGGCGCGACGTGGCCGATGCAGAAGCCGTGGGTACCACCCGAGAACCGGCCATCGGTCACGAGCGCACAGTCGCCCCCGCGTCCCGCACCCTTCATCGCACCGGTCACCGCCAGCATCTCGCGCATCCCTGGGCCGCCCTTCGGGCCCTCGTAGCGGATCACGACCACGGTGCCGGGCTGGATCTCATCAGCCAGAATCGCCTCCATCGCCTTGGCCTCACCGTCGAAGACCCGAGCGGTGCCGGTGAAGTCGAGGTGGTCGATACCCGCCACCTTGACCACCGACCCCTTCGGGGCGAGCGAGCCGGTCAGGATGGCGATGCCGCCGTGGACGTTGATGGGGTTGTCGAGTTCGTGGACCACCACGCCATCAGGGCGCGGAGCGTCGTAGTCGGCGAGGGACTCAGCCATGGTCTTGCCCGACACGGTGAGGCAGTCACCATGGAGCAGCCCGGCCTCAAGCAGCTGTGCCAAGACCACCGGCACCCCGCCCACCCGGTCGACGTCGACCATGTGGAACTTGCCGTGCGGCTTGGTGTCAGCCAAGTGCGGGACCTTGGCAGCGATGCGGTTGAAGTCGTCGAGGTGGAGGTCCACCTGGGCTTCATTGGCAATGGCCAAGAGGTGCAGCACCGCGTTGGTGGAACCTCCGAGGGCCATGACCACGGCGATGGCGTTCTCGAAGGCCTCCTTGGTCATGATCGCCCGCGGCGTGATCCCCTGGCGGAGCAGTTCGACGACCTGGGTGCCGGCGCGGTAGGCGTAGTCGTCGCGGCGCCGGTCGACCGCTGGGGCGGAGGCCGAGCCGAGGAAGGACATTCCGAGCGCCTCAGCCACCGATGCCATGGTGTTGGCGGTGAACATGCCCGCGCAGCTCCCCTCGGTGGGGCAGGCGTTGCGCTCGATGAGGCTGAGCTCCTCGGGGGTCAGCGCCCCCACCGCTTCGGCACCGACGGCTTCGAAGACGCTGACGATGTCGAGCGCTTGGTCACGGTGGCGTCCAGGCAAGATCGAGCCGCCGTAGGTGAACACCGATGGGAGGTTGAGTCGGGCCGCCGCCATGAGCATGCCCGGGAGGGACTTGTCGCAGCCTGCGAAGGTCACCAGTGCGTCGAAGCGCTCGGCGTGCATCACGGTCTCGACGCTGTCGGCGATGACCTCACGGCTGACGAGGCTGGCACGCATGCCCTCGTGACCCATCGAGATCCCGTCTGAGACCGCAATGGTCACGAACTCGAGGGGGAAGCCGCCGGCGTCACGCACGCCCAACTTGGCCTGCTTGGCGAGGCGGTCGAGGGGCAAGTTGCACGGGGTGACCTCGTTCCAGCTCGACGCCACGCCAACCTGGGGCTTGTCCCAGTCGCCGTCTCCCATGCCCACCGCTCGCAGCATGGCGCGTGCTGGCGCCTTGGAGGGTCCGTCGGTGACCTCGAAGCTGCGGGGCTTGAGGGGGTTGGGGGCGTCGTGCTCGGTCACAAGGGCAGCATACGGCGCAGCGGCCATCGGCCCTAGACCTCTCCATGGGCCATGGCCCGAAGGCGCACCATCGTGCCTGCTACCCTTCGCCGATGCCCCGCCTGCCTCGGTCCACCTCGCCCTTCTTCGCCCTCGCCGGCGCCCTCGCTGGGGGATTCCTGCTCTCTGCCTGCAGTTCATCGTCGAGCGGGTCCTCCTCATCGAGCGGGTCCTCGGCGCACCAGCTGGTCACTGAGGCCCTCAGCCACGCCAAGGCGAGCAATGGGGTCTACGAGTCGGTCGTCGCCACCCACGCCGGCAAGACCGGCGCCACCGAGGACAACACCTACGGCACAAACGAGGGCGAGCGGAACCTCGACATCAACACTCCACCGGCCGTTGGAATGGCCCACGAGCTGCTGGTGCATGGCATCGCCTACATCAAGGGCAATGAGAAGACCCTGCCGTACTACTTCGGGCTGGCCAAGTCGAACCCCGCCCCCTACGCCAACCAGTGGTTGGCGATTCCGCCCTCGAGCCAGACCTTCGCTGCCGCCAGCCAGGGTCTGACCACCTCGAGCCACTTCGGAGGCTTCGCCATCACTGGCCCCTACACCGCCGAGGCCGCAACCAGCTTCGATGGGACGGCGGTGACGCCGATCCGGCTCAAGTTGGTGAACGGTCCGAGCGCCTCGTTCGGCGCCACCTTGTACGTCTCGACCGCCACGCCCGTCCTCCCCGTCGGCCTCGTCGGCACCTACAAGGGCTTCACCCAACGCTTCCACTGGACGAAGTGGGGCGTCGCACCCACCCTCGCCACCCCGTCGAGCTCGATCCCGTTCAGCTCGGTGCCGCAGTAGGGCACCTCGCCCGCTGCAACGAGGAGCTCAGCGACGGAGTCGGTAGTGGAGGAGGAGGGCACCTGAGGGTGTCGCTGCTCCATGCACGAGCTCGAACGTCGACGCCGCAGCTGCATCGAGGAGTCGTCGGCCATGGCCCGCAACTGAGGGAATGACGACCAGGCGCAGCTCATCGATGAGGCCGAGCTCGAGCATCGAGCGCATCAGGGAGATGCTTCCGTGCACGCCGACGTCGCCACCTACCGAGCGCTGCACCGCTCGGACCGACGCCTCCAGATCCCCCGACAGCGAGGTGGTGGCCCCCCAGCTTGGCTCGACCGGGGTCGAGCTGACCACGTACTTGGCGACGCCGTTGATGAAGCTGGCGAAGGGCTCCATGGTGCTCTGCGGCCACACCGCTGACCACTCGTCGTACTGTCGGCGGCCGAGGATGACGGCGTCTTGGGTCGAGATGACCTGCGCCAAGTTGGCATCCATCAACCCATCCCAGGTGTCGATGAAGGTTTCAGGCGACTCGGCCACCCCATCGAGGGAGACCAAGGCGTAGCCGACGACCGAGCCCATCACGTCTCCTCGCACCACCCCCGTGGAGCCGGCGGGGGTCGTTCTCGTCCTTTGGTCAGCCTCGACGAGCAACCAGCTCAGCCACCACGGCCTTGCCGTTGGCCTTGCCCTTGGTGGCGGCCATCACCTTGCCGATGAAGAACTGCGCCAACTTGTCGTCACCGTCTCGGTAGCGCGCCCACTCCTCGGGGTTCGCCTCGAGCACCGCTGCGATGGTGGTGAGCAAGGTGTCGTCGGACAGCTGCTCGAAGCCCAGCTCCTTGGCCACGGCCTCTGGGTCGTCGGTTGGCCGGGTGGCGAGCACACCCAGCACCGCCTTGGCCTGGGTGGCCGAGAGGGTGCCGCTGGCCTCCAGCGCCACGGTGCGGGCGAAGCTCGGCCCCGACGGCAGTCCGGCAGTGGCGTCGAGTTCGTTGGCTGCCCGAGCGAGCGCCAGCGCGGCTGGGGCGCCTGCCAAGGTGGCCTCGATGACGAGCGGGTCGAGGTCGCGGTCGACGACGGTGGCGACCAAGTCCTTGGTGGCCTGGTCATCTGCGCCGCAGAGGTCGAGGAGGTTCTGCCGGCGCTGCTTGGGCAGCGCAGGCATCGACGCCGCGATCTCAGCGAGCCAGTCCTCCTCGGGCACCAAGGGCACGAGGTCCGGCTCGGGGAAGTAGCGGTAGTCGTAGGCCTCTTCCTTGGACCGCATCGTGCCGGTCCGCCCTGCGGCTTCATCCCAATGGCGCGTCTCTTGGGCGATGCGCTCGCCCGCTTCAAGCAGGTTGACCTGCCGTTGTGCCTCGTACTCGATGGCTCGCTGGAGCGACCGCAAGGAGTTGAGGTTCTTGATCTCACACCGGGTGCCGAAGGGCTTGCCGGGCTTGCGCACCGAGACGTTGGCATCGATGCGCATCGACCCCTCTTCGAGCCGTCCGTCGGTCGCGCCCACCGCCATCAGAATGGCGCGCAGCTCAGCGGCGTAGGCCCGCGCTTGGACGCCAGAGCGCATGTCGGGCTCAGAGACGATCTCCACCAACGGCACGCCCGAGCGGTTGTAGTCAATCAGCGAGTTCTCCGCACCATGGATCCGACCCGAGGAGCCGAGATGGGTGGACTTCCCGGTGTCCTCTTCCATGTGCGCACGGGTGATTCCAATGACCGTCCCGTCAGGCAACTCGAGCGAGCCGCCCTCGTTCAGCGGCTCGTCGTACTGACTGATCTGGTAGTCCTTGGGCATGTCGGGGTAGAAGTAGTTCTTGCGGTGGAAGTTCGAGGGCTTCACCGCGCAGTTCAGCGCCAGGCCGATTCGGATGGCCAGCTCGACCGCGTGGCGGTTGAGCACCGGCAGGGAGCCGGGCAACCCGAGGCACACGGGGCACACGTTGGTGTTTGGAGCGTCACCGAACGCGTTGCGGCACCCGCAGAACAGCTTCGAGGCGGTCTTGAGCTCACAGTGGACCTCGAGGCCGATGACGGTTTCGTAGCCTTCCATGCTCATCGCGGTGCTCCTGCCTCGAGGACGGCGGCAACCTGGAGGCACAGGTCGTCACGCTTGCCCGGTGCCAGGACTTGCACGCCGATGGGCATGGCGTCATCCCCGGTGCCGAAGGGCACCGAGATCGCCGGGTGCCCGGCCAAGTTCGAGGGAATGGTGAACAGGTCCGAGAGGTACATCGACATGGGGTCGGCGACCTTGTCGCCAAAGCCGAAGGCGGTGGTTGGGGTGGTGGCGCCGAGCAAGACGTCGACCGACTCATAGGCCCGGTCGAGCGCGTGCAGGATCAGCGTGCGGGTCTTCTGGGCCTTGCCGTAGTAGGCGTCGTAGTAGCCAGCGCTGAGTGCGTAGGTCCCGAGCATGATCCGTCGCTTGACCTCGGCGCCAAAGCCGGCAGTCCTCGTGGCGGTGTTCATCGCCACCACGTCGTCGCGCTCCTCTCGGAGCCCGAAGCGCACGCCGTCGTAGCGAGCCAGGTTCGAGCTGGCCTCGGCGGGGGCGAGCAGGTAGTACGCCGACAGCCCCAGCTTGAGCTCTGGGACGGCCACCTCCACCAAGGTGGCTCCCGCCGCCTCGAGTACTGCCGCCGCTTCAGCCACTCGGCGGGCCACGTCAGGAGCGGCGCCGTCGAGCAGGTCGGCGCAGACGCCGACCTTGAGGCCCTCGACCCCCTTGGACAGCGCACCAGTGAAGTCGGGCATGGCTTCGTTGATCGACGTGGCGTCCTTGGGGTCGTAGCCAGCGACCACCTCCATCGACAACGCGGCGTCGGCCACGGTGGTGGTGAACGGCCCGATTTGGTCCAAGGAGGAGGCGAAGGCAACCAACCCGTACCGACTGATGAAGCCGTAGCTGGGCTTGAGGCCAACGGTGCCGCAGTAGGCAGCCGGCAGACGAATCGACCCACCGGTGTCCGAGCCGAAGCTGAGCGGAACGAAGCCCGCCGCCACCGCTGCCGCCGAGCCGCCTGAGCTGCCACCTGGCACCTTGGTCAGGTCGTGGGGGTTGCGGGTGGGCCCGAACGCCGAGTTCTCCGTCGAAGAGCCCATGGCGAACTCATCGAGGTTGGTCTTGCCGACCACGATGGCGCCAGCGGCGTGCAGGCGCTCGACGACGGTGCCGTCGTAGGGGGGCTTCCAGCCCTCCAAGATCTTCGATGCGCAGGTGGTCTCCCAGCCCTTGGTGCACATGTTGTCCTTGAGCGCAACGGGAACGCCCGCCAAGGGTCCAAGGGGCGCACCTTGGGCCACCGCAGCGTCCACGCGCGCCGCAGCCTCCATGGCGTGGTCCTGCCCGAGAGACAAGAAGGCGTGGATCTCGCCATCTCTGGCCGAGATGGCGGCGAATGCCTCTTCGGCCACCGACACCGCGCTGCGCTCCCCCCGCTTGATCGCCGCTGCGAGTTCAATGGCCGTGGTCACGGTGCCTCCCCCAAGATTCGGCCGACCTTGAAGCGGTCGTCTTCGACGGCGGGTGCAGCCGCCAAGATGTCGTCGCGCATCGAGACCTCAGTGACCACGTCTTCGCGCAGTGCATTGGTCAGCCCGAAGGGGTGCGCGGTCGGCCCAAGGCCATCGAGGTCGAGGGCGGCGATGTCGCTGGCGTGCTCGAGCACCTGGGACAGCTGGTCGGTGAAGGTGGCGAGCTCCTCGTCGGTGAGCTCGAGGCGCGCCAACTTCGCCACGTGCGCCACGTCTGCGGTGGTCAAGAGGGGCTCGCTCACCGGGCAACTCCAAGCTCGGTGGCGATGAAGCGCTCGAGTTCGTCGAGCACGAGGTCGGCGTCGTGGTCCAACGTGGCCACGTGGTAGCTGCGCTCGAGGTAGGAGCGCTCGACCGAACCCGAGGTGCGCTCGACGATCGCGTCAGAGGTCTCGGGCGCCACGACGTGGTCTTGGGTCGAGGTGAGCACCCGGATGGGGCAGCTGATCTCCCCCAACCGCGCCTCGACCTCGTCGATGCCCTCGAACAAGCTGAGCGCCGCCCGCAGCGGCGTGGCGTCGTAGCCCTGCTCGGTGACGCCTTCCTTGGCGATGTCAGAGCCGATGGACTCTGCGGTCTCCTCGCCTGCTTCGAGCAGTTGGCCGATGATCTGGCGCAACTCGGCGCCAGGGGCGACCACGAGCGGGTTGATGAGCCCGAGGGCGACGATCTCAGTGAACCGCTCCGCCAAGGCCAGGGCCAGTCCTCCGCCCATCGACAGCCCGATCACCGCGACCTTGTCGGTCCGGGCGTCGAGTGCGGCGTAGGCCGAGGCGGCGGCCTCGAGCCAGTCTGCCCAGCGGGTGGGCACCATGTCCTCCACTGCCGTGCCATGCCCTGGCAGCAGGGGCATCTCGACGGCGTAGCCGAGCCCGACGAAGCGGTCAGCCACAGGTCGCATCGACACGGGCGATCCGGTGAAGCCGTGGAGCACGAGCACGCCCAGAGGGCTCGTGCCGGTCGAGAGCGGTTCACATCCAGGCAGCACAGGAGCGGTCACATCAGGAGATGCTACCGGCGCCGGTAACCTCTCTTCGAACCAAGAGCCGAGGAGCGAGCCGTGCCAGAGGTATTCCTGTCTGAGGAGTGGATCGCAGCAGCCAAGCAGCTGCAAGCCGACTACGAGGACCGCATCCCCAAGATCGACCACGTGGTGGCGGTCAACCTGCTCGTCACCGAGGCCCCTCTGGGTGAAGGAGAGGTCGAGGCCCACCTCGACACGAGTTCAGGGTCCCTCGTGATCGAGACCGGTCACGTCGAAGGTGCGGACCTGTTCGTCACCGTGACCTACGACACCGCCAAGGCGCTGCTCGTTGAGGGCAACCCCAACGCAGCCATGCAGGCGTTCTTGCAGAACCGCATTCGGGTCGAGGGCGATGTCTCGAAGTTGATGGTGCTGGCGCAGCTGCCCTTCGGCGACGCGGCAGTCGAGTACGCCCAGGAACTCCAAGCCCTCACCGCTTGAGTCACCCGATCAGTGTGAGGCGTCGGCTGGCGCCTTGCGTCCACGTTGCTCGCGCGGGAGCGACCGCATGAACACCGAGGCCACCACCGCCACCAGCCCCACCACGCCACCGACCAAGAACGGCAGGTGGAAGGTGGACAGCAGTTCGGCCTTCGTCGGATGGTGGCCCAGCGCCTTGACCCGCGCGGCCTGGATGGCCACGAGGATCTGAATCCCCGCTACCTCCCCTACCTGCATGGCCAGCAGCTGCGCCGCTGACATCACGCCGTACTCATGCTCTTCGACCTCGTTGGCCATGGTGGATGCGGTCGCCGGACCAGCAGAGCCCATGCCGATGCCGTTGAGCACGAGGGCCACCACGACCACCACGAGGCCGGTCTCCACCCCGCAGCTCCAAAAGACGAAGAGCGAGGCAGCGAGGAAGGCGCAGCCAGCAACGGCAGTGGTGCGCTCACCGATCTTGATGGCCACGTAGCCAGAGATCGGCGAGGCGATGGCGAAGACGAAGGGTCGGGCGATGGAGATGATGCCGACCTTGCCCACCCCCATGCCGTAGCCCTGCTCGAGGAGGAGGGGGAACAAGAAGAACGCTCCGAAGTAGGCGAAGGCGGTGGTCGCACGGGCGATGAGCGGGAACACGAAGTTGCGCTGACCGAAGTAGTGCTTGGGGATCAGCGGGCTCGGCGAACGCAGAATCTGGCGCACGAAGACCGCCATCGCCACCACGGAGGCCGCCGAGAGTCCAAGCACGATCTGCGAGTTCCACCGGTGACCCGTTAGCAAGGTGACCGCCAGCATGAAGCAGAACACCCCGATCGACAGCGACCAGGACCCCACCCAGTCCATGCCCTCCCAGCTCACCTTGACCGGGGACGTGCCAGGTTCGGCACCTTCGGCGACACCTCGAGGGGCATCGACCGCCTTTGGGATCAGCGCGCTTACCACGACGGTGGCAACGAGCAGCAAGACCAACTGGATCCAGAACAGCGCCCTCCAGCCCAGCAAGGGGAACACGAGGGCACCAACGGCCACGCCGAGCACGGGGCCCCCGGCCCCGACGAGGGACCACCACCCGAGCGCCTTGACGCGGTCGGACTTGGAGAACACCGAGTTGATGAGCGCCATCGACGCGGTGGCGGTGGCTGCCCCTTGGATGCCATCGAGAGCCCGTGCGGCCAAGAGCATGGCCGTGTTGACGCTGAGCGCGGTGAGGACGGCCGAGACCATGGCGCCACACAACCCGAAGAGGTAGAGCCGACGGTGCCCGAGCACGTCCGAGGCTCGTCCGAAGATGGGGGCCGCCAGACCAAACGCCAGCAGGGGACCAGTCAGCGTCCAGGTGAGCACCGAGGTCGAGGTGCGGAACTCCTTCGAGATCGGCACCAAGGCGATGTTGAAGACGGTGAAGGTGAAGTTGAGCGCCAAGAGCCCCGAGAGCAGGGCGCACAGCACCCACCACTGGTAGCGAGGGCTCTTGGCGGCGCGCTCACCCATCGAGCGACGCAGCATGACCCAGTACGGCACGCTCGAGGAGCCCTCGAGCCCGACGGACCCCAGCGCTTGGGCGCCGGGGTCCTTTCGGGCATCGAGCAGGTCGTCAGGGTTGACGAGCCCAGCCCGGTGGATGGGTGCAGGGGGCGTCGCTCCCTCGGGCTCGCCCTCGCCCAGGGTCACGCCCCGAGCTTCGGCATCTCTACCTGGAGGTCCGCCACCGTCCAGCGCTCGTTGCGCTCGATCTTGTCGGTCATGGTCCAGTTCTCGAAGTTGCGGACGGTGCCGCCCTGGACGAAGAAGACTCGGCCGGTGGCTGGGCAGCCTTCGGTGGCGAGGTAGGCGACGAGCGGGGAGATGTTGGCCGGGTCCCAGCTGTCGAAGACCGCACCATCTTCAGGGGCAGCGACGATGTCCGCCAAACCTGGAGTGGACTCGGTCATCCGGGTACGAGCGGCCGGGGCGATGGCGTTGACGCGGACGCCATAGCGCTTGAGCTCTTCGGCGATGATCACCGAGAACGAGGCAATGCCGGACTTGGCTGCTCCGTAGTTCGACTGCCCAGGGTTGCCGAGCAGGCCCGAGGTCGACGAGGTGTTGATGACGCTCGCCTTGACCTCCTTGCCAGCCTTGGTCTGCTCGCGCCAGTAGGCAGCGGCGTGCCGGGTGGGCACGAAGTGGCCCTTGAGGTGCACGTGGATGACGGCATCCCAGTCGGACTCGGTCATGTTGATCAGCACTCGATCACGCAAGATGCCGGCGTTGTTGACCAGCACGTGGAGGTCACCGAAGGTCTCGATGGCCGAGTCGATGAGGCGCTTGCCACCCTCCCAGTCGGCGATGTCGTCGTCGTTGGCGATGGCCTCGCCGCCCATGGCCTTGATCTCGTCGACCACCTGCTGGGCAGGGCTGCGGTCATCGCCCGAACCGTCGACCGCGCCACCGAGGTCATTGACGACCACCTTGGCGCCCTCGCTGGCGAACAGCAGCGCGTGCTCACGCCCGATGCCTCGTCCCGCGCCGGTGATGATGGCAACCCGTCCGTCCAGTGCGCCCATGGGGGCCTCCTCGATGTGCTCGTCGAAAGCCCCACTCTACGACGCTGCGCCGGGCGCAGGCGAGTCTTGCGCCTAGGCCGTGAACCACCACGTGGGCGTACGGGCGTGGGCGTGGAAGTGGTCCGGGATCTGGCGCATCACCCGGTCGATCTTGTAGCCCTCGGGACCAATCACCTCGTCAGCGACTCTCGTCAGCTCGGCAACCATGTGCGCGACGTCGGCCTCGGGCGGGGTGTTGCCGTGGTGCCGCCAGACCACCATCGGAACGTTGCACACCTCACAATCGGCGATCCAGCAGATCTCGTCCTCGTAGTGCCACGGCGTGATTCGGGCAGCCTCACACAGCGGGCAGGAACTCACGGCGTGGAGCTCGTGGTGGTCGAGGAGGGAGCCGTCAAGGTCACCGTCACCGTTGACCCTGGGGCGACCTGGGTCCCGACCGCAGGGTCGACCGTGGTCACCGTACCGACCGTCCCCACCACGTTGGGCGTCAACCCTGCTGCGGTGAGCGCCGCCACGGCTTGGTCAGCGGTGTCACCGATGACGCTCGGCACTGCCACGTTGGGCGGGCCCGACGAGACGAGCACGGTGACCTCGGTGCCCTTGGCCAGCGGGGTCCCCGCCGGTGGGGTGGTGCCGATCACGATGCCCGTGGCGTACTTGGTCGAGGCCTGGGTCGACTTGATGGTCGAGAACCCAGCAGAAGCCAAGGTGGCTGCGGCCTGAGGGTACGTCGAGCCCGTCACCGATGGCACGCTCTGGGGGGCGACCCCCGAGGAGACCACGAGCAGCACGGTCGCACCTTCGGGAACCTGGGCTGGGTTCACCATGCCGTCGTAGGTGTACTGCGCCACCTTGCCTGCTGGGACCGTCGAGGAGTACACCACACTCGTCGGGGGACAGCTGCCCACGAGGGAGTTGTTCGACAGCGCCGTGAGCGCCTGCGCGCACGAGGTGCCCACCACGTTGGGCACCGTGACCAGCGGAGGACCGAGGGACACCACCACCGTGATGGTGCGCGTGCCCTTGATCTTCGAGCCCGCGGTGGGCGACTGAGTGATGACCTGGCCGGTGGGCACCGATTGGGAGACCTCCCCTGGGCCCACGCTCAAGGTCCACCCATTGGCCTGGGCAACTTGGGTCGCTTGGGACTGGCTCAAGCCCACCACGTTGGGCACCAGCGCACTCGAGCCGAAGACCCCCGAGGCCACGATGACCGCCACGGCGGCGACGAGGAGCACGGCCAAGACCCCTACGAGCCATGGCCACCACCGACGAGACGGCTCATCTGCTGACGCCTCGGGTGCGCTCGAAGCAGGTGACTGCTCGGGGGTCGTGGCCCCCGTCGCTGGCTCTGGTGCCACCGCCACGGCGGTGGTGGCGGCGGTGGCACCCACGAGGGGCACCGCCTGGGTCAGCTCGTCAGCCGACGGGGGTGTGAACCCCAAGGTGGGCAAACTCGACGCGGTGTCGGCCAGCACTGGTCCGAGGTGCAGTGGCTCTGGTGCCGGAAGGCTCTGCGCCAGCGCGTCGAGGCGGTCGGCCAGTCCTTCGGCGTCGAGGCGAGCCTCACGCTCGGGCGCAGCGGCACGAGCGAGCACGTCGTCGAGGGGTCCGAGCGTCGGGTGGTGCGGGAGGGGCACCCCGACCCGGGCCATCAAGGTGGCGATGGGCGACGAAGAGTGGAAGGCGGGAGCGCCCGTGGCAGCCTCGTAGAGCATCAGCGCCAAGGTGTAGACGTCGCTCTTGGCATCGACAGTCCCCCCGAGAGCTTCCTCGGGACTGGCGTAGCGGACGCGATCGTGGTCGAGGTCATCCTCGCCTTGGGCGAAGGGGTCGAAGGGCGCTTCGATGGAGCCGAAGTCCGTCACCCGAACCCGACCCTCCTCGTCGAACAGGAGGTTGGACGGCTTGAGGTCACCGTGGACGAGGCCACGGGAGTGGGCGTAGGCCAGCCCTCGTGCCGCTTGGGCACCGAGGGCCACCACCTGGGAGAGGCTGATCGGCTGGTGGCGGTCGAGGTGGTCCTGGAGGGAGCCACCCGAGAGGTACTCGAGGACCACGTAGGGCGTCGAGCCATCGTCGCCCCAGTCGTAGACACGCAGGATCGAGGGGTGGTTCAGCGCTGCCACCGCCCGGGCCTCGGTCGCGAAGCGAGCTTGGAACTGGGGGTCTTGGGCGTGGTCAGGTCGGACGACCTTCACGGCGACTTGGCGCTGGAGCGAGAGGTCTTCGGCCAAGTACACACTGGCGGATCGCCCCGACCCGAGCAGGGCGACGAGGCGGTAGCGACCGCCGAGGATGGTGCCGATGGCGTCTTCAGGAGCGTTCATGATCTCCCCTCACGCTACTGAGGACGAAGGCGGGCGAGGTGGAGCCTCAGCGGGGAAGTTCGCCCTGCTCGAGCAAGGCTGCGAATGCATCGGCCCCGATGACCGGAATGCCCAACTGCTCTGCCTTGGTGAGCTTCGAGGCGCCTGGAGCCTCGCCGGCAACCACGCAGTAGGTCTTCTTCGACACCGATCCAGGCGAGGTGCCCCCTCGGTCGGTGATGGCCTGCTCAGCGGACTCCCTCGTGTAGCCAGGGATCGCCCCCGTCACCACGATGGCCTTGCCCAACAAGTTCTGCGGAAGGGACCCATCGCGGACCTCGACGACACCCACGCCCAGAGCAGCGAGTTCAGCAACGAGCTGGGCGTGCTCGGGATCGGCCATGAAGGCCACCACTCGCTTGGCGATCGTTGGGCCAATCCCATCGAGTGCCGCGAGCGCATCCTCGGTTGCAGCAGCCAAGGCATGGAGGTCAGGAAAGGCGCGCACCACCACCTTGGCCCCCGCAGGACCGAGGTCGTGGATGCCGAGCCCCACCACCACCTTGTGCATGGGCCGTGCCTTGGAGGCAGCGATGGCTGCCACGAGGTTGTTGGCTGAGAGCTCCCCCATTCCCTCGAGCTCCTCGAGCTGGCTGGCCTCGAGGCGGTACAGCGAGGCAGGTGAGGTGATGAGCCCAGCTTGGAGCAACTGGTCCACACGCTGCTCGCCCAGCCCCTCGATGTCGAGCGCCCCACGAGAGGCGAAGTACGCAATCTGCTGGACCAGCTGGGCGTGACAGGAGCGGTTGGTGCACTGGGTGTCGCTCTCCCCCTCGGCCCTGCGCAGCGGCTGGCCACAACTCGGGCAGCTGGCAGGGAACGACCATGGCTCGCCCCGGCCGGCACGCTCGCGCTGGCCCGGGGCCGGTCCAACCACCTCTGGGATCACGTCCCCGGCCTTGCGTACCACCACGAGGTCGCCAGGTCGAACGTCTTTGGCCAGGACTTGGTCCTCGTTGTGCAGCGTCGCCACCCCAACGGTGGTGCCGCCGACGAAGACGGGCGCCAAGACGGCGAAGGGCGTGACCCGGCCAGTGCGCCCTACCGAAACCTCGATGTCGAGCAAGGTGGTGGTGCGCTCCTCGGGTGGGAACTTCCGAGCGATGGCCCACCGTGGGGCGCGTGACGTCGAGCCCAAGCGGTCGTGGAGTTCAAGGGCGTCGACTTTGATCACCACACCATCGATGTCGTACACCAAGTCGTGCCGACGGGCATCGAATGCTCGGCACCGCTCGAGGACGGCTTCGATGCCGACCTCCACCGTGGCCTCGGCCGCGGTGAGGAACCCCGCACGACCGAGTTGGTCGATGACCTCGTGCTGGGTACTCGGATTCCACGCCGAGCCTTCAGCCACGCCCTCCACCACACCGAGTTGGTAGGCCAGGAACGACAGGGGCCGCTGGGCGGTGATGCTCGGGTCTTTCTGCCGCAGCGCCCCGGCGGCGGCGTTGCGAGGGTTGACGAAGGTCTTCTCCCCGAGCACTCGCTGGCGGTCGTTCATCGCCTCGAAGTCGGCCCGGGCCATGAAGACCTCGCCACGCACCTCAAGGACGGGCACCTCAGCGGCGGAAGGATCTGGAAGCGTCTGGGGTACCGAGGCGATGGTGGCGACGTTCATGGTGACGTCTTCACCAGTGACGCCATCACCGCGAGTCGCAGCTCGATCCAGCCGACCATGTCGGTAGAGCAGGGACATGGCCAGCCCATCGATCTTCGGTTCGCAGCTGAAGCTGAGCGTTGGGGTCTCGTCACCGAGCAAGCGCTCGAGGCGTTCCGCCCATGCTCGGAGGTCATCGTCGGAGAAGGCATTGTCGAGGCTCTGCATCGCCCGCAGGTGGAGAATCGGTGCGAACTGCGAGGACGGCGCACCGCCCACCGTGCTCGTGGGTGAGCCGGCCTCGCCCACCTCGGGGTGCGCCGCCTCGAGCGACCGCAGCTCGGTGACGAGGAGGTCGTAGTCGGCATCGGTGATCTCAGGATCATCGAGCTCGTAGTAGCGCTGGTTGTGGTGAGCCACGATCGCCCGGAGCTCGGCGAGCCGCTCGAGAACCGCACCCTCTTCGGTCACCGGACCATCCCAGAGCCGAGAACCACCTCGGGGTCTCCACGGTCGTACAGCGCCACCGTCTGCCCTGGCGCCACCAACCGCTCGGGGGCTGCCAGCTCGAGGCGCGGCGCATCGCCTCCAATCAAGACGGCCTCGAGGGGTGCGCCATGGGCGCTGACTTGGACGATGACGGCCTGGCCGAAGGGGAGCGGCACGCCCGTGGTGGTCAAGCTGGTCGGGTCGAGCTCGAGGATGCGGGACTGTGCTGCGGCCAAGGGGCCGACGTGGACGGTCTTGGTGGACAGCTCCACATGGGTCACGTACCGCCGCTCACCGTCAGGTCCGGCGCCGATCCCCTTGCGCTGCCCGAGGGTGACCAACTCGACCGCCGGGACCTGGCCGAGCACCAACCCCGTGGCCGTATCGACCACGGACCCGGGGTGCAGCTCGATGCGCTCGGCCAAGAATCCCTCTCGCCCGGCGGTCGAGGTGATGAAGCACACGTCTTGGGAGTCTGGCTTGTGCGCCGAGCGGAGCCCGAGCTGCGCCGCCAGCTCTCGCACCTCGGCCTTGTGGAGGTGCCCGACCGGCAGCTCGAGGCACGAGAGCACAGCTTGGGGCAGCATCGACAGGACGTAGCTCTGGTCCTTGAGGGGATCGGCTCCCCGGAGGAGCACCGCCCGGTCAGGGTTGGAGCGCCGACCCACCTTCGCGTGGTGCCCCGTCGCCAATCGGTCGAAGCCCAGCCGACGGATCCGGTCCACCAAGAGGTCGAACTTCAGGTGCCGGTTGCACTCGATGCAGGGGTTGGGGGTGCGACCCTGACGGTGCGCCTCGACGTAGGGCTGGACTACGGCAGCATCGAAGGCCTCGGTCAGGTTGAAGACGTGGTGGGCGATGCCGAGCTGCTGGGCCACACGGCGGGCGTCGTCGACGTCGGTGGCGGCACAGCACCCCGAATCCGATGAGCCGCCCCAGAGCCGCAGCGTCACGCCGGTGACGTCGTGGCCTGCCTCGACCAGCAGGGCGGCCGCCACCGAGGAGTCCACGCCCCCCGACATCGCCACGGCCACCTCCATCCCACAAGTGTGCCAGAGGGGTGGCGATGCTCAGGCGGTGCTGAGCTGACGCACCACCTCGACGATGGCTCGTGCACCAGCCTCAACCTCACCCTGGGTGGTGGTCCGCCCAAGGGTCAGCCGGACGGCGCCCCTCCGCAGGCTGGGCGGCAGCGCGATCGCCTCGAGCACGTGGTTGGCCTCGAGTGCACCGCTGGCGCAGCTCGACCCTCCCGAGGCACACACACCAGCGCGATCCAGGGCCACGAGCAGCTCCTCGGCGTCGACGCCCAGCACGCTGAGGTGCAGGTGCCCTGGCAAGCTCGGAGCACTCGGAACGGTCTGGTGGACCTGGGCACCGAGGTCGTGCTCCAGCCTCTGCCACAGCTCGCGCCGGAGCGCGCGCACCCGCTCAACCTCGTGGTCTCGGTCGGCCACGGCGCACCGCAACGCCACCGCGAGGGACACCGCACTGAGCACATCTTGGGTACCTGAGCGCAGGCCGAGCTCCTGGGCACCCCCAACGATGAGGGGCTCGAGGGGGACGCGTCGACGGAGCACGAGCGCACCGACCCCCTTCAATCCACCGAGCTTGTGGCCCGAGAGCGTCACGAGATCCGCACCTCGGGCCGCCGTGCACAGGTCGAGCCACGGGGCGGCCTGCACCGCATCGGTGTGCAGCACTGCGTGGGGGGCCCGATTGGCGATGGCAGCGGCGATCTGGACGATGGGTTGGATCGTCCCCAGCTCGTTGTTCGCCGTCATCACCGACACCAAGGCGGTGCTCGGCCCAAGGCTCGCCGCCAACGCGTGGAGGTCGACCAGGCCCTCGCCGTTCACCCCGAGGAGCGCCAGCTCGGCCTCACCTCTGCGAGCGAGGTGCTGGGCCGGCTCGAGGACCGCCTTGTGCTCAATGGCGGAGACGAGCACCTGGGGTGCTTCGATCCCACAGGCTCGCACCACCCCGGTGACCGCCAGGTTGTCCGCTTCGGTACCCCCGCCGGTGAAGACGACGCCGCCAGGGATGGCGCCGCACAACTCGGCGACCTCCTCACGGGCATCATCGAGCACGTGTCGGGCGGCGCGGCCTTCGGCGTGGGTGGCGGTGGGGTTCGCCGCCAGGGTGTCGAGCAGCGGGCCAACCGCCTCGAGCACCTCTGGCCGCACCGAGGTTGCGGCCGCGTGGTCGAGGTAGGCGACGACCACTAGGCCACGTAGACCGTCTTGGCGTTGCAGAACTCTCGGATACCGAGGGCCGACAGCTCACGGCCGTACCCCGAGAGCTTGATGCCTCCGAAGGGCAACTCGGGCACCGACGCCACGATGGCGTTGACGAAGACCATGCCAGCCTCGAGTCCAGCGATCGCTCGCTGCTGCTCGGTGGCGTCCTCGGCCCACACCGAGGAACCAAGCCCCCAAGGGGTGGAGTTCGCCACCGTGATGGCCTCGTCGAGGTCGGCCACCTTGATGACCACGGCAACCGGACCGAACAGCTCCTCGACGCCAGCTCGCATCTGTGGGGTCACACCACTGAGCACCGTTGGTCGGTAGAAGAAGCCAGGGCCCTCCACCGCAGCACCACCGGCGTGGACCGTCGCACCCTTGTCGATGGCGTCTTGGACCTGGCCGGCAATCTCTTCACGCTGGGCAGCGCTGACGAGGGGGCCAACGTTGGTCGCAGGGTCGAGCGGGTCACCCACCACCAGGGCATCCATCTGGGTGGCGAAGGCCTCGAGGAACTCGTCGTAGCGCGAGGCCA
This sequence comes from uncultured Actinomycetes bacterium, assembly GCA_903847955.1. Lineage (GTDB taxonomy): Bacteria > Actinomycetota > Acidimicrobiia > Acidimicrobiales > RAAP-2 > CAINFA01. The sequence continues at coordinate 17,859 of CAINFA010000183.1, forward strand.
CCACGATGAAGCGCTTCGCAGCGATGCAGCTCTGGCCGTTGTTCTGCACCCGGCCGGTCACGGCCATCGGGACTGCCTTGTCGAGGTCAGCAGACTCAGCCACGATGAAGGGGTCCGAGCCACCGAGCTCGAGCACGCACTTCTTGAGCGCAGTTCCAGCGGCGCTGGCCACCGAGCGGCCGGCGGCCTCGCTGCCGGTCAGGGTGACTGCTGCGATGCGGTCGTCGGCGATGACCTTGGCCACGTTCTTCGATGCCAAGAAGAGGTTGGTGAACGCACCCTCAGGGAACCCGGCCCGACGGAAGACGTCCTCCAAGATCAGCGCCGACTGCGGCACGTTCGACGCATGCTTCAAGAGCCCGACGTTGCCGGCCATGAGTGCGGGAGCGGCGAAGCGAATGGCTTGCCACAGCGGGAAGTTCCACGGCATGACCGCCAAGATGGCGCCGAGCGGCTCGTAGCGGATGCCCGAGCTCGAGGCCGGCGAGCTGACCTCTTGGTAGCCCAGCAGCTGCTCGGCGTGCTCGGCGTAGTAGCGCATGGTCATGGCGCACTTGGCGACCTCGCCCTTGGCGGCGGCGAAGGTCTTGCCCATCTCCTTGGTCAGCACCTCGGCGATGTTGGGCAGCTCCCCCTCGTAGAGCTCGGCTGCGGTGCGCATCCACGTGGCCCGCTGCTCGAAGCTGGTCTGGCGGTAGGTGGTGAAGGTGGAGGCTGCTCGGCTGAGCAGCGCGTCGAGCTCAGCGTCGCTGTGCTCCTCGAAGGTGGCGAGCACCTCGCCGGTGGTCGGGTTGGTCGAGACGTAGGGCATGGCTCCAGTCTGCCCGCAACGAGGCGTGCCGCGTGCAGCTCAGGTCAAGCCGAACAACGCTGGCAGCGCGCGGCGCAGCACCTTGCCGGTGGAGGTGGTCGGCAAGGCCTCGCAGCGGTAGTAGCTCTTGGGCCGTTTGAACGGCGCCAGCCGATCGGCCGCCACCGCTCTCAGGGCGGCCTCGACCCCCTCCTCGCCCACCACGGCGCAGCACACCCGCTGCCCCCAGGCGTCATCATCGACGCCGAAGACGGCCAGTTCGACGAGCCCGGGCGTCCCCGCCAGCGCAGCCTCAACCTCGGCTGGGTAGACGTTGACCCCACCGGTGATCACGAGATCGTCCCGGCGGCCCGTCAGGTAGAGGAACCCGTCGGCGTCGAGCTCGCCGAGGTCACCCACCGAGCATGCATCCCCTCGCCACGCCTTGGCGGTGGCCACGGGGTCATCGAGGTAGGCGAAGCGAGCGAAGCCTGGTTGGGTGCACCAGATGGTCCCCACGTCCCCACCGTCGGGGCCCGGGTCGATGCTGAGCACTCGCCCCTGGCGTGCTCTGCCCACGGTGCCGCGGTGCTCGAGCCAGTCCTCTTGGCTGGCGTAGGTGAACTGGGCCTCGGTTGAACCGTAGAACTCGACCACACCTCGGCCGCCGACCTTGGCCATCGCGGCACGCTTGAGGGCTGGTGGACACGACGAGCCTGCGTGGACCAAGTAGCGCAGCGAGTCGAAGCGCTCCTCGGTGCCAAGTTCACCGAGCCCCAGCACCCGTTGGAGGTGGGTCGGGACCATGAAGGCTGCAGTCGGGCGGGCCTCACGCAAGGTTGCGAGCACGTCGGTGGCCTCGAAGTGCCTGGTGACGAGCAGCTCAGCTCCAGCTGCCAGGGCGGTGACGGCGAAACGGATCGCCACGGTGTGGTGCATTGGCGAGCACATCAAGAATCGGTCGGAACCGTCGAGTTGCCACAATTCCGCCTCGTCGGCCACCACGCTTGCGGCCGTGGCTTCGTCGAAGATCCCGGTGGTCACCGCCTTGGCCGCGCCGGTGGTGCCTGAGGTGAAGTGCACCGGCCGCGTCAGCGGGTGCGGGGCCAACTCGGCGTCACCGGCACCGAAGAGGCGGTGGAGCACGTTCGGATCCTGCACCACGAGCGCTGGGTTGACGAGGTCGAGTTGCGCCTGGGCTTCTCCAGCGGTTAACCCTGGGTTGAGGAGTACGGGGATGATGCCGACGCGAGCCGCGCCGAGCACGGCGCACAGCAGGTCAGCAGACCCTGGCAGGACGAAGGCCACCGCCTGACCTACCTCGACACCCATTGCTGCGAGCCCAGCGGCTGCACGTCGCTGCCGCCGCTCAGCATCAGCGGCGGTCAGCAGCTCCATCGTGGCAGACCCTTCCATTGCCGCAGCGTAGCGAGGTCCTCCGGCATGCCCTCTGCGGCCAGAGGGCTACTTCGCCTTCGACTTCGAGCCCAGTCTCGGGCGCAGGGCGAACCAACTGACCGAGGCGATGGCAACCACCGCTCCTACGACACCGAGCTTCTTGCCACGTCCCTTGGAGTTCGCCATGGGCCGATGTTACCGGCGGCGAGCCGCAGCGACGGCGTCGACGAGTGCGAGGAACGGGCGCTCGTCCGCCTGGTCTTCGGGGTGCCATTGGACCCCGAGGCAGAACCGAGCACCCTCGAGCTCCACCGCCTCGATGACCCCGTTGCCACCGTCGTCCTCAACGCTCCACGCCGTGACCTTCAGCCCGTCGCCCAACTGGTCGATGCCCTGGTGGTGGCTGCAGCTGACGACGAGCTCGGCCCCATGCAGCGCAGCGGTGCGCGTCCCCGGCACCGTGCGCACCCGTCGTGGGCTGTAGCGCCCCGACCCGATCTGGTGGTCTTCGTGGCCGAGGAGGTCTGGGAGGTGTTGGTGCAAGGTCCCGCCCAAGGCGACGTTGAGCAGTTGGTGCCCCCGGCAGATCGCCAGCACCGGGAGGTCACGCTCGATGGCCCCTCGCAAGAGGGCCAGCTCGGCCTCGTCTCGGCCTCGTGCGGTGGCGTGGGTTCGCTCGTGCGCCGCCTGGCCGTACAGGGTCGGGTCGACGTCATTGCCCCCGATGACCACGAGTGCGTCGAGCAGGTCGAGGGTCGAGGCCGCCCAGTGGTCGACCACGGCCTCTGGCGGGGCCGGGGGGATCAGCAACGCCAGTCCACCCGAACGTTGGGCCATGGCCACGTAGGGCATCGGGGTGAGCGCAACCTGCTTGTGGACGTCCCCCCAGGGGACCGAGAGGTCGTAGGTGGTGAGACCGACGCGCAGCGGGGATGGAGGCACGTCCTCAGCCTAGGACGCCGCGGTGCGATCCATCTGGCGCAGCGCTCCCGGTAGCGTGAGGTGGATGGCACCTCCGCACCCCACCGGTCGCGCTCTACGCCTCGGCGCGTCGCTCGCAGCGGTCGGCGCGCTCGGGGCGAGCTGCTCAAGCGCATCGAGCAGTCCGTCGGGCGCGTCGATTCCGGCCGCGCTCAGCGGCAGTCCTTCCCATGCGCTGACCGTCTCACTCGAGGCCGCAATCCATCAGGGCCGCGTCGTCGCCACCAGCCCATGGCGCCAAGGGCACGCCCGCGGTCTCTACATCACCGCCTCGAACCCCACCGGAGGCGACCAGATCATCACCGAGGGTCGGGGTGCCTCCACCATCGTGCTCGATGGCAGTGCGTTGTACCTCAAGGCCAACGCCCTCGGCATGACCCAACAGCTCCAAGCCACCGACCCACTGCTCGTCGGGCGATGGATCTCGATCGCCACCACCGATGCCCCCTACGCCACCGTGGCTGCGGGCATCACCATTGCGGCTCAGCTCAATGAGACCTACCCCGCCATGGGCCGCGCCGACGTCGAGAAGGTCGTCGAGGTCGACGGGGTCCACGTGCTGCAGATCCGGGGGCCCGTTGCTGGCAGCATTGGCGCAAACGGCACGACCACGATCGACCTGTCCTTGACCGCCCCGTACCTGCCGATCCGGTCGGTCACGGTGACCCACGGATCCGGCGGCACCTTGGTGTCCACCACGCGCTTCTCCAGATGGGGGAAGCGCCAGCCAACACCGCAACCCACCCACGCCATTGCCTACTCCAGCACCGCGTTGGACACCACGCAGGTGCCCGTCACGGTGTGAGCAAGGTCCGTGTGGCGCCCGGTTTCCCGAGCGCCACACGGACAGCGCTCAGAACCTCAGGCCTTGTGGGCCTCGATGTCGAGCTCAAGCTTGACCTTGTTGGCCACGACGAGCGAGCCGTCCTCGAGGGCGCCAGAGAACGACACGCCGAAGTCGCGACGGTCGATCTCGGCGACGGCCTCGAAGCCCACCACCGTGCCGCCCTGCATGTTGGCGCCAGCACCACCGAAGGTCAGGTCGAAGACGACGGGCTTGGTCACACCCTTGATGGTGAGGTCAGCCTCGAGGGCGTAGGTGTCGCCACTCTTCGGGGTCACCTTGGTCGAGGTCAGGGTCAAGGTCGGGTGGTTCTCGAGGTCGAGGAAGTCAGGCGACTTGAGGTGCCCGTCACGAGCCTCGTTGTTGGTGGTAATCGACGCGGCCTGCACCGTGGCGACAACCTTGGACTCCTCAGGGGTGGCACCAACGGTGATGGTGCCCTCGAACTCGGTGAAGCTGCCACGGACCTTGGCGGCCACCAGGTGGCGGACGCTGAAGCCGATCGAGGAGTGGATGGCGTCGACGACGTAGTCGCCTGGCTCGGGAAGGTTGCTCATGGTTTCTCCTTGGTTGATGCGTTGACGGTAGTACCTTACCTCACAATAGTTGCAATATCAACTACTGATTTCGCAACGGTACGCGCTAAGGTGGTGGGATGGCAGCCGATTCCGTCCCCGTGCAGAGCGACCGTTGTACGGCCTTCGCCAACGACGAGCGGATCGTGTTGGCCGGACTCTTGATGGAGGCTCATGATCGCCTCATCCGGACCTTATCCAATGACCTCGAGGAGCAGGCCGGACTGTCGCTCTCGTGGTACGAGGTCATGGTCCACCTCCGACGATCGAGTCAAGGCCGCATGGCGATGGGTGAGTTGGCCAACGAGATCGTCCTGTCGAGCGGCGGGGTGACCCGGCTCATTGATCGCATCGAGGAAGCAGGCCTCGTGGCGCGGGTCGCGTGTCCGACCGACCGGAGGACCACCTACGTCGTCCTCACCGAGCGCGGCCACGACACCCTCGAGCGAACCTCTGAGACCTACCTCAGCCTGCTCGACCAGCACCTGATGGCCAAGACCACCCCAACGGAACGAGAGGGCCTCGAGGCCGGGCTCAAGCGCCTGCTCGACCGCTAGGACGCGCTCGGCACCAGCGCCCCACCATCGATGAGGGGCGCTGAGCCTTGGTTGTTCTCAAGGCCGCCGACCACCGTGGTGCCATTGGCATCGTCGGCCACACCATCGAGGACCGCATCGGGGCTGAGACCGGTCGAGGTGCTCGTCCAGGTACCCGCTACCTCACCCTCCACCAACGCAGCCGTCGAACCGGTGCCCACTGCCACGCAATCGGTGGCGTCGGTGCAACTGACGGCGTTGAGGAAGCCCACTCCGGACTGGCCGATGCTCGAGATCGACGACCACGTCCCTGCACTCTGCACCGCGACGATGGGCGCATCTTGTGAACTGTCCTCGCCCACCGCCGTGCAGGTCCCGTCACTCGTGCAGTCGATCCCGTAGAACACGCCCAAGTCACCGGTGCTGCTCAGCGTGATCTCGGTACCCCAAGTGCCGTTGGTCTCGGTGATGGCCGCCGGGGTCGAGCTGGCATTGTCCTGCCCAACTGCGGTGCACGCCGAAGCGCTCGTGCACGAGATGGCGTTCCACTGCGCACCGCCAACGCCACCGCTTGCGATGGGCCCGAGGGGAACCACCGATCCCCAGGTGCCCGAGGTCTCGCTGACCACCACGCCGTGGTTGGTGCTCTCGTTCTCACCTACAGCCGTACAGGTTCCTTGGCTCGAGCAGCTGATCGAGGTCAGGTTGACGCCGCTGCCTCCGTCGACGTCGATCGGCGGAGCCCAGGTGCCATCGGTCTCGGTAGCGATCAACGCTTCGGTGGAGTCAGCGACGGTCCGCTCCCCCACGGCCACGCACTGGGTGGTCGTCGGGCACGATGCGCCGAGGAATCCTCCCACGACCCCACTCATCGCAGCGGGGGCGCTCCAGGTCCCAGCAACCTCGCTGGCGGTGATGGGCGAAGTGGAGCTCTCGCCAACCGCGAGGCAGGTTCCAGGGCTCGCGCAGCTCAACGCGTAGTACTGCCCGTTCGTCGAGGTGTCGACCTCGCTCTGGCCCCAGGTGGAGGCCTGGCTCGAGGGCCCCTGCCCGACGGCGTTGGTGGCCGAGACCGTGACGAGGTACCCCGCGCCATTGGTCAGGCCTCGAATGGTGCACGTCGTGGCTGGCGCTGCGACCGTGCACGACAGCCCACCGGGCGCTGCCACAGCGGTGTAGCGCAGAATTGGGGACCCGCCATTGGTCGCCGGCGGACTCCAACTGACGACGGCGGAGCCGTTCGCACCGACCACGCTCGGCGCAGTAGGTGTCGAGGGTGTCGTTGGGGGCGCAGCGATGGTCACCGAGGCAACGTTCGACGCTGGGCTTGACCCGACCGCATTGGTGGCGACCACCGTGAACCGGTAGGTCGTCCCTTGCACGAGGTCGGGCACCGAACAGGTGGTGTTGGGCGCCAAGGCCGTGCAGGTGAAGCCGCCGATGCTCGAGGAGACCTCGTAGCTGAGCACGGGACTACCGCCAGTTGCAGTGGGTGCAACCCAGGTCAACGTCGCCAAGCCCACTCCTCCGGTTGCCACGAGGCCCGTGGGGGCAGAAGGCGGCCCAGCAATGGTGATGGCCGCGGAGGGGGCTGAGGCGGCTGAGGTCCCCACCACGGTGGTCGAGGTGGCGGTGAAGCGGTAGGTGACACCATTGGTGAGCCCCGCGACCGTGCACGAGGTGGAGGTGGTCGTGCAGGTGGCTCCCGATGGTTGGGCCGTAACGGTGTAGCTGAGCACGGGAGCACCGCCGGTCGAGACCGGAGGAACGAACGACACCACCGCAGCCGAGGGGCTGGACGTGGCCGCGAGGGACGTCGGGGCACTTGGCAGGCTGAGCGGGACCAGGCTCAGCGCATTGACGACGTTGGCACGGGTGGCCACCACGTAGGCCGTGCTGGCCGTCGCCGCCAGTGCCGATGGCGACGCGCCCACGGCGAACGTCTGAACCAGCCGTCCATTGGCGAGGTCGACCTCGGCCACCCTGGCTTGGGCGGGCTCAGCGACGTAGAGCGCCGTTGACGCAATGCCAAGACCTGCCGGTGCGGCGCCGAGGTTGACGGTGGCGATCGTGGCACCGGTCGAGAGCCGCACCTCGGTGACCGAGGACGTGGCGGGGTCGGCTGCCGCCAAGGTGGTGGCGGTGACCGCCAATGCGCTCGGGTCCTTGCCGGCGTGCACGGTGCGCATGAGGCCACCGCTGACACCAGAGAGCTCTGCCACCAGCCCCGTCGAGGGCTCTGAGGCGAAGAGGAGTTGGCCTGCGCCCACAACGGTGCCGAGGGGACGGCCGAGGGTGGCGCGGACGAGTGGGGTTCCGCTGGTCGAGAGCGCTTCGAGTGCACCGCTGGCCGAGGCAACCCAGATTCGTCCGGCAGCCTGGGTGATCGACGTCGGGGTGAAGCCGAGCGCCACCGTTCGGAGCAACTGACCGCTCGAGGCACTGAGCACCGTCACGGTGCCGGGAACCCCATCGGCGACGTAGACGGAGGCGCCGGTGCTGACCACGCCGACGGGATCACGTCCCGCTCCGAGGGTCCGAAGGACCGCTCCGGTGCTGAGGG
>CAINFA010000184.1 GCA_903847955.1 uncultured Actinomycetes bacterium
CCATGCGAGCACGCAGGGATGCTACCGGCCCTAGATCACCGGGGCAGGGACGAGTAGCCTCTCCCAGATGCTGCATGTACCCGTGGTCCTCGTCGACGCCACCGTGGAGGTGCCGCGCCCGGCCCGACCAGGGGATGCGGGCCTCGATCTCCGAGCTCGCACCGGGGCCGTCTTGGCCCCGGCGGGAGGGCGGGCGCTGATCCCGACCGGGCTCCTCGTGGCAATCCCCGAAGGCCACGCCGGCTACGTCTTGCCGCGCAGCGGGCTGGCCCTGCACCATGGGGTCACCTGCCTCAATGCCCCCGGGCTGATCGACGCTGGCTACCGGGGAGAGGTCGGGGTGGTGTTGGTCAACCTCGACCCCACCGAAGCCTTCGAGGTGGAAGTCGGGGACCGCATCGCTCAACTCGTGATCGCCCCGGTGCCCGAGGTGGTCCTCGAGGTCGTCAGCGTCGAGGCGCTCGGCGAGACGGACCGCGGCGCAGGTGGCTTCGGTCACAGCGGAGCACGCTGATGCAGCGGCTCAACTCCCTCGACACCGCCTTCGTCTCCTTCGAGACCGAGGGCGCACCACTGCACGTCGCCGCCGTCATGGTCATGGAGCCCAAGGTGGGCGGTGAGCTGAGCCCTCGCGCCGCCTTCGAGGAAGTTCGGGACCTCGTCGCCGCTCGGCTCCACCTCGTGCCCATCATGCGCCAGCGCATCTTGCAGGCGCCCCTTGGGATCTCCCCGCCGGTTCGGGTGGACGACCCCGACTTCGACCTGAACCTCCACCTGACCCGCGGTGCGCTGCCGGCCCCAGGAGGCCAGGCGGAGCTCGACCGCTACGTCGGGCGGATCATGAGCCGGCCGATGTTCCTCGACCGGCCCCTGTGGGAGATGATCTTCCTCGAGGGTCTTGAAGGAGGACGGTACGCGCTCTTCGCCCGCTTCCACCACGCCATGATCGACGGCATCTCCGGCGCCCACATCCTGGCTAACTTCTTCGACCTCTCCGAGGAGCCACGAGACACGGGCACCCCGCCTCCCTTCGAGCCTGAGCCCTTGCCGTCGGGGATGACCCTGCTCGGCGATGCTGGTGCCAGCTGGCTCCACCACCCCATGGCCTTGGTCGAGTCGGCCAGCAGAACCCTCACCTCGCTGTTCAAGGCCATCGACCACAATCGGGAGCTTCCCGAGGGTCGTGCGCATCCCACCTCGGTGCTGGCGGCGCCCAAGAGTTCGATCAACGGCACCATCTCGGCCCAGCGTTCCTACGCCGCCACCGACCTCCGCTTCGAGGAGGTCCGCCAGGTGGGCAAGGTGCTCGGCGGCACGGTCACCGACGTGGTCATGGCCACCGTCGCTGGCGCCCTCAACCGGCTGTTCGCAGCCCGAGGCGAAACCATCGACCGAGATCTGGTCGCCATGGTTCCGATGTCGATTCGTCCCGAAGAGCAGATGGACGCCATGGGGAACCAGATCTCCACCATGCTGGTGTCGCTGTGCACCACCATCGAGGACCCCGTGGAGCGCCTGCGGGCCATCCACGAGTCTGCCGATGCGGGCAAGGAACAGGATCGCATCCTGGGTTCCCAGGTCACCTCTGATCTCACCCGACTCGTTCCTCCCGTGGTGGCGAACCTCATGGCACGAGCAGCGCACAACGCTCGGATCTTCGACCATGTGCCGCCGGTGGGCAACGTGCTGGTCTCCTCGGTGCCGGGGCCGACCTTCCCCGTGTGGTGCGCAGGTCGCAAGGTGGCAGCGGTCTACCCGGTGGGTCCCATTGCCGCCACCATCGGGCTCAACATCACCGCACTTCGCTACCTCGACACCTTGCACCTTGGGCTGCTCGGGTGTCAGCACCTCGTACCCGAGGTCAAAGGTGCCGCTCGCTGCATGGTCGATGCCTTCGACGAGTTGTCTCGAGCGGCCAACCTGACCTGAGGCCTGCGACGTCGCCCGAGCTCGGCGCGGAGCGACTACAATGGACAGACGTCACGCGGACGTGGCTCAGTGGTAGAGCACAACCTTGCCAAGGTTGGGGTCGCGGGTTCGAATCCCGTCGTCCGCTCCAAGTCGTGTTCGCAAGAACACACGTCGAAGTTTGCAGTTTCGCTGGCGGAACGTGATCCATCACGAGTTCTCGCCGCTGGGAACTCCTTCCGGCCCCGAAGACCGTGTGTGCAGCCTCCGCCGGCACGAGCAGCATTGCGCACCGTGCGATCTGCCGACATCGGGATGTCGATCGCGCCGAAACGTATCCTTGGGCGTGGTGGAGTCGTTCTGCTCCGCCGAGGTGCCCAAGGGTGAGCGATGGCTCACGGGAGCGGGTCCGAGATGCATCGCCCCTCGACGTACCGCGAGACGAGTCACAAGAGGCTTCGCAAAGCGCCCTTGGTGGTCGCCGTCGTCGTCTTGGCGATCGCTGCTGGCGGCGTCACCGCGTGGCGAGCATTGCGTCACCAGGAGGCGGCATCGACGGCCTCATGGTCAGTTGCACCAACTGCAGGTGACCCTGGCGGGAAGATTCTCCGAGCGATAGCGCCCTACGCCAAGGTTGTTCCAGCGTTCTCCGAGGGGAAGATCCATTGGCTGACCAACATTGGTTGGCCGCCGCCTGCGAGCTATGCCTATCGGGCGGAACCTCAATGGGACAGTTGTGACGGTCGCGCTGGCACCTTTGGATGGGATCCGGCCCATGTCGAGATCGACTTTCAGTGGAGTGGCAGCGCCCAAGCGCTCATGGAAGAGCTGCAGCCAAGGCTTCGAGCCGTCGGGTTCACCCATGTCGCCTCGATACCGAGTTGGGATGGGGCGGGGGCTCTAGATGGAGGATGGGTCAAGGAGGCGAAGGTGTTCGGTCCGGTCGTTCTCGTCCTCACGCCACCAGGTCCGCCCGACCCAAGTGTGCCGACGGTGACGCATCAATGGTCGGAGGATGTTGAGGCGCTTCCCCACGGCAGACTTCCGAGTGGATGTTGAGATGACAACTGGATCGACCATGGTTGGGATGCCACGCTCCCGGGCGTAGGGGAGCTCTGCAGCCTGACCGCTGCGACGTCGTGTGGCGCCTCCCGCTCTCGAGCGCCACTTGAGTCCAGCGCCATCCGCAGTGCTTGCGCCCGAGCGTGTCGCACCGAGCCCGACCAGGAGATCTTGGACCGCTTGTTGTTCTGACGTACCTTGCCTGGGCGAGGCACTCCCCGTTGCTGAAGCCGTAACGGGGATTGACCTGACGACGCTCGACCGAAGCCCTGGCCTCGACCCGATCGTTGAGGTCGTCGGATTGCTGGTGTGACGAGGCGCCGAGGAATTGAACCCCGACTGATGCACGTCATGCTGCGCTGACGTGGCCACTCGGTGGGACATGGTCTCGAAGGTGGAACAATGGTGGTGTGAAGCCGATACCCACGATCGAGCACCTCGAGCAGCGCTCGCGCGTGCTCGAGGCGGCGACGCTTTCGCTGTACGTCGCCTCGGTGGTCGTGCTCATCCTCTCGGGCATCGAGGCACCGCTGATCTGCCTCATCGGATTCGGTGCCCTGCTCGGGACCCAAGCAGTGGCGTCGGTGCTCGCGGTCTACCGCACCTCTGCAGATCCCGATCGAGCACGTGACCTGCTCGCCGTGTTGGGTGCAGCGATGCTCGCCCTCGCGGCCTTGGTCGTCGGTGCATTCGTGGTGACGGTCGTCCTCGGTGCACCCCAGCGGTCTGCCTTCTCGGCGACGGTCAGCGTCGGTGGGTCCCCGCGCTTCGCCGTCTTGGGCGTGGCTTGGTGCCTTGGCCTTGGCGTGGCCTCGGTCATCCTCGGACTCCGCCAGCGGTCGACTGGACTCTGGCTCAAGTCCGCCGAGCAGGTGGCGACGTCGGTTGTCACGATCTCCACAGGGCTCCTTGCGCTCGGGCTTGGCGTATTCGGCGGAGCTGCGTTGCTCGTGGCACCGACGGTCAGCTCGCGGACGCCGTTGGTCTTCGACGCCGTCGCGTCCGTCATCTTGGCCATCCTCATGGCTCGACAGGGCGTGCAAGCCCGCACGGCCAGTCGCCAGCCCGCTGCTCCTGCGCCGTGTGGTGGCGTGTGCTCTGGCTGCTCGATGGCATGTGCGAGCGCGACGAGCGAGCCCGAGGAGGCCCACCATGGCTGAGCAACGCTTCGCCTTCCGCTTCGACCGTTGGTACAACCTGCTGGCCACCCCCTTGCTCCTCGGTCCCCGACGATCGGCCATGGTGCTGCGCGACGAGCACCTCGAGGTCGAGATGGGGTGGGGCTTCTCGAGCACCATCGACCGTTCAGCCATCACTGCAGCGACGACTCGAGGAGGCCTCGTGGGCGGCATCGGCGTGCATGGCATGGCTGGCCGTTGGCTGGTCAATGGCTCAATGCAGGGCTTGGTGCAGCTCACCTTGGATCCTGAGCAGCGTGCCCAGGTCATGGGGGTGAGCGTGCGGCTCCGCCAGCTGACCGTCTCGGTGGTGGACCCCGAAGGCTTGGTCGCAGCCCTCGGGTTCGCTCCGGCCTAACTGCGGAACACCACGTCGCCGCTCGGCAGGCTGATGGTGGCGGTGGGCTCGGTCCAGTCGAGGGTCAGCCGAGCCTGGGGCGCCTTGACCACGAGGGGTGTGGCGAAGGGGTCGAGGAGGTCGAGGGTGTCGTTGAACAGCGAGCGGTGGCGCGTGAGCTCGTCGAGCAATGCCCACTCTTCGTCGCCGTAGCGACCCAGGTCGTCGCTCACCACGAGGTAGCCACCGGTGCCGAGCACCGTTGCACCATGCACCCGCCGCTCGAGCGCCGTCAGTTCAGTGTCGGTCGGGCGGAGCAGCAAGCAGTCGGGATCGTTCAGGAACCACCGACGATGCAGCGGCGCCCGCAAGGCACTCTGGGTGATGGCGTTGACCACACCGACCGTCGACTCCTCGAAGCCAACGGCCCCACCTCGCCCCTCCCAGTGGGGGGCGACGTCCTCAGAGACCCGCATGGCGTCGACGATGCCCACCGCGCTGAGCAGCGGGCACCCACAACCCAACAGGAAGGCGTCCTCGCCAATCCCGGCCCGGATTGCTGCCAGGCCTTGGTACAGCGCCTCGGCTCTCGTCATCTGTCCGGTGCCATGCCGGCGGCCAGCGATGCCTGCGGCGTAGCAGAAGTCGACCTTGAACGAACTGAATCCGAGGCTCGCCAGTCGGGCGAAGCTGCCCTCGAGGTGCTCGAGCACCTCAGGGTGCGTGGTGTCGAGCGCGTAGAGGGTTCCGCCCCAGCCGTCGTGGACGAGGGCGACGGCGGGGGAGCCATCGGCAGCTCGAACGAGCCAGTCGGGGTGCTCGAGGGCGAGGCTGCCGCCCTCGAGGGCGAGGAATGGCGCGGTCCAGATCCCAGCCGTCATCCCCTTCGCCGTGACTGCCTGGGCGAGGTCACCGAGTTCGACGCCGAACTCGGGAGCGGTCCGGTCCCAGACGCCGATCTCGGGCTGCCACCCGTCGTCGACGACGATGGTCTGCAGGCCGTGGGCACGGGCGAGGTCGAGGTTGTCCTGCACATCGTTGGCGTGCAGTTCGCCGAAGTACTGGTACCAGCTGCACCAGCCCAACGGGGCTGGTGCAGAGGTTCGGGCCTCGTTGTGCGCGCCAGCGAGGGCGGCGTAGCGGCTGTAGCCGATGCCAGGATCACCTTCGTAGCACCACAGCGGGTCGAAGCCGAGGGTCTCACCAGCCTCGAGCACCTGGTCGTCGAGGTGCAGGTGGGCTTCGAGGACCTCGCCGTTGGTCATGAACGTCACGAGGTTCCATCTCGCCGAGAGCGAGCCGAGCACGAGCTGCTCGGAGATGAGCACGGTGTCGGCGATCACCGACTGCCCAGGTTGGTCCGGGTCGGCGCACAGCTGGGAGCGCAGCCACCATGGGGCCTCGGAACGCTCGGGTCGCAAATCACCCACGGGCGTGGGGCGCACGGTGGACCACGACTGCCAGCCGTGCTCGAGGACCGTCGACACCTGGCATCCGAAGGTCAGCACGAGACGGTCGCAGATCAGCGGCACCTCTCCGAGGTTGCGGACCTCGGCCTCGATGAGCTTTCCGCCCTCGACCTGCTTGTGCTGGGAGATCGTGGCCGGCGCCCTGGCGGCGAGCTCATCGAGGGCGCTCGGGTTCGACCGGTTGTGCGGCTGCGACTCGCTGACCCAGAGCTGGGCGGTGATCAAGAACAGGGGCGCCATGGCAAGACCTCGACAGTGGTGGTAGGTGGATTAGACGGCGGCGGTACCTGGAGCGAGGCCCTCGAGGAGCACGAGCTGCAGGCGGTGGAAGACCTCGGCCGGATCCTCGGCGAAGCTGAACTGGGCGAGCTCGAGGGCCATGGCCCCGTGCACCGCCGACCAGATCATCTGGGCAACCAGCGTCTCGTCGCCCTTGGCGATCACCTCGTGGTCCATGCACCTCGAGATGGCCCTGGTCAATCCATCAAAGGCCGTGAGCGAGATCAGCACCGACTCACCACTGGGGGTGAACCCAGGTACCGAGCCCATGAACATGAGCCCGTAGGCCGTGCGGTGCTCGAGGGCGAAGGTTCGGTAGAGCTGGCCAGCGGTGTACAGCGCCTCTCGGGGGTCCTCGATGGCGTCGACCGAATCCATCCGCTTCGCCAGTTCGGCGAACCCCCTGCGCCACACGGCGTCGATCACTCCGGACTTGCCATTGAAGTGGTTGTAGACCCCCATGGGGGCGACGCCTGCAGCGGCGGCAATCCTGCGTACCGAGAGTGCATCAGGACCTTGCTCGCTCAGCAGTTCGATGGCGGCGTCGACGATGGCGGACTCAACGTCAGCGCTCGGCGTGCGTCGCTTCGGCGGGGCGTCCATCGACCCATGGTACGACCTCGGCTTCGCAGGTGTCAGCCAGGCACCGGGTGCACGAGCCGCCAGAGTGCCCACGGTGCTCGTAGCATGGCGCGGTGCCCTGGCCCTCTGTCGATGACCCTGCGACCGCCGGTCTTCCCCTCGATGGGATCAAGGTGCTCGACCTGTCGCGGGTCTTAGCTGGGCCCTTCTGTGCCCAGGTGCTCGGTGACCTCGGTGCCGACGTGATCAAGGTCGAGCAGCCCGGCTCAGGGGATCCGGTTCGTGGCTTCACGCCACCGAGCATTGGTGGCGTCTCGACCTACTACCTGTCGACGAACCGCAACCGGCGCTCGATGCTGGCTGACCTGCACTCGGCCGCGGACCGAGCGGTGGTCGCCGAGCTCGCCCATGGTGCCGACGTGGTCATTGAGAACTTCTTGCCCCACCAGGTGGAGGCCTTCGGGCTCGACGCGCTGCGCCATGGCCTGCCATCGGTCGTCTGGGTCTCGATCCGACCAGCGTCGAGCGGGGGACCGTTAGCTGCCCAGCCCGCATTTGACCTCTTGGCGCAGGCTCGGTCGGGGTTGATGGGGGTGACGGGCTCTGCGGCGAGCGGGCCGATGAAGGTGGGCTCGCCCGTCGCCGACGTGCTCGCAGGGCTCTACGGCGCGGTGGCAGCCTTAGCGGGCTTGCACCAACGAGGACGTCTGGGGTCGGCGTCGCACTTCGAGGTCCCCCTCCTCGAGGCGGCCATGAGCGCACTGGTGAACCAAGGGCAGAGCTACCTCGCGACCGGGGTCGTGCCCGGGTTGCTCGGCAACGACCATCCGAGCATCGCCCCCTACGGTCCTTTGGCAACCGCCGATGGCATCGTGATGGTGGCGGTGGGGACCGACCGGCAGTTCAGCGCCTTCTGCGGGGTGCTCGGCCGCCCCGAGCTGGCTGAGGATCCGGCCTTCGCCACCAACGCCATGCGAGTGGAGCACCGGGATCGACTAGCGGCGGTCCTGGCGGAGCACTTCGCCACCGCACCAACCAGCCACTGGCTGGAGGTGCTCGCCGCCGGTTCAATTCCATGCGCGCCGGTCAACGACGTGGCGCAGGCGTTGGCCGAGCCCCAGGTGCTCGCCACGGGGCTCCTGCAGTCCATCGACACCCCTGCTGGTGCGGTGCAGGTCATCGGCTCTCCGCTGCTCGTTGACGGCGAGCGTCTCTTGGTGCGTAGCTCGCCGCCGAGTCTCGGGCACGACGACGTCAGCATCCGCGGCGCGCTCGGTCCACGGTGATGGCTCGTCGGGTCCCCTCGGTGATCGAGTTCGAGCGAGAGGCGCCAGCACCGCTGATCGAGGCCATCGTCCGCTCCAGCAATGGGCGAGGCTGGGTCAACGTCTCACCGGGTGACCTCGGGGTGCTCCTCGAGACCGTGCCCCGACCAGGTCCGTTCACGGCCCTGCTGGGTGGCCAGGTCAAGCCCTTCGCCATCGGCACCATCGTGGTTGGCGACCCGAGCGTGATCGGGATCTTGCACCCGTTCGGGCGACTGGGCCGAACCGGGCTCGCTGATCGAGGCGTCACCTTGCCCGAAGGCTTCCTCCAACGCCAAGACCACGCTCGACGAGGCCTGCTGATCCACTGCCCCACATCGGCCTCTGCCGAGCAGCTGGCGACCTGCACCCTCGAGTTGATGGATGCGCTCAATGGGGTGGAGTTCGCCTCCACCTGGACTGCTGAGCTGTACCTCCGCTAGGGGCGCTCGAAGGCCGGGCCATCAGCCCGGTCGACGGTGGCGAAGCTGGCGACGTCACCGCGCCGCAGCTTGGTCGGCTGGTGCACGGGATGACCGAGGGCGAGCAATCCGGCGAACACCTGGGTCTCGGTCAACCCGAAGGCGTGGCGGAGCGCCTCTTCTTCGAGGGCTGGCATGGTGGTCATGACCCCGCCGAGGCCGTGCGCACGTGCTGCGAGCAAGATGGACCAGGCGAAGGGGTAGATCGAGCCCCCGCCGATCAAGGTGTAGTGGGGAGCATCTCGGTCAACGGCTGCGAGGTAGCGGAGGTCCGCCAGCAGCAGCAAGAGGGCTGGTGCCTCGTCCAAGCGCTCGGCGAAGCCTCCCGGGCCCGCCGCAGCAGCAGCGGCGATCCCAGGGGCACTGGCGATGGCCTCGGCTTCCCGCTCGGGGTCGGTGACCGGAGCCCACGGAACGAGGCCCGCAGCGCTCTGGGCGAGGTACTGGTACCACCCTGGGAGGTAGAGGTCACGCAACCTCCGCCGCTGGGCCGGGTCGGTCACCACGACCACCCGCCACGCCTGTCGATTGCCGCCATTGGGAGCGAACCTCGCCACGTCGAGGAGGTCGTAGATGGTGGCGAGTGCGACGGGCTCGTCGGTGAAGGCGCGCACCGCACCGGTGGTTCGCAGCGTGCTCAACAGATCCATGGTCGCACCCTAGGGGACCGAACCTCGAGCCTGCTCTCGTGCTGCGCTCAGGTCGTGACACCACCGAACCACCACCGTGGGCCATGCTTGAGGGAATGCACCGATCTCGCCTCAGCACCGTGCTGCTGGACGTCCCGGGTCCCTCGGTCGAGGCCACCGTTGCGTTCTGGACGGCCGCGCTCGACCTCACGAGCAGGGTCGTCGATGGCCACGAGGCGTACCGCGACCTCGGGGTCTGCTCCTCGGGGCTCGGCCTGCTCGTCCAAGAGATTGCTGGCACGGCCCGCGTCCACCTCGATATCGAGACCGACGACATCGACGCCGAGGTCGCTCGACTCGTGCGCCACGGCGCGACCCGGGTGCAAGCCGTCGAGTCCTGGCAGGTGCTGCGGGATCCAGCCGGTCTGCTCTTCTGCGTGGTCCGGGTCCAAGATCCATCGCGGTTCGAGGCTGAGGCCATCACCTGGGACGAGAAGTGACCGAGGTGATCGACACCGAGCTGCCGACGGGCGACGTCGTTGAGGCAGACGTTGGGGGCTCCAGAGCATCGTCGGCATCGCTGCTCGGGCGGGTGTGGCAGTCGGGCCATGTGCTGCCCGTCGGCCTCATTCTGGTGGTGGTCCTCGTTGCCAACGGCAGCTACCTCACCGGCCTGACCGAGCCCAATCCGCTGTTCTGGGTGAGCGGCTTCTCCAACGGCGTGCTCGCCCCCTACGTCGCCGGCGGGTTCACCATCGATCCCAACGTCGGCTTCATCAACCAAGCGCTCGGTCACCGGGTGGCTGTCGACCTCCTGCACGGTCGGTTCCCCTGGTGGAACCCCTACGAGGGACTCGGCGCGCCGCTGGCGGGGGAGATGCAGGCCGCCGCGCTGTTCCCCTTGTCGGTGCTGTTGATCTTGCCCCTCGGGCTCGTCCCCTTCCACCTCAGCCTCGAGGTCATCGCTGGACTCGGCGCCTACCTGTTGGCTCGGCGACTCGGGATCAGCGCGTTGATCGCCGGGGTGGGTGGGGCCCTGTTCGCCGTCAATGGCGCCTTCGCCTGGCTCTCAAACTCGACGATCGACGCCATCTGCTTCCTGCCGTGGATCTTGCTGGGCATCGAGCGGGCCGGTGCGTTCGCCAAGGCCAAGCGTGCCGGTGGCTGGAGCGTGCTCGCCGTTGCGGTGGCGCTGTGCTTCTTGAGCGGCTTCGCCGAGGGCACGTACCTCAACCTGCTGTTCGCACTGGGCTGGGCGGCGTGCCGGCTGGCTGTCACGTACCGCTCGGTCTGGGTGGCCATGGTGCGCAAGGGCTTGGTCGGATTCGGCTGTGGGGTGGCCATGGCAGCCCCGCTCTTGGTCGCCTTCGTCGACTACCTCAAGGTGGCCGACACCGGCCACCACGACACCGGAGTGCTCTCGACGGTCACGGTCACCACCAGTGCCCTCCCGGCGCTCGTGTTCCCCTACAGCTTCGGTTCGATCATGAGCTACCAAGCCACCGACGCCATCTTCTCGAACCGGTTCTGGGGCAACGTGGGTGGGTACCTGACCGCCTCGGTGGTGCTGCTCGCCGTCCTCGGCGCGCTCCCGAAGCCCCGCCGGCCCCTCCGGCTCGTGCTCGCTGGCTACGTCGCTGCCGGCGTGTTGGCGATCTACTCCATCGCGGGCCCCCGAACCGTGGTCGACCTGATCCCAGGCATGGACCGGGTGGCGATCTACCGCTACATCGTGCCCTCCATCGACCTGTGCCTCGTCCTTTTGGCCTGCCTCGGCCTCGAGGCGCTCTCGAAGCAGCAGTTGGGACGCCGCCAGCTCTGGGTGTCGGTGGGGGTGTGCTGGGCGGTGGGGCTCGTGCTCGGGTGCATGGCGCTGCCGACCATCAGGGCCATCGCCCACACCGTGCCCATTGGGGTGGTCAGCATCGAGCACCATCGGGTGGCGTTCTTGGTGGCATCGATGCTCCCGCTGCTGGGCTGTGGGGTGGCGGTGCTCGCCCTCAAGGGACGCGCCCGCATCGTTGCGTGCTGCGCCATCGCCGTGGCCGAGGCCACCATCAGCTTCGCCGTGCCCACGCTCTCCGCACCGCACGGGGGAAGCCTCGACCTGTCCCAGGTGCACTACCTCCAAGCGCACCTCGGTCAAGATCGGTTCTTCACCTTCGAGGGCATCCAGCCCAACTACGGCTCGCTGTACGGCATCAAGGAGCTCAACGTCGAGGACAATCCCGTCCCCAAGCGCTTCGCCACCTTCGCCGTGGCAGCCCTTGATCCCAACGTCAACCCGCTGTTGGTCAACGGACTCTCATCGCTGACCGCCACCGGCCCGACGCCCCTCGAGGCCTTCATGGCGAACCTGAAGAACTACGAGGCCGTCTCGGTGCGCTACGTCCTCGTGCCGAACAACCTCACCATGCCGGCCGCCTTCTTCGCCGCTGGTGGGCGCACGGTGTTCACCAGCCTCGATGGAACGATCGACCAGCTGCCGACCACCACGCCGTTCTTCCACACCCTCGGGCCGTGCACCACGAAGGCCTTGAGCGACACGAGCGTCGAGGTGCACTGCACCAAGGCATCGACGCTCGTGCGCAATGAGCTCGACATGGCGGGGTGGACCTCGACGGTCAACGGCGCTGGGGTCCCGATCACCGCCGCAGCGCCGGTGTTCCAAGGCGTGGCCGTGCCGGCCGGCACCTCGGTCGTTACCTTCAGCTTCGAGCCGCCCCACGCCCGCTTGGCAGTGGCGGCCGCCATCGTCGGTCTGCTCGTGGTGTGCGGGTTCCCGCTGTTGGTGGTGCTCCGTCGCCGGCGTGCCGGTTCGGCTGCTGGCTGAACGTCTCGCTCAGGCGTCGCGGCGCAGGAAGCTGAACAGGGCGACCCCGGCGAGGACCACGGCGTACAGCGCCATGAGTGCGATCCCGATCCAGCGCGTGAACAACGTGGTGTTGTCGGGGGTGACGATGGGGGAGATGGTGCGGAACAGGATCGAGTTCGGGAGGAACTTCAAGATGTCCTTGTTGTAGGGGTTCGGCAGCACGCTCACGATGATGTCGACGGGGAACAAGAGGCCGACGTAGGTGAAGATGGCGCCGATGCCGTTGCGGAAGAGGAAGCCGAACCCAAAGGTCGCAATCGCTGTGGCCACGAGGAACAGCGCGGTCGACAGCAGGGTCTGCTTCACCCCGACCGAGCTCAAGGTGTCGGCGTGGCCGGTGGAGTGGAAGAGCACCTGGCCGAAGAGGAACGACGCCACGACGGTCACTTGGGCGACGACGTAGACCACGACCACGAGCACGAGCAGCTTGGCCGCGAAGAGCTGTCCTCTGCGGGGCACCGCCTGCAGCGAGGATCGGATGGTGCCACTTGAGTACTCAGAGGTCACCACGAGCACACCGAGCACGCCGATGGCCAACTGGCCGAAGATGGTGCCGAGCAAGGAGAACTGGGTGGGGTTGAACGGGTCGAAGGACCCACCTTGGTGGTGCTGGTTGAAGTCGTTGGCCTTGGCCCAACTCGCCAAGGCGGAGATGGCGATGGTGACCACCACGAAGGAGGCCAGTGCCCACCAGCTCGACCGGATGGTGCGGAACTTGAGCCACTCGGCTCGGAGTACGTCGAGGAAGCTGTAGGGGTGGACGCGGACCTCAGCGGTGGGCTCGACCATGGTCTCGGCGGTGGTCATGGCTTCGCTCCGGTCTGGCCGACGTACTCGACCGATTCTCGGGTCAGCTCCATGAAGGCGTCCTCGAGCGAGGCCACCTCCTGGTGGAGCTCGTGGAGGGTGGCGCCATGGGCGCTGGCCAACTCGCCTACCCGCTCGCTCGTGACCTTGTCGGCGAACAGCGTCTCGCCGTCGCGGCTGGTGGTGATGCCCTGCGCCTGCAGGGCGGCCTCGAGCACCTCGAGCTGGGGGGAACGCACCTTGACCCTCTGGATGGAGTTCTGGGCGATGAAGGCATCGACCGAGGTGTCGGCCTTGAGCTCGCCTTGGCCGATCACGATGAGGTGGTCGGCCGTCTTCGCCATCTCCTCCATGAGGTGGCTCGAGACGAACACCGTGCGACCTTCGGCGGCCAGTGCTCGCAGCAAGTTCCGCACCCAGACGATGCCCTCGGGGTCGAGACCGTTCACCGGCTCATCGAAGAGCAGGACCCTCGGGTCGCCGAGCAGGGCAGCGGCGATGCCCAGCCGCTGGCCCATGCCGAGGGAGAACTTCCCAGCCCTGCGCTTGGCGGTGTCGGAGAGGCCGACGAGGTGCAGCACCTCACCGATCCTCGAGCTGGGGATGCCATTGGCCGCAGCCAAGATGGCGAGGTGGTTGTAGGCGGTGCGACCGGGGTGCACCGCCTTGGCCTCGAGCAGGGCTGCGGCCTCGTGCTGGGGCCGGGTGGCGCGGGTGAAGGGTCGCCCGTTGATCGTGGCGGTACCCGAGGTTGGGGTGTCGAGCCCCATGATCATCCGCATGGTGGTGGACTTCCCCGAGCCGTTGGGCCCGAGGAAGCCGGTGACGATCCCGGGCTTGATCGAGAAGCTCAGGTTGCGGACGGCCACCTTGTCGCCGTAGCGCTTGGTTAGGCCTTGGACCTCGATCACCGCAGTGCCTCGCTCATGGCTCCATTCTTCCATGAGTTGCTGTGGGGGGACTGTGGAGCGAAGGTTGGGTCCTTTGGCCCTTCCTCGAGGTGGCCCTAGTCCCTAGGTTGACCCCGCAGCAGCATGACGACGAGTCCAAGGGGACAGATGGACGCCATCATCGTGGCTCAGGGGCTAATCGCCGCCTTAGTCGACCTGAACGGTAACGGTTCGTACCTGACCTGGGGTTGGTTCTCCATCTCCTACGGCAACCTGGCGGTCATTCTCGTCATGGTGGCGCTGTTCCTCTTGGCGCTCGTCGTCCCCTTCCCTGGTTCCAAGGACGGTGGGGAATGAGCCAGCAGCGCAACGACGACCTCAGCACGCAGTGGTCAGCTCGAGTGCGGGCACGCGCCGTGCAAGCGCTGCCACCCGACAAGTTGCTGCCCGATCGCCAGCCGGCCTACGTGGCGTCGTGGATCTACCTCTTCGGCGCGCTCACCATGACCGCCTTGATGGTGGTCATCGCTACCGGTGCGGTGCTGAGCATCTTCGGCCCAACGTGGTGGCACACCTCCTCGGTGGGCCACTTCGTCAACTCGTTGCACCTGTGGTCCGTTGAGCTGTTCTTCGCCTTCATGGTGGTGCACCTGTGGGGAAAGTTCTTCATGGCCGCGTGGCGCGGGAATCGGCAGCTGACGTGGATCACCGGGGTGGTGAGCTTCGTGGCGTCGATCTTGGCGGCCTTCACTGGCTACGTCTCCCAGACCAACTTCGACTCGCAGTGGATCGCCACCCAAGCCAAGGACGGCATCAACTCGACCGGAGGAGGGGCCTTGTTCAACGTGCTCAACTTCGGCCAGATGCTGATGTGGCACATCATGCTGCTGCCCTTGGCGGTGACAGCGATCGTCATCCTCCACGTGCTGCTGGTTCGCCACAAGGGGGTCGTGCCGCCCTTTGAGGACACCACCGAGCCCCTCGCCACCTCGGCCATTGGGAGCGAAGCATGACGCGCCGAGCCCCGGGGTTGCACCCCGACATCGAGGTCTCACCGTGGCGTGGGGCGATGCGGCCCTACGACCTCGTCAAGGAAGTCACCATCTGCTTCGTCGTGGTGGTGGCGCTCACCGTCGGCTTGGCCGTGGTCTTCTCGAGTCCTGATGAGCGAGCCATCACCATGGCGCAGTGGTCCAACGCGCAGCCCGTGGACTTCGCTCAGACCGCCATCAGCGAGCTCGACGGGACCTCGACCTCGGCTAACTACGGGCCCCCCTACAACCATGGCCCCAACAGCCAGCAGCTCTTCGGGGTCTCGCCCGAGCGGCTGATCGGGGTGCACCTTCCCCTCAACACCGCCCAGGACTTCGTCCTCGGTCCGCTGTCGACCCAACGGGACCTCCCTGGCCTCGCAGCGGCGCTCGAGGCCTTCGCTGCCGCCTCTCCGGCCGAGCGCGCGAGCTGGGAGCAGAACTACGAGGGGGCGATCACCGCCAGCGCGGCCGGCTTCACCGCGGGCCACCTCGTCGTCGCCCGTGGGGACTACGGGCCTGTAGGGACCATGATCGACGCGCTGACCACGATGGCCAGGAGCGGGGCGCTCGACACCTCGATGCTGACCGAGGAGGGGTTCTACTCGACCAACTTCACCAAGCCACTGCTCTTGCTGGCCGACAGCCCGAGCTACCTGTCCTCCATCGCTCAGGCCCAGCACCTCGCTGGGGGGCAGTGGGGGATGATGAACGAGACCGGGAAGTACCCCGGTCAGGCGTGGCTGTGGCTCTACACCTTGTGGTACCAGGTGCCGCCAATGAAGACCTCATCGAACGCGGACCTCGAGGTCTGGGCGATCATGATGCTGCTGACCGCAGGACTGCTCCTCGTGCCCTACATCCCAGGGCTGCGGTCCATCCCGAGGTGGTCGAGGATCTACCGGCTGATCTGGCGGCAGCACTACCGCTCGATGGCGGTGGCTCAACCGAAGGTGAACGAGTAGAGCTGCACTCCTGGTGAGGCGTCGAAGGTCACCGTGCCCACCCCCCAGGTGCTGCGAGCCTCCAGGGTGCGCAACTTGGGGTAGCCCGACACCGAGAGCACCGAGGTGCTGCCGTCTGCGTGGTGGACGGTCAAGGTGCCGTGCCCACCGCACACGAGGTAGACGTCCTTCGCCTCGTAGTTCAGCGTCACCTGGCTCGTGCCCTTGGCGGTCAGGTTCTCCTCTTGCTGCAGCCACTGTCCGCTGATCCCCACCTCGTTCTGGGGGAGGGGATTGGGCAAGGTGTAGCGCAGCTGCTCGAAGGGCTGCATGGCATTGGCCAGGTTGGGATCGCTCCAGTTGGCCCCGAAGTGGATCTCAGGCGTTAAGGACTGACTCGAGGCCACCACCGCGTGCACGTTGGTCGGCGCAGGGAGCCTTCGGCCAGGGTGGGCGAGCTCGAGCGCCTCACGGATGAGGCGCTCGGTGGTGTCGTAGTCACCCTCGCCGATGGAGATGTGGACCACGGTGCCGGTGGCATCGATGAGCACCTCGGTGGGCCAGTACTGGACGCCGTAGTTGGTCCAGGTAGTCCCATTGGAGTCGAGCGCCACGGGGTAGGTGATGCCGAGCTCCTTGACGGCCTTGGCCACGTTGGACCGTTGGGCCTCGAAGTAGAACTCGGGGTAGTGGTCCCCGATGACCTCGAAGCCTGCGTCGTGGTAGCGGGCGTACCAGGCCTTGATGTGCGGCAGGGTCCGTTGGCAGTTGATGCACGAGTAAGTCCAGAAGTCGACGAGTGCCACCTTGCCCCGCAAGCTCGCGAGCTTGACGGGGCGATCCCCGGGGGTGTTGAGCCAGCTGAGGATGCCTTCGATCGCCGGCGCTCTGCCGCAGTTGATGAGCTTGGGTGTGGGTTGGCAGCCGCCGAGGTTGCCCGGGCCTCCCG
This sequence comes from uncultured Actinomycetes bacterium, assembly GCA_903847955.1. Classification (GTDB taxonomy): domain Bacteria; phylum Actinomycetota; class Acidimicrobiia; order Acidimicrobiales; family RAAP-2; genus CAINFA01. Next base: position 16,727 of record CAINFA010000184.1, read on the forward strand.
AGACCTGCTCCACCGAGTCGAGCGCGGCCCGGGCGCTCGCACTGCCTGCGATGTCGCGCTGCAAGGTGTTGGTCAGGTTGGTCAACCAGCTCGGTGCGTCGCTCTCAATCGAGGTGGTCCACCCAGCGGCGAAGACGACGGCCATCGCCAGCAGGAATGCTCCTGACCCACGGCGAACCCCCTCGGCATGGTGCTGGAACCACCGCACCCGGGCGGTGAGCCGTTCGCCGCTCAACGCGATGATCGAGAGGGGAATGGCGATGCCGACGGCGAAGCCGATGCTGAGCCCAATCGCACCCCCCGAGTAGCTCTGACGGATGCCGACGATGCTGAGCGCCGCCAAGGCTGGGGCGGCGCAGGGGAGGAACAGGGTTCCAAGCGCGAGGCCGAGCAGGAACGGTGGGGTGCCTGACCCAGCGCCCTTGCCGAAGCTCAGCCGGGCGAAGGGCCGCTCGACCAGTTCGCCCAGCTTGGGGAAGAGCAGCGACAGGGCGAAGACCACGAGGATGACCACCCCGAGGTCGGTGATGACCTGTCCGGGGATGTGCAGCGCAGACAGCACCGCTCGCAGCACCACCTCGAGGCCGACGAAGCTCACCACCAGGCCGGCCACGACGGCCAAGGAACGGCGAGCCCCACCTTGACCCTTGGATCCCTCGGCGCTGCCTGCGGTGAAGATCACCGGGAGCACGGGGAGCACGCAGGGGGAGATCCCCACCACCATGCCCGCGGCGAGCCCGATGGCCAGCAGGGTCAAGACCTCCACGGTGCCACCTCCAGTGGTGTAACGCCAACGATGGCGGGTGAGACTGCTCCTCGTAGTATCACCCACGAGGGCGAGTTGAGGAGCGAG